>NZ_JBNWCL010000002.1:0-500755 GCF_053522445.1 Agrobacterium sp. 22-221-1
ATATCATGATATTGTTATTATGATCGATCGCCACTCGAATCTGATCTCCGCTCTAATCAATTCCATCTCGCTCGTATAGTTTCCACGCATAATCATTCTCCGGCCATATCAGTAATTTCAACATAAAAATCATATATTTACGCGTGTTACCGCCCCGCAATCCGCAAATTGCAGGCCGTAAAAGCAAGATTCTGGCCGCGGATTTTCATCCGCCCTCAAATATTCCTATACAATTCAACGCAACATATATTTTATATGTTTCTGCATATATATAAATATATGTTTATGGAATCCTCCCAGGTCGAAGGTGTACTCCCCTCGTCATCTCGGTTTCCAAATCCGAATTCTTCTTCTGGTTGTGTAAATATTGCTTCTTGCGCCGACGATTCATAATCTTCGCCACCCTTCGCCTCATCAGGGCTGTATCTGCACGAGCTGCAAGAACGTACATCTCATAGAGACCCATTTGAACACACCTTTCCTATCACGCGACGCAGTTACGTCCGTGTTATGATCTTCATCTCTCTTTCCCATCTGCCTTTCAGCTCGATGGGCATTGCAACGGGGCACTGAAAATTGCCGCCTGTGGAAATAAAGACACTTATCAGTGCCCCGCATCAGCGGTTTATGCCTGGCAAAGGCAGTCTTTCAGCCAATGATCTTCAGAGAAATAGAAGGCCCACCACAAACCAGATTCCATCTCTCCTCCGGTCATTGCCAGAGGGTAATTCTCTGTCAGCCCCCGAGATATGAGAGTGACGTCTTTCTCTCACAGCCGGCGCCGGTTCCGCTTTATCGCGGAACAGGGGCAGTATAGCTCAGGCAAATAGGGTGGGGATAAAAAAGAAAATAAGGCCCTCCAAAAAACCAGACGGAATAAAGCGATTATGAATTTTAACCGCAGCACACCCCAGCTGTCGACGCGCAGCACGACGATGACGTGGAAATCGACCGTTCTGTAAGCCAACGATCACGCGGTTTGCAACTGGCAGGCCGGGGTTCAAGAGAAATATAGACCGCCCCCTCCCATACGGTCGGAGAAGCTGCGCAATAGAGTTGCAATGGGCGCACGCCATCGCTGACTTCAAACGTAAGTCGAGCCGAACCGTCGAGTTGCACATGCTCGGAAACCTTGCGAATGATAGTCACGAACTTACTGGAGAGCATATGCGTACGCTCACCTTCTTCAATATCCCAAAGCTGCACGAATATCTCAGCCCATGCCTCAGGATTCGCACCGCAGTCCAGCGCAGAGAACTGCCCGGCCTTAACTTCAGTAACGTGGTATCCCGGCTTCACTGTACCCCCATCATAGAGGAAGATGAGCGGTAAGTTAGGCGTCTTCGCCAGCGTGTCGAATAGAAACCCAAGATTGATGTCGGAAGATAGGGCCTTGTCAATCGCACTCATCTACGTTACTCCTTGCTTCAATATTTAAAGGATTATTGAAATATGGAAGAACGTCAAGCCCTGGCATCATTCGGTGCTTTGTCTCAGGAGACACGATTGCAAATCGTCAGGATGCTGGTGGTGGCCGGTCCTGATGGAATGTCAGCGGGTTCGATAGCAGAACGCCTAGAGGTCTCGCCTTCAAATATCTCGTTTCACCTCAAGGAGCTGGACCGCGCGGGGCTCATCGATCAACGGCGAGAAGCTCGCTCAATCATATACACAGCAAACTACGACGCCTTGAGTGGATTGGTGCGCTTCCTAATGGAAGACTGTTGCAGCGGACACCCCCAAATTTTGGCTCCGGCAACCGCTGCCACCTGCTGCACTCACTCGACGGACAATATCTAATGGGAAGTTTCACGCATTGTCTGATCACTCAAGCGCTCGAAGGCCATTATGTCTGAGCGAGTGCCGATAGTTGCGGTCTTATTATTAGGGATAACCCAAAACATCGGCTACGGCACCCTCTACTACAGCTTCAGCATCCTTGCCCCCGACATGGCAATCCACTTTGCGCTATCGCCCGAGTGGATATTCGGCGCATTGTCGGCCGCATTGTTGATCGGTGGGCTGACAGCGCCTTGGCTCGGAAAGCTATTCGACCGGCTCGGCGCCGGGCGGGTAATGACTATTGGCTCGGTGGTAGCCGCTGCGGCTTTGGTGGCATGTGCTTACGCACCGGCTAGAACGTTTTTCGTCGTGGCCTTGATCGCCGTGGAAGTTGCGGCAAATCTCGTCCAATACGGCGCAGCGTTTGCGCTTCTCGTTCAACTTCAGCCTCAAGCCGCATCGCGTAGCATTACATACCTGACGCTTATAGCCGGGTTCGCATCTACTTTGTTCTGGCCAATCACAACGGCCCTGCACACATATATGTCGTGGCAGCAGGTCTATTTGGTGTTCGCTGGTCTCAACCTGCTGGTATGCCTGCCGATCCACGCTTGGCTCGCGCACGATGCCTCAAGATATCAAACGGTTGGACGAGAAACCTCTGCTCAGGTCGAAGGGCATTTGCCAATGGCAAGTCGCAGGGCTGGGTTCCTGCTGATGGTCTCAGGCTTCTCCCTCATGTCGCTGGCCAGCTCTGCGGTGCTGGTCCACATGGTGCCAATACTGTCGGGACTGGGGCTTGGAGCGACAGCGGCAGTCGTCGGAACACTATTTGGGCCATCACAGGTTGCGAGTCGCCTGATCAACATGGTGTTTGGAAAGAACGTCAAAGCACCCCATCTGGCCTTAGTCGCTGCCGGGATGATCCCTAGCGGTGTAATCATCCTCTTGTTGACGGCCCCTTCGGTGCCGGGCGCTATGCTGTTTGCGGTAGTCTTCGGTATGGGCAATGGCCTGCTCAGCATCGTCACAGGGTCGCTGCCACTATACCTATTTGGAAGCGAGGGCTATGGCCACCTCCAAGGAAAGACGATGGCGGCCCGCCTGATTCTGTCTGCTCTGGCGCCGTTCATGCTAGCGCTGGCGATGTCAGGGATCGGTATAGGTTCGTCCCTCGCAGTGACGGCAGCTCTCGGCGGATTGGCGGTCATCATATTCTGTCAAGTTGTAAGACTATTGCGGTAGGGACCGACGTTGGCTGCTTTTATCCTGCCATACCGCAGAGGAAGCGTGAGTCTCACGACCCTTGGCGGTTGCTTTTTCCGTTCCGTTGTAACGAAGGCCGGAGGTATAATCTTCAGTCGATCCAATCGTAGCGTTGGCATCCGTCTTTTCATGCCCACCGTAATAACTAGTGGAGTTGTAGTATGCTGTCGATCCAATCGTGGTCATGGCAAATCTCCTACATCTGCGGCCAAAATCTGCCAGATGAGGCTTGCGACAAGCAATCCGCACTCAGTTTAACAAATACAACTATTTTTAGTAAAATGAGATAATCGTGGGTATGAGACGTCTTCGTATTCTGCGTTTAGCTTTGACGGTGCAGACACGATCCGACAGCCCTCACGCCGTTCGCCCACACCACCCGCTCTAACAAATTTGGATGCTCGCTTGAGCGCGCAAGCCTTGACGCAGGATGGCTCCCTCCCGCAACAGCGCATTTCATTATCCGTCTGAGACAGAACGGAAAAACAGCATAAGAAAAGCCTGCTCCTTTACCGTTCAGGAGAGATCAATGTCACGGTTGGAAAATAGGATCGATATCGACCTACATCTCGTGTCAAAAGCGGAAAATTTTGAACCGCTGCGTGAGCACCGATAAAAAAATCAGGCAAAACGCCTGTACGAGGGCCGCCAGCACGACGATATTGGCCAAAGACCTTTCCCGCTAAAAACAATGCAGCGCGGGGAAAGGGAACCAGTTTTAATCCCGCCTCGTGAACGAAGACATCCAAAGCTTCAATGCGCTCATACCGAACGGCAAGCTCCGCATAAACAACATCGTTAATGAACAATGGACCGGAGACGCTTGCAATTTCGAGTTGTTCAATTGACCAATCGGCCCATGTCGGATCATTCGTTACCAGATCAAGCAGGACATTTGTATCAACGAGCGTCACTTCTCACCACGCGTAAGCGCCATGATGGCGTCTGTATCCAGGCCTTCCCCGGCATGGCCCCGGAGTTTGGAAAAGCGCGTTGGCGGCTGCTTTTTGTCGGCCCTGACGAGAACAATCCGGCCATCTGGAGCGCGAACAAAATCGACAGAGCTTCCCGGAGCAATACCAAGAAGTTCCCGCACTGCCTTCGGAATGGTGACCTGCCCTTTGGCGGTTACTGTCGTCGTCATTTGGCGCTCCTGTAGTACCAACATCAAAGATGGTATTACTTTCACGAGGCGATTTCAACGCACGCTGATATAAGCATCATGGATTTAGCTTTTTAACGCGGGCCTAGATCGGCTTTTACCGTGTCTTAGCCTATCTCAGCACCCATCCTGAAATGCTTGCAAATCTACAGTGCCGCAAAAAGCAGCGCGTCGATGTGCACATCCATCGTGTCCAGTGTCTTCACCGGTACCCTAGCATCCTTAAACAGAAGCGGCAGTTCGGTGCACCCCAATATCAGCGCGTCCATGCCATGTTCATCCTTCATGCGCCGAACGATGGCAAGGAAACCCTCTCGGGTTTCATCCTTGACGAGGCCCCGTTCCAGCTCATCTGCGATCTTGCCCGAT
This sequence comes from Agrobacterium sp. 22-221-1, assembly GCF_053522445.1. Taxonomy (NCBI): domain Bacteria; kingdom Pseudomonadati; phylum Pseudomonadota; class Alphaproteobacteria; order Hyphomicrobiales; family Rhizobiaceae; genus Agrobacterium; species Agrobacterium sp. 22-221-1. The sequence goes on from NZ_JBNWCL010000002.1 coordinate 4,580, forward strand.
ATATAATCGATCTCCGGCGCAGTTGGCACGACCACGTCAAGACCGGCTGCCCGGAACGGCTCCTTGAAAAAATCCGCCTCCATGGTGAAGCGCGTGCCGAGCAACCCTAGACGACGGAAATTTTGGCTTACCGCCTCGTCGCGGGTCGCCTCGACAATACTAATGAGCGGAACGCTGGATTGTGCCTGCAAAGCGTCGAAAACGATGTGCGGCGTATTGCCGGTCAGAGCCACAATCTCGGCCCCGGCGGCAATCAGGTTGTTAATGCCTGTCATGAGATAGGTAGCCAGCCCGTCGTAGTCCTTTCCCTGACAGAAGCGGAACACGTCAAAAACATTCAGGCTCTCGATCGTCAAATTGGGAAAGAAGTGCTCTCCGACGCGCTCGTGAGCCGCATAGACCAGCTTACGGTAATATAGCAGGGTGGATTCTGGCCCGATACCGCCGATGAGACCCAATTTCTTCATGTGACGCCCCTTGACGGATTTTGGCTTAGGCAGCGCCCTGCGATTTGGCCTTTTGCCGACGGACTGTCGTAGTTTCGCCGCCGACCCCCCAATTATCCATGGAAACCTCATCAATAATGACAACGGTTGTCGCCGGGTTCTTGTTCAAAACTCGCGCCAAAAGTTGCGTGACTTCGCGAATGAGTTCGCTTTTCTGCTCGGCTGTCGGGGCCTCCGCACCACCGGTGACCTTAATATTAACGTACGGCATATTGTGTCCTCGCTTTCATGACATGCGGTTAGGTCAATGCAGTGGGCTGCTGCTGCTCCAATGCCAACGCGATAAACCGACGAAGCAGCGCCAGCGGCTCCGGCGCATCCTCAACTGCGGCAAGTAAGGTATTCGGGTCTCGGCCCTCCTCGCGCAATGTATGAGCGCGCAAACGAATGACGGCGGCGCAGATGTCCGGCGTGAATTCGGGGTGAAACTGCGTCGAGATCGCATTGCGCCCATAGCGAACGATCTGATGCGGATCATGATCGGAAGCAGCGAGTGGCTGCGCTCCGGCCGGGAGGGTGATGATGGTCTGCATGTGGGTCAGATGCGCCGGGAACCGGGCAGGCATAGCCTTAAGCAGCGGATCATCTTCTGCACCTGCCAGCAGGTGGATCGACTGCGTGCCGATCTCGCGTCCGTCAGGATGATAGTCCACATGCCCGCCAAGAGCATGAGCTATGAGTTGATGACCATAGCAGACACCAAACAGCGGCAGTTCGACCGCCATGGCTTCACGTATCCATTGCGCCGTCGCTTCGCTCCATGGCAGGCGGTCCGTCACCATATCCCATGATCCCGTGATGATCGCACCTTGAACGGACTGTGGCCGCGGCAACGCCTCCCCTTCGAACACACGAATGACACGCACCGTCTCGGCAAGCGATCCGAAAGCGCGCCGGAACCATATGGGAAGGTCACCATGCGGGTTACGGATCTCTTCGGGAGGTGAGCCCGCCTGGATGAGTAGCAGGGGATCGGAAGCCAAGGCGGGATTTCCTCGCAACAAAAGGGGTTAGGGCCGTCATCGGGTGACAACCGCGGAATTCAATCAAAATCGCAACATTCTAGCTTGCCTTCAACATCATGAAAAATGAATAATAGAGATAAGGAGTTCTTAAATTGAGAAACATTGACATAGATTCCCTGGAGATATTCAAGGCCGTGGTTGATTGCGGGGGTATCACAAAAGCCGCCGCACGGCTGAACAGAGTGCAGTCCAACATTACTACGCGGGTCAAAAACCTTGAGGAGCGATTGCAGGTATCACTGTTTCATCGTGAGGGCGGCAAACTCGTTCTGACGGCTGAGGGGCACCTACTTCTTACCTATGCAGAGCGGTTGTTGCGCCTTTCGACCGAAGCTGAAGCAGCATTGCGCTCCAGGTCTCCAAGCGGAAGGCTAAGAATTGGAACCCTAGAAAGCACGGCCGCTGCGCGTCTGCCGCCGCTACTGTCTTCCTATCATGAACGCTACCCAGAGGTTCAGCTTGAACTGGTCACAGGCGACACGACCTCGATGATCGAGCGGGTTCGCAGCTTTGATGTGGAAGCAGCCTTCGTTTCCGATCCCTTTTTGGCGGACGATCTGGAAGCCCGGCCCGCCTTCACCGAAGAATTGATGCTGATTGGCTCCAAGGACGTAACTTCGCTTGCAGAGGCTCGGCAACTGGCGCAACGCACCGTGATCGCCTTCGCCACTGGTTGTTCCTATCGGCGCATACTGGAGGATTGGCTTTCAATGTCGAAGATCATACCTGAAAGAATTCTCGAACTCACCTCCTATCACGCGATCACCGCCTGCGTCGCAGCCGGATCGGGTATCGGGATAATGCCGCGTTCGGTGCTTCGGGCGGTCCATGCTGTGGGCCAAGTGCAGGCGCTGCCCTTGCCGCCAAAATTCGCGCAGACCTGTACGCATCTAATATGGCGTCCCGGATATTCCTCCGTGGCACTGGAAGCACTGCAAGAGGAATTGTCGCGGTGCGACTACGACGAGCGCGCTTCGCATCCGTTCGATCGAGAGCTCGAACTTTGAGTTGTTAGTGACGGCATCGGGCGCAAGATATAAACCCCGCGCTGTAGCCGACAGAACAAAAGTAAATACGTTTCGAAAGATCACTATTCGAGTATTTTTAGGGCCGTCAAAATCTCATATGCCGCGGAAACCCGCTCCTCATTGGGATAGTTTTTATTGGCCAGAATGACGATGCCCAATTTCTGCTTTGGTATAAACGCCACATAAGCGCCGAAACCATTGGTGGAGCCGGTTTTGTTGATGAAGACGTCCTGGCGCGGTTTCATGGGTGGTGAAATTTCAGAGACCGGGACAGTCTTGAGCAGGGCGCCGGAATTCAGCTCTCGCAATGTCTTCAGCTGCGCGGGATGAGCATATTGCTCCCAGACCATGTCCTGCGTCATGGCGCCGACGCCGAAATATCCCGTATGGGTGTTGGCGAGCGCCTGCTGGATTTTTCCGCCCAGCTTTTCCAGTCCCATATTCGCATTGATGAAACGGATCATATCCTCCGCTGTCGATCTGACGCCGTAGGCTTCCGAGGAGAGAACAGCCGGTGTCACGCGGGCGGGCTCGCCGGTTCGTTTATAGCCCTGCGCGTAATCGGCCATCTTCGCGTCGGGCACCACGGTGAAGGTGTTCTTCAAGGTCAGAGCGGGAAAGAGTGTATCTTTCATGGCGTCATCGAAGCTTTGGCCCATGGCCTTTGCGGTGATGTATCCGAGCATTCCGATGCTGGGATTGGCATAGGTTCTGTGTGTTCCGGGCTTGTATGAGGGTTTCCAGGCCTTGAGATAGGCCATCAACTGCTGCTCCGTCTTGACGTTATCCGGCACCTGCAGAGGAAAGCCGCCGGCGGTGTGGGTGCCGAGTTGCATCAGCGTGACATCACCGAAGGGCTTGCCCTTCATGGAGGGAAGATAATCTTCGACTTTGCCGGAGAGCGAAAGCTGGCCATTCATTTCGGCATAGGTGCTGAGGGTAACCGTGAAAGTCTTGGAGATGGAGCCGAGTTCGAAAAGCGTCTGCGCCGTCACCGGCTGGCCCGAGCTTTTGGACATGACGCCATAGGTGAAGATGTGGCTTTCGCCATCGACGCTGATACCAACGGCAAGGCCCGGAATGCCGTTTTTCTCCATGACCGGTTTGATCGCGGCATCCGTTATCGCTTTCAGCTTCGCATCATCGGCGGCAAGCGCCTGCGAAAACAGGCCGGTCGAAAGCAAAGTGGCCAGTGCGATATGTCTGCGATTAAGTTTCATCTTTCGCGTTCTCCAAAACCTAGGGTGGATTTTCAGCCCGTGGGCCGTTCCCAGCGAAAGACGTTTAACCGGCCTACATTGCACGAACAAATCATGATATCTCGGAAGAGACACAAGAAAATCTAGGTCTTGAATGGTTCGGCAATTTCTTCCCCTGAACGGCTTACGGGCTTTTGAGGCATCGGCGCGGCACCTGAGCTTCACCCGTGCGGCCATCGAATTGTGTGTGACGCAGGCGGCTGTGAGCCAGCAGGTGAAAGGGCTGGAAAAGCGGCTTGGCGTTTCGCTTTTTCAGCGGCTTCCGCGCGGCCTGAAGATTACCGCCGAAGGCGAGGCCCTGCTGCCGACGGTGACGAGTTCCTTCGACCAGATGGCGACGACGCTCGACCGGATCGAGGCCGGGCAGGTGCGCGAATTGCTGTTTCTGGGTGTCGTGGGAACCTTTGCCGTGGGCTGGCTGCTGCCCCGGCTGAAGGCGTTTCAGAAGCAGCATCCCTTCATCGATGTCAGGGTTTCCACCAATAATAACCGGGTGGATATGGCGGCTGAAGGGCTGGATTTCGCCATTCGTTTCGGCCAGGGCTCCTGGCATGGCACGGATGCCTTTCGGTTATTCGAGGCGCCTCTCTCCCCGCTCTGCACGCCGAAGCTGGCGGAGACGCTGAAAACACCCGCCGATCTGATGGAAGCGACGCTGCTGCGCAGCTACAGGGCCGATGAATGGAGCAACTGGTTTGCCGCGGCCGGCGTGATGCCCGCGGCGCAGGTGAATGCTGGTATTGTTTTCGATACGTCTCTGGGCATGATGGAGGCGGCCCTGCAGGGGCTGGGCGTGGCGCTGGCGCCACCATCGATGTTTTCGCGGCATCTGGCCTCCGGCGCGATCATCCAGCCTTTTCCGGTCACCATTTCGCTCGGGAGCTATTGGCTGACCCGGCTGCAATCGAAACCTCCCACACCCGCCATGCAGGCCTTTTCCGACTGGATGTTCGACAGCATCGGCGCTGCGGAATAAGGCTTATGCCAGGGCGAGCAGAACGCCGCCGGCCGCGCAGAGGACCACCACGGCCCATGGCGGGGTTTTCCAGATCGTCAACAGGACGAAGCCAGTGAGCGCCAGGGTGAAATCCTTCGGGGTGAAGATGGCGCTTGTCCAGACCGGATCATAAAGTGCGGCGCCCAGAATGCCGACAACGGCGGCATTTGCGCCGCGCATGGCGGCCTGTGCCAGAAGGTGTTTGCGGAACCCTTCCCAGAAAGGCAGCGCGCCGACCAGTAGCAGCATGCCGGGCAGGAAGATCGCAACAAGGGCGATCGCCGCGCCTGCAACGCCGTTAGGCTGCGGCCCCACCACCGCACCGAGATAGGCGGCGAAGGTGAAGAGCGGGCCGGGCACAGCCTGGGTTGCGCCATAACCGGCGATGAAGGCATCTTCCGTGACCCAGCCCGTGGCGACGACTTCCGATTGCAGCAGCGGCAACACCACATGGCCGCCGCCGAAGACGAGCGCGCCGGCGCGATAAAAGGCATCGAACAAGGAGAGTCCCTGTGACGCCGCGACCGCTGCGAGGAGCGGCAGGAGGCCAAGAAGCAGGGCAAAGGTGGCGAGCGCAATGTATCCGGCGCTTTTCGGCACCCGGAAGGCGAGATGGGTAGCCTGCCGCGCGGCATCGGCGCGACAGAAGACAAGCCCGGCGAGAGCGCCGACGGCAAGCGCCAGGATCTGCCCGAAGGCGCCGGCGACAAACACGACGCAGACGATGCCGGCAAGCGCGATGCTGGCCCGCTCACGATCCGGCGCAAGGCTTTTTGCCATGCCCCAGACCGCCTGTGCCACGACGGCGACGGCGACGATTTTCAGCCCATGCAGCAGGCCGGTGCCGACCGGCCCTTCGATGGAGGCGGCGACCATGGCGAAGAAAAAGAGGAGAATGGCGGATGGCAGGGTAAAGGCCGTCCAGGCCGCCAGCGCACCGAGCGGGCCTGCCCGCAGCAGCCCGAGCGCAAACCCCACCTGACTGGAGGCCGGGCCGGGAAGAAACTGGCAGAGCGCCACGAGATCGGCATAACCGGCCTCATCGATCCATTTGCGCCGCACGACAAGTTCATCGCGAAAATAACCAAGATGGGCGATGGGGCCGCCGAAGGAGGTGACGCCGAGCTTCAGGAAGGCCGCAAAAACCTCACCGGGCGTGCCGTGTCTCTGGCCGTGCACTTCGGTCTCTATGCTTTGCGTTGACGATTTCACCAAAGAACTCCCTGCGTGCAACGGCTCGTCGTCAACACATATCAGCCTCAGAACGGTTTCGGTATCAGACACCATTATGACAGGGATATGAAGGGGCTGGCGGCATCGACGCCGGAAGGTTGCGATAACGTTCCGGCGCCATTTGGCGATTATCCGGCGAAGGACCTATCTCTCGGTCGGCAACAGGTCGGCGAAGTGCGAAATCCAGCCATTTTCATCGGTGCCGCCGGAAAAACCCGTTGCCTCCCAGATGATGTGATGCCTGTTGCTGCCGTTATGAATAGTCACCGCGGCGGCGATGGGGGTCGGGGATCGCCACGAAAAGTTGCGGTTCACCCCGGGCTCGAGATGGCTGAGGGATTCGAGCTGGACATCGTCGAGGAAAAGCACCGTGCTCATCTGCGTTTCATAGAGGTTTTCCCATCGCGCCTGCGCCAGCGCATTCGCTGCCGCAACGAGAAGATTGCTCTCGCCGACGGGATCGGCCAGGGCCGCCAGGCGCCATGCGGCGAAGATATTGGCGATATCCCCCGTGCTGAGCCCGAGGCTCGAGAGGAATTCGATGGTCTGCGCATTGCCGAAAGCATCATAGCCCGCTTCGCCGAAGGGTCGGATATGCTTGACGACGAAATTGCCGAGAAGTGGCATGTGTATCTCCTTTTTGGACATGGACCACCTGTTCCCGGACGTTGACGTGCGGGATCGCATGGTGGGATCTGTGGGTTGATTGGCTGCCGGATATCTCTGGCAATCGATGGGAACGCGGCCGGCTTGCCAACCTAGCCGAAGGTGATGGCGACGCGGGCCGGCATTGCCAGAAATTCCTGCAGGCCGATGCGGGTTCTGGCACCGCCCCGCCCGACCGGCCATGGATCGAGGATATGTAGCTCGATATCCTTGCCGTTCACGGTGTAGCCGTAGACGAGGTAATAGTGGTACTCCGTCCCGATCACGAAGACGCGGTTGTTATCGATCTCGTGTCTGACGATATCGGCTGTCAGGCCATTGACAAAGTGGCCGCCCGTCGTGGTGTGATCGAAAGCGTTCCACTGGCTGGAAACCAGCTTGACGACATTGCTGTTCGCATTGCCGCCGCCCTGTTCGTCGATGCTGGCGGATTGATCCAGAACCTGCGCCAGCTCCCAGCGCTCCTGAACCTGCGGGTCGACGGTGGCAAGCGCTTCGGTGTTGCGCCTTGCAATCTCGTATTGGGTGGCGGCGGGAAGCCGGTAATAGGCCCGCACCATCTGCTCAACGGCGGCAAAGCACCAGGCGGGGGTGTCCTGAGGCACCAAAACGGGAGGTTTGTTGACTGTCGGCATGGTCTTCTCCTTTCTGAAAATGACGTGGCATGGGGCGCTTCGATAGCGGCCGGATGCCTGTCGTTGTTTGGTGAATGTCGAGGTTTCGGCGGCCGTCCTGCCGGCACATGCGCCGGCAGGACATTGCCCATGATCCCATGCCCGAGGGGACGTGTTCGGCCGGGACCATGGATACGCTTCCTGCCGGGCCGGGACAGGACCGGCAGGTTCTCAGGGGATCAGGCGGTCTTGCTCAGATCCTGCCGATAGGCCTGCAACGACGCGATTTTTGCGTCCGCCGCGGCCTCCCGTTCGGCGACAATGGCCGAGACCTTTTCCGAGGCTTCCGCCAAATAGTTCGTCAGTTCCGCGCCAGTGAGATATTTCCCCTGCAGCTTGTTGAGTTTCGACCATCCATCCGCAAAGCTGCGGTTGAACCTTTCGCTGACGGTCGCGACCGCATACCATTGGCCGGTCTGCCTGACGAAAAACTCGTTGACGGAGCGAACGAGCTGGGCGAGGCGGTTCTTGCGAATGACCTCCAGCTCGGCCACATTGTCGATTGCCTTGATCTGATGCGCGGCATCGTCGGCCACGGCCTGCATGAAATCGGCGAAGCTTTTGAAGAAAAAGGCGATTTCCTCAATGATTTCCTTCATGCGTTTCAGTGCCGTAATGCTGACGTTGAGGGATTGGACCGCAAGCTTGATCTTATCGCTCTCATCCTGCTTTCCCTTGAGCAGAGCGTTGATCTTGATGAGTTCGGCGGCCTGGGTGCGGCGTTCGTTCTCATAGGCTTCCGCCTTGTCGATCATCTTCATCTGCATGTCGCGCAGGCTTGCCGCCTGTTGCTGCTGCTCGTCGGTGAGCTTGCCGAGCCCCTTGTCGAGCGCGTCGAGCGAAGCCTGGAGGCTGGAAATCAGGGTCTGCTGACCTGCGATCTTTTCCTCCTGCGCTTTCAGTTCGGCAGCACGCGCGGTCAGGCGTTTGTCGAGCTCGGCAAGTTCCACGGCCTTGCTCGATTTCGGATCGGCGCCGTCGGCGTCCTTCGCCAGCGCCGATCTGCTGTCTTCCAACGATTTGATATCCGTCTTCAAGCTATCGCGTTTTTCCTCGCTCTTGCGCAGTTCGGCCTTTTGCTCGGAAAGCTTGCTTTGCGTGGCGGCCGCATCCGTCTTGCCGCCACCGGTTGTCGGTGTGCGGGAGCTGCCGCCCTGCCCCTGCCCGTCGGCATCCTGGCCACCCTTGGACTGTCCCGAAAGCGCGCCGCCGACCGACGAGGCCAGCATGGAGGCCGGGCCGCCCGCAACCATGGCGATTGCTGGAATAGCGCTTGAAATCATCTGTGCGCCGACCCGGACAATCGACATGATGAAAGCACGTTGTTCCGCTGTATTGGCCCGCTTTTCATATTCACGAGCCTTCTTTTCGAACTCCGCAACCTGCACCTTCAGATCGTTCACAAGCGATTCCAGCTGTTGACGCCGCGCGTCGGCCTCCCGGATTTCCCGTTCCATCGTCGCCTTGTCGTCGAGACGCTTGCTCAGTACCATTTCGCTCGCATCGGTGATCTGCGCGGTCGCCTTGATGATGCCATCATAGGTGGCGGCGACCTCAAGCAGATCGTCCCGCACTTTCAACGCCTTGTCGCGGATATCTTTCGCGAGCTTTATCAGGTCGTTGGAGACGAAAGCCTTGATCTCGCCCTGATCATTTCCCTCGCGGACGTCCAGCCAGTCCGGGAAGAGGTCGTCGACTGAAACGCGGACGCGATTGGCAAGCCCCATCGCATGTCTCATGGTGATTTCACTGTCCTGTTGCGCCCTTATCAAGTTGTCCATGATGGCGGTGATGCGGCCGCGAATTTTGCCTTCCTCCTGTGGTGTGGTGTTATAGGCGATGTAGAGCAGGTCGATCGCATTGTCCGTGTCGCGCTTGGCGCGCTCGACATCGTAGGTTCCCTGGATCTTGTCGACATAATATCGGACAAGCGCCGTATCCGCCTTGGGAAGGCTGAATTCCGGCTTCGACACGATTGCCTCGACATCGGCGTCGATCGCGCTGTTCAGTTTGGTTTCACGGCTTTCGAGATTGACGACATTGTTCATTTTCATGCTCCTGTTGATGGGTGGTTACGGAGAGTCATGGGGTTGATCGTTCACGATCCGCATTGTTTCTTCGCGTCGTCCGGCAGTCCGGCCTCGGTGGAGGAAATGAACTGCGGCACGTCTTTGGTCAGGCCGTCGATCTCGGCGGACAGCCGCGTAACCTGACGTATTTTCGCATCGTCAGGATTGACCTCGCTCGCTTCCTTCAGAGCGCTGGTGAAGTTGCCGACCTGAATGTTGAAGTCCTGAACCTTGACGTTGATGGTGGAGATCGCCGCTTTGAGCCTGGTGATCTGCTCCTCCAGAGTTTTCACCGCCTTCTGGTTTTCCGCGTGGCTCTGCTGTGCCGCCGCAAGCTGGCGGCGATTGTTTTCGAGCTGGTTGCGAACGCCTTCAAGAGCCGCCCGGGCATTGTCCAGACGCGGCTGCGCGGTGCGGTATTCCCGCTCCGCATCATTCATCCAGCCCAGCGCTTTGACCGCGGCGTCACCGATCTGGCAAATTCCCGGCAGGAAGAAGAGGACGCCGCTGCATATTTTTACTCGCTTGGCCTGCTCGTCCATTTCCCTCCGGGCTTTTTCGAAGGTGGCCTGACGCGCCCTGACGTTCTCGCTCTCGGACTGAACCAGCTCCTCGTAGCCCTTCACGCTGGTTTCGGACTGCACCACCTGCCGCTCCAGCTCGATCTGCAGGTACATGGCCTGCCCCAGCGCCTTCTCGCGGTCGGCGCTGAGTTGCTGTTGCGCCGTCAGATGTTCCATCAGGCACACGGATCGGCGGCCGAGCAGTTCGCGGCTCGCTTCCGCCTGTTCCAGTTTCGACTGGAAAGCCGCCGTCTGCTCGGCGGTGAGGGTGGCTGCGTTCGCAATGGCGGGCTGGCCCATGGACGGGATATCGAATTGCATTGCGAAGGCCGCAAGGCCAGCAAAAACAACATGTTTAAGTTGCATCATTTCAACCTCCTCTGGAGAATTGGGGATGAATAAAAGGCATGACGGGCTCCATGCGCCGCCCGGCATCGCTGCCGACCGTGCCAGAGACATGGCAGTAACATTCGGATATCGGGTGGTTTCGGACGCATCGTCTGCAACGTCGTCAAGGCCTAAAAAGCAACCATCAAAGATTGCATTCAAGGCAAATGGACGAAAGATTCCACATCCGACACTTCATTAAATTATGCAATAAAAACAGCATATAACGCTATTGTCAGCGTTACTCCCGCAAACCGTCTCAAAAGGGAACACATTTTTACGTGCCCTTTAACATTCAATTTATGAGAGTATTTTTTAATACCGCTCAACAGGGCCTCGGGGGAGTGCAACAAAATGCACGCATCTTTCGGAGCGGAACCTTTCGGCTGTCACGACTGCCCTGCGCGGCCGTCGTCAGCGAACAGAACTCACGTTTTCGAATTCGCCATAAAGTAGCGATGAGCAAAAAACCACGGGAGAAAGGTATCCGGAAAAGCAGGCGCCCCAGCTTCAAAGACGCACCCGAAAAGGGACTTCGCCCGGCCTCGGCCGGACATGCTTCGAGAGAGGCTGGGCTTACTTGCGAACCGAATCCTGAACGACGATGCCTTTGGTGATGCTGTCGCCTATCTTTGCACCCACATATCGACCGCCTTCAAACAGGAGCAGCGCCTCGTTCGCGCGCTCGGAGACTTCGGCGCATTCGCCACCGTCATGTGCGCAGTGGGCATCGCATCGGTCCATGGCGGGCTATTTACGCTGGCGGCGGTTCAGGCAGTCGTCGTTCCACCCGGCTGGGCATCCAGCCGCAGGACCCGCGCATTGATCGACTGGCTGGAACTGGAAGATACCGCGCAGCGTCACCCGCCCGGCGACGATAACCGCGAGCGGCCATGGTCGCTAAACGGCTGGATTATTTCGGCAATCGAGACGCTTGCCAGCACCTATCGCGTCGCGGCCTCGCCGTGGCAAACCCTCCCGGCAATGGAGAAGCCTGCGGAGGAAGCCATCGGAACGGGCGTTCTTATCGACGGTGTGAGCTGGTTTCTGCGGCACGCGCAGGATTTGCCTTTTCTCTCAGAGGAAATGCGGATGTTCCTTGGGCATGCGCCGGGTTTCCTGATCCTGTTGGACCTGCTGTCCGCCGCGAAAACAGATACGTGCGATGCGACGGGTTGCGTGTTCTCCCGCAAGGCGACGGCGCGCGCCTATGGGGTCAGCCGCGCCCATGTCACGGCCATACTCGCCAGGGCCGAGCGGTTGAACATCTTGCAAAGAAACGGACCCAGAATAGTTCTGAGCGACCTGGCATTGCAGAATGTCCAGCGGGATCTGGCCTATCAGCTCGCCTTCGTCGTTTTATGGGCGGAGGCGGCGAGAACGTCTCCGCCGTCTGCGGATGCTCCGGAGAGCCTGTCCGGCCGGAATGGCTCCAGCAAGCCGCGATAGGGCTTGGCAAGCGGCGTGGCATAAGCGCCGCGCTTGGCGGTGGACAACCCCATGGACACCAGCGATTCCGCCTGCTTGACGGCCGCCGCGACGCCATCGACAACCGGCACGCCGAACTCATCGCGCAGTTCGGCGGCAAGATCCGCCATGCCGGCACAGCCGAGCACGATCGCCTCCGCCCTGTCCTCTTTCAGGGCCAGCGAGATTTCCGCGCGCAGCCTTTCGCGGGCGTTCGAGGCGGGATCTTCCAGCGACAGAACCGGAATATCGGCGGCGCGCACATTGCAGCGGGCGGACATGCCATAACGATGGACGAGATGTTCCAGCGGCAGCCGCGAGCGTTCCATCGTCGTGACGATGGTGAATTTCTGCGCGATGAAGGCGGTGGCGGAAACCGCCGCCTCGCAGATGCCGATAACCGGAATATCGGCCAGGGCGCGGGCCGCATCGAGCCCGGTATCGTCGAAACAGGCGATGATTGCCGCGTCAGCTCCAAGCGCCGGCGCCTTTGCCAGCTCCAGCAGCAGGCCGGGCACGGCGAAAACCTCGTCGTAATAACCTTCGATGGAAACGGGGCCCATGGACGAGGTAACGGCCATTATGTCCGTATCGCGGCCGGCTATCCGCGTCGCGGCGTCGGCGATGGTCGCGGTCATGGATTGCGTGGTGTTGGGATTGATGACGAGAATGCGCATTTTACGTTTCTTTATCCGCGCGAATGGCGGCGATTGAGCGTGACGATCAGGCCGAGCGTGACCGCGATCACCAGGAAGGAAAACAGGGTTGTAACAGCACCGAGCGCATAAAGCACCGGCGTCGTGACATTGGTGGTCATGCCGTAGATTTCCAGCGGCAGCGTGTTGTAGGTGCCTGACGTCATCAATGTGCGGGCGAACTCGTCATAAGAAAGCGTGAAGCCGAAGAGACCGACGCCGATCAGGCTCGGCGCGATCATCGGCAGCACCACATGGGCGAAGGTCTGCCAGGAAGACGCGCCGAGATCGCGGGCCGCTTCCTCATAGGACGGCGAAAAGCGGTTGAAGACGGCCAGCATGATGAGCACGCCGAAGGGCAGCGTCCAGGTGAGATGCGCGCCGAAGGCGGACGTATACCATGACGGCTCCAGCCCGAGCTGCTGGAACAGAACGCCGATGCCGAGCGAAATGATGATCGAAGGCACCACAAGGCTTGCGACCGACAGATAGAACAACGGCGTCGCACCGATGAATTTGCGCCGGAAGGCAAGGCCCGCCAGTAGCGAGACAAGCACGGTAACGGCCATGACCATCAGGCCAAGAGCGAAGGAACGGCGGAAGGAGCCGCCGAAATCGCCGACGGCCTGCTGTTCGAAGAGATTGCCGAACCAGTGCAGCGAGACGCCGTTCAGCGGGAAAGTCAGGCCGCCATTCGGCCCCTGAAAGGCGAGGATGAGGATGGCCGACAGCGGGCCGTAAAGAAACAGCACGAAGAGGGTGAAAAAGAAGGCAAGGATATAGAATTCGCGGCCGCGTTTTTCCTGATGCATGGGATCAAAGCTCCTTGCGGATATCGACGATGCGCAGAATGCCCGCGACCATCAGAAGAACGAGGATGAGCAGGATGACGGCGTTCGCAGCGGCGGCCGGATATTGCAGCAGCGACATCTGGTTCTTCATCATCAGCGCCACCGAGGCGCTCTGGCCGCCGGACATGACCTGAACGGTGGAGAAATCGGCCATGACCAGCGTGACGACGAAGATGCTGCCAATCGCCATGCCGGGCTTGGCAAGCGGAATGATGACGTTGCCGAGCGTCTGCCAGCCCGTCGCACCCGCATCACGCGCCGCCTCGATCAGCGATTTATCGATGCGCATCAGCGTGTTGAAGATCGGCGTGACCATGAACAGCGTATAAAGATGCACCATGGCGAGCACCACGGCGAAATCCGAATAAAGCAGCCATTCGATCGGTTCGGGAATGATACCGGTTCCGACCAGGGCGCTGTTGACGAGGCCGTTTCGCCCAAGCACCGGAATCCAGGAGATCATGCGGATGATGTTCGACGTCAGGAAGGGCACGGTGCAGACGAGGAAGAGCACCATCTGCATGGTGGTGGTGCGGATGTGGAAGGCGAGGAAATAGGCGACCCAGAAACCGCAGAACAGCGTGATGGCCCAGACCATGGCGGCATATTTCAGGGTGTTGAGATAGGTCTGCCAGGTGACCCAGGAGCCGAGCGTTTCCAGATAGTTGAACGTCACGAAATCGGGATACATCTGGGCGAAATCGTAATCCCAGAAGCTGACGACGGCGATCATGAGGATCGGCAGAGCCAGGAAAAAGCCGAGGATCAGCAAAAGCGGCGCGGCCTGAACATAGGACACGAGCTTTTGCGGCAGCGCGAAGCTGCGGGGCGGCCTGTCCTTTTTGTCGCTGACGCCGATGAGTCTGACCGTCACCATCATGAAGCCTTTCGCTGGATTTGCTGAAGCACCGGCGGCGATGCCGCCAGCAAGCATGTTGACAAGTCCTCCGCACTCTCGACGTCATCCTCGGGCTTGACCCGAGGATCTAACCACGTCTGATGTGGTGGTTCGTTAGATCCTCGGGTCAAGCCCGAGGATGACGGGGGAGAGGTTTGGGCGACTGCCGCTTTCAGGACCGGTGACGACAAGCCGCCACCGATCCCGTTTTTTACATCAGGCCGCGATGAATTCGTTCCAGCGGCGGACCATGTAGCGGTCTTCATCCATGACGGAGTTCCAGCACGCGACCTTGCCCATGCGTTCCTCGAAGGAGCCGCCATCGCGCACCGCGCCGGCCTTTTCCATGACCTTGCCGTCGGGCGCGATGATATCGCCCTGCGCCGGCTTGCCTTCGACCCAGTAACCCCACTCGTCGGCGGTCATGTGTTCCTTGGCCGTTTCCATGGCGGCGGAATAATAGCCCTGACGGTTGAGATAAGCGCCGACCCAGCCCGAGGTGTACCAGTTGATATATTCATAGGCCGCATCGAGTTTCGCGCCCGAAAGGTGCTTGGCAAGACCGAGACCGCCGCCCCAGGAGCGATAACCTTCCTTCAGCGGCTGGTATTTGCAGGCGATGCCCTTGGAACGGACCGCCGCGACGGCGGGCGACCACATGGACTGGATGATGACTTCGCCCGACGCCATGAGGTTGACGCTTTCGTCGAAGCTCTTCCAGAAGGCGCGGAACTGGCCGTCCTTCTTCGCCTTGATGAGGAAGTCGATGGTCTTGTCGATCTCCTCCTTGGTCATGTTGCCCTTGTCGGCATATTTGATGTTGCCCATGGCTTCCATGATCATCGCCGCATCCATGATGCCGATGGAGGGGATGTTGAGAATGGAGGTCTTGCCCTTGAACTTCGGGTCCATGATATCGGCCCAGCTGGAGATATCGCGGCCGACGAGATCGGGGCGGATGCCGAGCGTATCGGCATTGTAGATGGTCGGGACCATGGTGAAATAATCGGTCTCGCCCTTGGCGAACTTCTTGTCGCCGGGCTTTTCGACGAAACCGACGGTGTGCGGGGCCGTGCCCTGCGCGACGACGCTGTCCGGTTTCAGCTTGCCGTTTTTGAACAGCGGCACGATCTTGTCGTAATATTTCAGCTTCTTGATTTCCATCGGCTGGATGACGCCGGCCGGATAGACCTTCTTCAGAATCCAGTATTCGATATCGGCGATGTCGTAGGAATTCGGCTGGGTGACGGCGCGCTGGGCGGCGGCATCCGAATCCGTCGCCGTCATTTCGAGCGTGATGCCGAGATCGGCCTTGCACTTTTCGGCAATGGCGTTGAGGTTCGACACACCGGTGCCGAACTGGCGGATGGTGATCGGGTTCTGCGCCCAGATGGTCGGGAAGCCGGTGATGAGGCCGGAGCCGATCGCCGCACCCGTGGCGGCTGCGCCCGCCTTCAGGAGGCCGCGGCGGGACAGGCCCTTTTTGCTGTTGGTGGTATCGGTCATTTCAAAGTTCTCCTCTGGTTATTTTTGGGGTCACTTCTCTACCCGGCCGAGCACGATGGCATCGGCCGCATTCCATGAAAGCGGTATGGCGTCGCCGGTCCTGACCGGATTTTCGAAGAAGGCGGCATCGCTGAGGATGACGTTGAAATCCTCGATGCCCGCGCCGGTTACGGCGATCTTCACGCTTGCGCCGCGATATTCGACATTCGAGACGATGCCGGTGAAACCGAGGCCCGGCTGGTCTGCTTCACCGACGCGCACGCGGTCGGTGCGCACGGCGATATCGACCGCGCCGTCATCCGGGGCGACGCCGCTTGCCGTGAAAGTGCCGCCGCCCGCCACTTCGAGCGTGACGAGATCGTCCGTTTTTTCCCGGTAACGCCCGGAAATGACATTGTGGTCGCCCATGAAGCGGGCAACGAAAGCGGTGGCGGGACGCTCGAACACCTCGCGCGGCGTGGCCGCCTGTTCGATGCGACCGTCATTCATGACGACGATGATATCGGCCAGCGCCATGGCCTCTTCCTGGCTGTGGGTGACGTGAACGAAGGTAATGCCGAGCGAGGTCTGAAGCTTCTTCAGCTCGGCGCGCATGCGAATCTTGAGGAACGGGTCGAGCGCCGAAAGCGGCTCGTCCAGCAACAGCGCCTCGGGATCGGTAATCAGCGCACGCGCCAGCGCCACGCGCTGCTGCTGCCCGCCGGAAAGCTGGGCCGGACGGCGGCTGGCATAGGGTTCGAGCTGCATCAGCCGCAGCATTTCGAGCGCCTTCGCCCGGCGGGTTTCCTTGTCCACGCCCTTCATCTTGAGGCTGAAGGCGACATTGTCGACGAGATCGAGATGCGGAAACAGCGCATAGGACTGGAACATCATCGCCGTGCCGCGCCGGGCGGGCGGCAGATCGGTGACGACTGTATTGCCTAGCCGGACATCGCCGCTGGAGATGCTTTCGTGGCCGGCAATCATCCGCAATGTCGAGGTCTTGCCGCAGCCCGACGGGCCGAGCAGGCAGCAATAACTCCCGGCCGGAATCTTGAGGCTTATCGCATGCACGGCGGTGGTATTGCCGTAAATCTTGGATACGGACGCGATGTCGATTGCTGCGGCTTTGCTCATAAACACTCTCCTGCGACGTCTTTGTCATGCAGGAGCCGTGCCAATCGGCTTAGCCATTGATGTAAAACGATATTTTTCTGCGCTTTGGAGACCCTTGCAAGGACCTGCCCAATTTTACATCGATTGTTTTCGATTCATTGCAGAAATTGTATGCAATCTGCGGACCCGGAATGTCCCGCGCGTCACCCGGCCTTGAACCGGTCGAAAGCGGTGAGATATTTGACCGTGGGATCGGCGTCCCAGCGGTAGATTTCGGTCCGCAGGAAATGCAGTTCCTCTTCGAGCTTTTCCTCCGGCAGTTCGACCCACCAGGATTTCGGCCGGCCATCGGAACCGTCCGACCAGCGATAGCCCCGCTTTTTCAGATGATCCTTCATGTCGAACGGGCTGTTTTCCGCGTAGAGGCGCACCCTTGAGCGCCGGCTCGCCTCATCAAGTTCGGCAAAGGGCGTGCTGCTCTGGCCGGGGCGCGTCTGCTCCAGCACCTCCAGCAGCGCGAAACAATCGTCCACCGCGCGATGGCCATCGTGGAAATAGCCGGATTGCCCGATCAGATAACCGAGCTTGTTGCCCTCGAAACCACGCGCGCGCCAGTCTATTTCCGAAACGGAGCAGGCCCATGCCTTGTCCCTGAAGATCGGCGAGAAGGCCTCGCAAAAGGGGCGGTCGAAACCGGCATTGTGGGCGATGATCAGATCGGCATGGGCAATAAGTGAGGTCAGCCGATCCATGTCTATCGCCTGCCCCGCGACCATCTCGTCGGTGATCCCGGTCAGACGGGTGATTTCTTCGGGAATGGCGATACCCGGCTGTCGCAACCCGCCATAGATGCCGGTGATATCGCCGATTGTGCCGTTATCGTCGAATGTGAAAGCGATGACGCCGATTTCGATGATCTCGTCGGTGCGATGGTCGAGGCCCGTCGTTTCCGTATCGAGGATCACCCCCTGACGGGCGAATTCCGGCCTTGGCCGATCGACGACCACGCGCGGCTGCAGCCGGCGCAGGACACGATAATTACCGGTGGATTCAAGATGTGCGGCAAGGGCCTCATCGTCCGTACCGGTCTTTTGGGCCGTTTCGCGACCACTCGCTTTTCGCCCTCTTTCAGCCTGCGGAAGCCGCGCTGCCGCGGGTGCAAAAAAATCCAACTGGGAGGTCATTATGCGCCTGTCCGCCTTGCCCGGAAATCAAGATTGAGTATTCCAACATATGCGCACAGGCTCACAGTAACAACAGCGGTCGCTCTCATCCACAGAAACGGCATATCTCACGGGGTACAGTTAAGGGTTGCGGCTTCAATTTACGATGGTAAAAAAAGCGCACCGTTCCCGTGTTTCAGGAGAGAAGAAGAATGCCGCTTCCATCGCCTTCCAACCCGAAAACGCTCGCTGACCAGAGCCGGCTGAAACTGTTTCCGCTGCAAAGCGGGCCGCATTTCGCCAATGCAGGCCTCACCAACGGGGCGAGCGGCATTGTCTTTACGGGCTATACGCGCGATGCGAGCCTCGACAACGAGGCCTTCTCCTGCTGCGGCAGTTACACCCTGCGCAATTCCGTCCACGCCGCGATTGCCGGCACGACAAGCGACAATTGCACGGTCTTTGCCCTGAAGAGCATCATCAACCAGCGCCCGTGCCTCGCGGTCGGGAAGTTCGACCCGGATGGCAAGCCGCTGGCATTGTCGAAGTCGGAATTCGAAGAGGTCACCAAACCCCTGTTCCAGTTCGCGGACAAGGTATCGCCGATTCTCGGCAGCGAGCCGGCGCCGGGCATCCAGATCCGCAGCGGCGACGCCTCCTATAATTATCAGGTGGACGCACGCAGCGGCCGCTTCCGCTTCACCTATAAGGACGCCATGAACGGCGGTCGTTTCGGACCTTCGGCCGACGGTAATTTTTCCCTTGAACATGACGGCCATCGGCTCGCCAGAATAAGCGCCGGCGGCAGCTATAGCAGTTCGGATAATTCAATTGCCGCCTCGGCCTATCGCGACATCGAATCCCGCGGCTTCGAAACGACGGTGCGCAGCGGTCAGGCTTCCGCCATGTTCGGAAGAACCTACACGGAAAGCGCCATTACCCGCAAAATCGGCGTCGGTTACGGCGACACCTCGTTCCGGCGCGAGGATACGCCGGGAGGAACCATCAAGGAAACCCTTGGGCACAAGCTGGACAAGGTCACGCTTGAAGTCTCCCGCACGCGTGACCGGGCGAAGGGCACCGAATATATGCTGACCATCAAGATGGAGCTTTGAGGCTTCGGCAATCGGAGCGGCCGCGAAAGCGGTTCCTCAGGAGGCCTGCCTGTCGAGAAGGTTTTCGCAATTCGCCGGATTGCCGATGATCTCGCTCGTCCTGACGATGGAGGCGGCATCCGCGGTTATCTTGATGATGCAGTCGCGGCGATGCTCCTTGATCTTCATGCCCTCGGTTTCCGAGACCTGCGCCTGCCCGTCGACGGTCTTGACTTCGCGCCTGTTGCTGAGGCCGGCATAGGTCTCCCTATCGACTTTCAGCCAGTAGGATTCGGTTTCGCCGTTTTCGATGATGACCTTGTTCGGGCGGCCAAGTCGGGCGATTGCGGCCTCGCGCGGTTGCCCCACGAAACCTGCGACAGTGCGGGAAATCTCCGTCTCGCCGGCGCTGGTGCACGCCGCAACGACGACCAGCACGGCCGCCAGACATCCTCTTTCAAGCCATCTCATTTCCAGATCATTCCCTACAAAACGTCACCGGCCCCGGTTGTCGGCCAGCGTCCGGGGCAAATCTAGGCACGATCATTTTGCACGGAAAGATGGAACGGCCGCAAAGCCGATCAACTTCTTATGATCAGCCCTGTCACGGGAAGACGATTTACCGGTCCGGCGCGCGCCTTTTTTACCTGTTGCGGAACACGGTGCAGGGAACGCCCGCCCGCCGGATATCGCCACAAAGCGCATTGGCTTCGACTCTGGTTTCCCGGCCGATGCGGGCGGCATAACGCGGCCGCGAACCGAAATTGCCGCCCCGCTGCCGCACGATCAAAGCCCGCTCGGCATTCAACGGTTCCGAAAGCTGCAGGATCGCCCGGGTGAAAAGCCGGTTCGCCACGGCCGGATTATAATGCGCCGCAAGCTGCACGCCCCAGGGCGCCCAATCGGCCGATGCAATGAGAACGGGATCGTTCATGGTGCGGGTGTCGGCGAGACGCACGCAGGCATCGAGAAAGGAACGGTTGTCATCCAGCGCCGGCGCCGCCTTTTCCGGCGGATTGTCCTTCCATGTCTCCACCGGATAACCGGTGATCGCGAACACATAATCGCGGGTTTCGGTGGGCAGGCGACCGTTGGCGATGAAGTTCCGCAAGCCCGCCTCCCCCGCATTGTAAGCTGCGGCGGCAAGGCCGAAATTGCCGAACTGCACGTTCAATTCGGAGAGATATCGGGAAGACGCCTCAAGCGCGGCGATGATGTTGAAACTGTCTTCGAGACCGCGCAACCGGGCCGTTCCCGGCATGAACTGGGCAATGCCCTCCGCCCCCTTCGGGCTGACCGCATTCGGCCGGAACAGGCTTTCCCGCCAGATCAGCCGGGCGAAATAATCCGGCGGAACGGCATAGCGGGCGGCGAGCACCTCGATGGCATGGCAAAGATCGTTATTGTAACTGCCGGCATTGATGCACAAATCCGGCGCGACATCATGGGTATAGGCGCAGGCGGCTTTTTCCCCGGCGGGCTCTTCGGCTTGCGCCGCGCCGAAGGCTGCGGTCAGCAGACACAGGGCAAGAGCCATGCGGCTTGTCGATATCCCTGCCAAGCGAAAGTCCCCGAAAACTCCAGACGCGATGTGCCGATTATCGGCCAATCCGGAAGATATGCCCAGCTTTCCGGCTTGTCATCACGTATCGAACATCGAATGGACTGGCATGATCGGATGGGGCGAGGACGGCGGCAGCCCCTTTCAGGTCAGTAATGGAGGGCCAACATTCTCTCGACGTCATCCTCGGCCCTGTGCCACTGCTGTCCGGTTTAATTTCCGGACGGCCCGCAGCGCCTTTTAAAGTCAGCCGTGAAGGGCCAATATTCTCTCGGCGTCATCCTCGGCCCTGTGCCGAGGATCTAATCACGTCGAATAAAATCAATACGTTGCAGATCCTCGGGACAGGCCCGAGGATGACGTCGGCGTGATTGGCTCGACTTGCTGAGACCTCACTCTAGAAGTCCTGCCACTCCTCATGCTTGACGGCAACCGCAGCGGAACCGCGCGCCGCAGGCGGGCGGGATGCGCTGCGATGCGAGCTCACCGGCGCGGATTGCTGCTCGAAGCCGCTGCGCGCGGAGGCGGAGGAGCGCGGAGCGTCCTCGAACCGGAATTGCCCGAGAAGCTCGAACAGGGCAGCCGCTTCCCGCGCAAGGCTGTGGCTTGCGGCGGTCTGCTCCTCGACCATGGCGGCATTCTGCTGGGTGCCCTGATCGACGGTGTTGACCGCCTGATTGATTTCCGCAAGCGCCGTGGACTGTTCGCGCGCGGCATCGACAATCGCCACGACATTGGTGTTGATATCCCGCACCTGCTCGGCGATTTCCTGCAGGGCCGAACCCGCCCTGGTGACGAGGCCGACGCCGTTTTCCACCTGCGCGCCGGAGGCATTGATCAGGCTCTTGATTTCCTTGGCGGCCGTTGCGGAACGCTGCGCGAGTTCGCGAACCTCCTGCGCAACCACAGCAAAACCCTTGCCCGCCTCACCCGCGCGGGCGGCTTCCACGCCTGCATTCAATGCCAGAAGATTGGTCTGGAAGGCGATTTCGTCGATCACGCCGATAATATTGGAAATCTCGCGCGATGATTTTTCGATCTGGTCCATGGCGCCGATCGCATCGCGCACCACCTGGCCCGAGTGTTCCGCATGGTCACGGGCACGGGCGACGATCTTGCCGGCCTCTTCGGCGCGGCGGCTCGAATCGTTGACGGCGGTGGTGATTTCTTCGAGCGCGGCTGCCGTTTCCTCGATGGAGGCGGCCTGCTGCTCCGTGCGTCTGGCGAGATCGTCGGCAGCAGACCTGATCTCGTTGGAGCCGGAAGAAATGGCGCCGGCATTTTCAGACACCAGCGTCATGGCCCTTTTCAGCTTTTCCGAAGCCGCGTTGAAATCCGTGCGCAATCTTTCAAGCGAAGGGATGAAGGGTTTGTCGATGCTCTGGGCAAGATCGCCCTCGGCCAGATCGGTGAGGCACTGCGCCAGCTTTTCGACGTTTTCGACGCGGCCGGTCACGTCGGTCGCGAATTTGACGACCTTGAACACCTTGCCGTTGAGATCGAAGATCGGGTTATAGGACGCCTGAATGAAGACCTTGCGGCCGCCCTTGCCAAGCCGCATGAACTCGTCCGCCACGAGATCGCCGCCGGCCAGCCTTTCCCAGAACTGCTTATATTGCGGCGACTGCGTATAGGCCGGTTCGCAGAACATGGAATGGTGCCTGCCCTGCACTTCCGCCAGCGAATAACCGAGAGCGGCCAGAAAATTCTCGTTTGCCGTCAAAACCTCGCCGTTCGGGGAGAATTCGATGATGGCCTGCGCCCGTGACAGGGCGTCGATCTTGCCCGCATCTTCCGCCGCCTTCAGCTTGCGGTCGGTAATATCGGTGGCGATCTTGACCACCTTCACCGGCTTGCCGCGACGAAACACCGGATTGTACGACGCCTCGATCCAGACTTCCCGACCGCCCTTGCCGATGCGCTTATATTGCCGCTGATCGAACTGGCCGGCCGAAAGCTTGGACCAGAAGGCCTTGTAATCCTGCGAGGACACGACCGCAGGTTCCACGAACATGCTGTGGTGCCTGCCGACGATTTCCGAAAGCTCATAACCGAGTGCCCGACAGAAATTCTCGTTGGCGTTGAGAATTTTTCCCGAAAGATCGAATTCGATTATGGCCTGGGATTTGGAAAGCGCGGCGAGAACCGCAAAAGCATTGGCACCACGATCAAGAATACTCACGCGCGTTTCTCCGATGGAAAGGGATGATTCCTATTCAAAATCATTCGTGAATATTATGATTACATTATTAAATAATATTTAAGGATAAAGTTGATGTTCGTCATCTGAAGTTGCAGATACCGTGGCAATGTGTTGCCTGCCGGTTTTTCTCGCCGCCGTTTTTTTGGGAACGTTCGGCGCATGGTCGCATTCTATACCGAATGGGGAACCGGCAATGGCCGGCGAATTTCCGCGCCGGCACCACGACGATTTCAATTTGGGAGGAACACACAAATGGAAAAGAACACGATCTGTATCTGGTACGACAAGGATGCCGAGGCCGCGGCCAGATTTTATGCCGAAACCTTTCCGGATAGCGCGGTAACCGGCGTTCACCATGCGCCGAGCGACTATCCCTCCGGCAAGAAGGGAGATGTGCTGACGGTGCAGTTCACCGTGGCAGGCGTTTCCTGCATCGGTCTCAATGGCGGGCCGGTCTTCAAGCAGAGCGAGGCTTTCTCGTTCCAGATATCGACCGAAGATCAGGAAGAAACCGACCGTTACTGGAACGCCATCGTCGGCAACGGCGGGCAGGAAAGCGCCTGCGGCTGGTGCAAGGACAAATGGGGCGTTTCCTGGCAGATCACGCCACGCGTGCTGATGGACGCCATGGCCGCCGGCGGCGCGGAGGCCAAACGCGCCTTCGACGCGATGATGGACATGAAGAAAATCGATGTCGCCGCCATCGAGGCTGCACGTCGCGGTTGATTGGCGAAAGCTGTTCAGCAGCAGGTAGCGAGGTGCGCCAAAAACAGGAAGGGGCTGATAAATAAGGTTAAATTCCGATTTTCCGTATTTGTCGCACTTTTTTCGCCGCGCGGAATGGGCTGCGCGGCCAGTCATCATAAAACGGTCAACAAACTGTAAGCCATCCGTCAAAGACGGCTGTTAGCAGAGCCTCCGTGGCTTCGTGCCGGGGACGTGAAGTCCTTGCCGAGCAGGCCATCATTCCAGCAACGGGGCTCAACTCATGAAATCTTCCGCTCTGACTTCCTTCGTGGCCGGCGTCGCCATCGCCGCCGCCTTCGGCGCCACGGCCGCCCAGGCAGAAAAGACCAAGTTCGAATTATGGCATGGCCTTTCCGGCGATCTCGGCGACCGCGTGCAGGACACCTGCAAGAAGTTCAACGAATCCCAGGCCGAATTCGAAATCGTCTGCACCTCGCAGAACGACTACGAATCCACCCTGCAGAACACCATTGCCGCCTATCGCGCCAAGAAGCAGCCCGCCATCACCCAGATTTATGACGCCGGCACGCTGGACATGATGCTGTCCAAGGCTTTCGTTCCCGCCAAGAAGCTGATGGCCGACAATGGCTACAAGATCGACTGGAACAATTATTTCCCCGGCATCGCCAATTATTACGCCACGGCCGCCGGCGAGCTGAACTCGTTCCCCTACAATTCCTCCACCGCCGTCATGTATTACAATGTCAGCGCGTTCGAGAAGGCCGGCATCACCTTCAAGCCGGACACCTGGGAACAGGTCGAGGAAGCCGCAAGGAAGCTCAAGGCCGCCGGTTTCGAATGCCCGATGGCGTTCAACTTCGACACCTGGATGTTCATGGAGCAGTTCTCGGCCATCCATAACCAGCCCATCGCCACCAAGGGCAACGGCTATCAGGGCCTCGACGCCGAACTCACGGTCAACAAGACGAAATTCGTCGATCACGTTAAATTCTTCAAGAAGATGCAGGACGAGAAGCTGTTCGTCGTCAAGACCAAGCAGCTCGGCATGGATCTCCTGCCCGCCTTCACCTCGCAGACCTGCCAGATTTTCACCGGCTCGATCGCCAGCCACGGCTCGGTCGGCAAGGGCATGCCGGAAGGCGTCAAGTGGGACGTCGCCATGCTGCCGGTCTGGAAGGGCACCGCACGCCAGAACTCGCTCGTCGGCGGCGCTTCGCTGTGGGTCATGGCCGGTCGTCCGGAAGCCGAATACAAGGGCGCTGCCGCGTTCCTGAACTTCATCGCCCAGCCTGACATGGTTGAGTGGTGGTCCACCGTCACCGGCTACATCCCGGTCACCAAGACCGGCTATGACGCCATGAAGGCCAAGGGCTTTTACGACAAAGCTCCCTTCAAGGGCCGTGAAAAGGCCATCGAAAGCCTGACGTTTACGCCGCCTTCCGAATATACCCGCGGCATCCGCCTCGGCAATTTCACGCAGATCCGCAAGGAACTCTCGACCTCGCTCGAAGCCATCTTCATGCAGAACGCCGACGTGCAGGCCGAACTCGACAAGGCCGTCGAGCGCGCCAACACCGGCCTTCGCCGCTTCGAAAAGACCTATGAAGGCGCCAAGCTGAACTAAGCGTTCTTTCATCGCCGTCAAAGGCCTGTCCGGACAGTCGTTCGGGCAGGCCCGCCGAAATCTCGAACCCTGCCGGACTCCAATGGAAAAGCGTACCGTCTTCAAAAGCACATGGCTGCCTGTGCTCTTCGCCCTGCCGCAGTTTCTGCTTATCCTTCTGTTCTTCTATTGGCCGGTCGCGGCGGTGCTGAACTGGGCATTCACCCTGGAGCCGCCCTTCGGCGGCCAGGCGGAATTCGTCGGTTTAGCCAATTTCATCGAAACCTTCGGCGATCCGCTTTATTGGCAGTCGATCCTCACCAGCCTGATCTTTGCGGTCGCCGGTCCGTTTTTCGCGATCCTCATCGGCCTCGTGCTCGCCCTTGCGGTCGATCGCCAGCTTCCCGGCTCCGGCTTTTTCCGGGTGCTTTATATCCTACCCTATGCGATTGCCGGTCCCGCCGCCGGCATGGCCTTCCGCTTCATCCTGTCGCCGGAACGCGGCATCGCCGCATCGCTGAATTCCTGGTGGCCCGATATCTGGAACCCGGCCAAATACGGCGAGCACGCGCTCATCCTCGTCATCGTCATCTTCATCTGGAAATGGGCGGGCTACACCTTCATCTTCCTGTTCGCCGGCCTGCAATCCGTGCCGCGTTCGCTGACGGAGGCCGCCGCCATGGACGGTTCCGGGCCCATTCGCCGCGCCATCGACATTCAGGTGCCGCTGCTGGCCCCGACCCTGTTCTTCCTCACCGTCATCATGATGACCGAGGGTTTCGTCGGCGCCGATACGTTCGGCATCGTCGCCTCCACCACCGAGGGCGGCCCGAACCACGCCACCGAAGTGATGGTGTACCGCATCGTCAGCGAGGCCTTCGAGGGGCTGAACTATTCCGGCGCCTCGGCGCAGAGCCTCGTCCTCATCGGCCTCATCATGGTCTTCACCTTCATCCAGTTCCGCTTCGTCGAGCGGCAAGTCCATTACAAGTGAGGCGGCGATGATCCAGCGCACACCCTATGCCGACGCCCTGACCTATGCGATCATGGTGGCCGGCTTCTTCCTGCTCATCGGCCCCTTCATCGTCGTCATTTCCGGCGCCAGCCAGTCGGTCCAGCAGGTCAACAGCGTCCCTTTCAACTTCATGCCGCAGGGCGAATTCTTCGCCAATGCCGAAGCGGCCTGGCAACGCGCCAATCTCGGCAACGCCCTCCTCAACAGCATGATCATGGCGACGCTGGTGACCATCGGCAAGGTGGCCCTTTCGGCCTTCACCGCCTTCGCCATCGTGTTCTTCCGCTCGCCGCTCAGGCACCTGTTCTTCTGGACGGTGTTCATCACCCTGATGCTGCCGCTCGAAGTGCGCGTGGTGCCGACCTATTCTGTCGCCGCCGATCTCTTCCAGCCGTTCCGCTCCATCCTCGGCCTGTTCGGCATCGAGGTCACCTTGGAATGGAACCTGCTGAACTCCTATGCCGGCCTCACCCTGCCGCTGATCGCCACCGCCACCGGCACCTTTCTCTACCGGCAGTTCTTCATGACGATCCCGGACGAGCTGGCGGAGGCCGCGCGCATGGACGGCTCGGGTGCCGCGCGTTTCTTCGTGGACATGCTGCTGCCGCTGTCGCGCACCAACATGCTGGCGCTCACCACCATCATGTTCGTTTATGCCTGGAACCAGTATCTGTGGCCGCTGCTGATGGTCACCGACCCGTCCTACAAGACGGTGATGATGTCGCTGCGCGCGCTTCTGCCCGCCGATGACGGCACGCCGGACTGGAACGTCACGCTGGCCGGTTCCCTCATCATCATCCTGCCGCCGCTTCTCGTCGTGGCCTTCCTGCAACGCTGGTTCGTCCGCGGCCTCGTCTCGTCCGACAAGTAACAGCGCGGCTTTCAACAACAAGGTTTCCCATCATGGCTCAGATCGATATCCGTCAGGTCCGCAAATCCTATGGCAAGACGCCCACCCTGCACGGCGTGGACCTCACCTTCGACTCCGGCGAATTCGTCGTCATCCTCGGTCCATCGGGCTGCGGCAAATCCACGCTTCTGCGCATGATCGCCGGTCTGGAGGACATCACCTCCGGCGAGATCGCCATTGGCGGGCGGGTGGTCAACACGCTGGAGCCGCGCGAGCGCGGCTGCGCCATGGTGTTCCAGAACTACGCGCTTTACCCGCATATGTCGGTGGCCGGCAATATCGGCTATGCGCTGAAGGTCGCCGGCGTTCCGAAGGCCGAGCGCCAGCGCCGCATCGAGGAGACCGCAAAGATCGTCGGCCTTTCCGATTATCTGGAGCGCAAGCCCGCGGCTCTTTCCGGCGGCCAGCGCCAGCGCGTCGCCATGGCCCGCGCCATCATCCGCGAACCTGCGGTGTTTCTGTTCGACGAGCCGCTCTCCAACCTCGACGCCAAGCTGCGTGTGACCATGCGCGCCGAAATCCGCAAACTGCACCAGCGCCTCTCCGCCACTTCCATCTTCGTCACCCACGATCAGGTGGAGGCGATGACGCTGGCCGACCGGCTGGTGGTGATGAACAAGGGTAATGTCGAGCAGGTGGGCCATCCGCTGGATATCTATCACCGCCCGGCCAGCACCTTCGTGGCCTCCTTCATCGGCTCGCCTGCCATGAATCTGTTCAGCACGAGGGTGGAGGTGGAATCCCCCGCCGTGATGCTGCATGGCACGCCCGTAAAGCTCTTCCCCGAAACCGCGCTGGAACTGCGCGGCCGCGACGTAACCGTCGGCATTCGCCCGGAACAGTGCGTGGTCAGCACGGATGGCGCGGGCGTGCCAGCAGTCGTGGATTTCGTCGAAGAACTGGGCTCGGGCCGCATCGTCCATGCCGATATCGCCGGCGAGACCTTCTCTGCCGCCATCGGTGAGGACCTTTCTGTAAAACCCGGCCAGCGCATCCACCTCGATCTCCCCGCCGCCCACCTTCATTTCTTCGATCCGGCCACCGGAAAACGGATCGAAACCGAGGGCGCCGTCGAAACCACCCGCATCGGCAACGAGAAACTGCTGGCGGTCTAGAACATTTCCCGTGAACGAGGGTTCGCGGAGGAGTGCCCTGGCCTTCTGTTTTAACACATTGTCCGGACGTGAAAGCGATTTCGCTTTTTACTCAAAAATGCTCCAGCGGCCGCGCAAGGCGCGTCCGCTGGAGTCTCGTATATAGTCCGCCGCACGGGATCGGATTGGGCCGGGCCGAGTCCGGCCGGATTTGGGAGCATTATACTATAGGCGGCTGGCGGCTGGCGGCTGGCGGCTGGCGGCAGGCGGCTGGCGGCTGGCGGCTGGCGGCTGGCGGCTGGCGGCTGGCGGCTGGCGGCTGGCGGCTGGAACAAACGCACAAATTACATTAGGAAATTCAATCAAAATTTTGAATTTGCGATATTTTATCGTAAACAATCGCCTGGGGAATATCCGCCACCAGCCGTCTTGCCGTGGCCACGAGCTGCTCCACCTCGAAGATGACCGGCCGGCCGGCCGCCGTCACGAGGCCCCACTGGAACGGGATGTGGAACGAGAGCGGTATGACACGAACACCCTCCACCGGCAGGCCCCAGAGGGTGATCGATTCGACGATTGCGACACCGAGACCCATGCGCGCCAGCGAAAGCGAAACATAGGTCGCATTGCTGTCGATAACGGAGGAAGGGTCGACGCCGAGGCTGGAAAGCACATCGTTGATCCGCATGCGCAGGCGGAAGGGGTTTGCGGAAGCGATGAGCCGGTTTCCGGCAAGGTCTTCGGCGGAGATGACCGTTTTCCCGGCGAGCGGATGATCTTCCGCCACCACGGCCACGCACGGCACCTCCCCCAGCCAGTGAATATCGACGCCGGGATTGTCGAGCGGAAGGCTGACGGCGCCGAGATCCGCCGTGCCCGCCATCACCGCCTGCACGACATTTTCCGAAGAAATGCTCTGGAGATGCACATGATCGGGAAACCGGTCGGCCGGCAGGGCGGCCAGCGCCCGTGGCAGGAGGCTTGCGGCAATCGCCGGAATGGAGGCGACCTCGATGGCCGTGCGGCGCGCAGCGTGAATGCGCCTTGCGCTTTCGCTGATCGTTCTGAGACCGCCGAGGAACAGTTCCGCCTGCGCGAAAAAGGCCACCCCTTTTTCGGTGGGCGTGATGCGAGGGCCGTTGCGGTGCAGCAGCGCGAAGCCGATTTCGCCCTCAAGGTCCTGAATGAGGCGTGTCACGACGGGTTGAGACTTGCCCAGCGCCCTGGCTGCGCCGGTGATGCTGCCGATAGACACCACGGCCACGAAAGCCTCGAGCTGCCGCGTATCGAGATAGTCAGACGCCATTTTCCACTCCGCCCCAAGACCTGTATTCAAGACCTGTATTCAAGACCTGTGTTTCTGCCTCATCGTCACCAAGCGCTATACCGGCCCGCGATCCTCATGGCCAGCCGGCAGCCAGAGCGCCTCGCGCCCGTCGAAAGGATCGGGAGTAGCGCCAAACCCGGCCGGACCCGCCCGCAGAACCATTGGTTTTTCGGCACGATATTGCGGCCACTCACCATTCGGGGCACGGGGCCGTTCGTCCTTTATGAAGGAGGCCCACAAATCGTGGATCGCTCTTGCAAAGCCCGCATCCGCCACCCGCTGGCGCTCGGGCAGTTCGCGGCCATTCGAACCATCGCGATACCAGACCGAGCCGAGCTCCGCCCCGTGCGGCGCACCCAGCTCATCGGCCTCCAGCGGGCCGTAGAGATATTTATAGACCGGATTGAAACGGGCATGCAGCCCGGCGAAACGGATTGCCGGAAGCTGGAAGACAAGATCGCCGGCAACCGCGCGCCAGATGCCGCGCGGGCTGTGGCTCGGCAGTGCCCTGCGATAACGCTCGACAATAAGGGAGCCGGTGAGACCACGCGGCAGAACCCGCTCATGCAGCAATTCGGCGCAAAGCGCGAAATCCATTTTCGGCTGCGCCGTCGCATGGGTCACATATTCTCCCGTCGTGCAGCCGATCATCATCGGCACGAGGGCAGTGCGGCCTTCGCTTGCGGCAGTTTCCGGATGTTCCGTCAGGCTTACCCCATCGATAACCGGAACGAAGGGCACGCCAAGCATCGAGGCTGCGCCGTCGCGGGCAAAATCATGCTGCTCATAGGACTGGTTGCAGAGATCGCGCTGAATTTCGAGCAGCCGGTGCATGGGCTGGGCTGCAAGCGAAGCCTCATCGGCATTTGCGGCCGCCAGAAACCGGCGCGTCAGTTTGGCGGCATCCTCCATCGAGGCGATGCCCGTGCTTGCGCCGCTCTGCGGCATGGCCCGGTGGAAAAGCCCCTGCGCGCCCGGCATGGCCATCAGCGCCGCGACAGCAAAGCCGCCCGCCGACCGCCCGGCCAGCGTCACCCGGTCCGGGTCGCCACCGAAGGCGGCAATATTGTCGCGCACCCATTCCAGCGCGGCGACAAGATCGAGCAGACCGCGATTGTCCGGCCTGCCTTCAAGATGGAGGAAACCGAGCGCGCCAAGGCGATAATTGACCGTGACCTCGACGATGCCGCTTGCCGCGAAAGCGCCGCTCTGCAGCACCGGTTCATTGGCGGAACCGACCGCGTAACCGCCGCCATGGATCCAGAACAGCACCGGCGCCCTGCCCGCCGGATCGGGCGTGCGGATATTGACGGTGAGGAAATCCTCGCCGAAGGCCAGTTTCGAGGTCGCGGCGGTGCCCACCGGGCCGTAAGTGGGAATTTGCGGGCAGACGGGGCCAAGCCGGGTGGCATTCCGCGCGCCCTGCCATGGCGACACGGGCTGCGGCGCTTCAAAGCGGCGTTCGGGCGTGACGGGCGCGGCATAGGGCACACCGAGAAAGGCATGAATTCCGTTTTCCAGACTGCCCTGCAATGTACCGGCTGCCACTTTCACCATCGTCATGTCACAGCACCTTGCGCAGCCCGATCAACCGCTCGACCGCCACCACGACGATGACCGAAATCAGGATGAGGATGACGGAAAGAGCAGCAATCTGCGGATCGGTGGAATATTCCAGATAATGATAGATTTCCGTCGGCAGCGTCGAGGATTTGACCGAGACGATGAAGAGCGAGATCGTCGCCTCATCGAAAGAAATCAGGAAGGCGATGACGGCACCGGCGATGAGGCCGGGGCGGACCAGCGGCAACGTAATGCGCCACAGCACCATGGCGGGCGATGCGCCATGAACACGCGCCGCCTCCTCGACACGGCGATCCACCGCCATCAGGCTCATGGTGATGGTGCGCACCGTATAGGGCGTGGTGATGCCGAGATGCGCGAGGAAAATGCCGGTATAACTATCCAGCAGGCCAAGCGGCCCGAGCACCAGCATCACGCCGACGGCGAGTACGATATGCGGCACGAGGAAGGGTGCGAGGATGAGGAAGTTGATCGCGCCCTTGCCGCGAAATTCGTGCCGTGAGAGCGCCAGCGACAGAAGCAGCCCCGCGAAGATCGAGACGAAACCGACAAGAAGACCGATACCGAGGCTGCGCCAGAAGGCGCTGATGAATTTCACATTGGCGAACACCTTGGCATAGGAGCCGAAGGACAGGCTTTCCGGGGGAAAAGCCAGATATTGCCGCGTATCGAAGGAAATGATCAGGACGACGATGATCGGCGCCAGAAGGAACAGGTAAAGCAGTGTCAGCAGAAGCGCGTGGGCGAAGCGTCCGAATTTCGCGTCCATGGCCGGCCTCACGTCTCAAGCGCGCGCATGGCGCGCTGGTAAATCACGATCACGCTGCCGAACAGCACGAGCAGCAGCACCGAAAGTGCAGCCGCCAGCGGCCAGTTCAGCGTCACCGTCGCTTCGTTATAAACCTCCGTGCCGATGACGAAGACGCGGCCGCCGCCCATCAGGCGCGGTGTGACGAAGGAGGAAATCGCCAGCACGAAAACGAGAAGTGCCGCGGTGAGAACGCCGGGCAGAGACAGCGGCAGCACGATGCGGGTGAAGACGCGCAGGCGGTTCGCGCCGAGCATGGCGGCGGCTTCCTCCAGCTGCGTGTTCAGCCGGCCGAAACCGCTCAGCATCGCCAGGATCGCATAGGGCATCAGGATTTCGATCAGCGCGACGGTTGCGCCGAAATAATTATTGGTGAGCCGTATGACACCATCCGTAAGCCCGGAGGATTGCAGCGCCGTGTTGATGACGCCCCGATCCCCCAGAATGACCATCCAGCCATAGGTACGCACCACCGAGGAGGTGAGAAGCGGCGCGACGGCAAGCGCTGTCAGCACGCCGCGCCAGCGGCTTTGGGTGCGGGCGAGGAAAAGCGCGATTGGACAGGAAAGAACGACCGCGAAAATGGCGACATTCACCCCGAGATAAAGCGTGTTCCAGGCGATCTTCCAGTAAAACGGGTCGAACAGCACGGTTCTGTAGGATTCGAGTGTCCAGTCGCCGCCGCGAAGGGCGGCCATGGATGAGGAGGCGAAGGAGGCGCGCACCAGCCAGATGAGCGGCAACAGAAACGTCGTCAGCAGTGCGACGAGGCCCGGCAGAAGCAAAAGAAGCAAAACGCCGCGATGCGACGTGCCGCCGCCGGAAGCATGGCTTGCCGCAGCCATCAGGCCGCCTCCCCGATCAGCGTCACATCCTCCGGCGCAACCGACAGCGTCACGCGCTCGCCCTTTGCCGGCAGAGCGGCGGCATGGGTGGGCAGATCGGCCTGCAGGCGATGATCGCCGGCGCGCACGCCGAGCGTCAGCATCTGCCCGCGATAGGTGACGTGCTCGACAATACCGGAGAAAGCATTGATGCCATCGCCAAGGAGAAAGCGATGCGGGCGGACCAGAAACCGCGCTTTCTGGCCGACCGGGACAGCGCCCGAGAAATGCAGGAAGCCGAGACCGGGAATCTCAGCCCGGCCCGGCGCAACCACGGTGCCCGTAAGGAACGATCCGGCGCCGATGAAGGAAGCGACGAAATCGGTTTTCGGCCGGTCGAAAATCTCGCGCGGCGTGCCGATCTGCTCCAGCCTGCCTTCGGACATGACCGCGAGCCGGTCGGCCATGGACAGGGCCTCATCCTGATCGTGGGTGACGAAAATACTGGTGACGCCGGTGCGGTTCTGGATATCGCGGATTTCATCGCGCATCTCGTCGCGCAGCTTGGCATCGAGATTGGAAAGCGGCTCATCGAACAGCAGCAGAGCGGGTTCGATGACGAGAGAGCGGGCAATCGCCGCCCGCTGCTGCTGGCCGCCGGAAAGCTGGGAGACGCGTCTTTCGCCGAAGCCGGAAAGCTTGACCAGATCGAGCGCCTTCGCCACCCGCTCCTTGCGCTCGGATTTTGGAACGCCGCGCATTTCCAGCCCGAAAGCGATGTTTTCGGAAACATTCATATGCGGAAACAGGGCATAGGCCTGAAAGACCATGCCCATATTGCGCCTGTGGACCGGGGTTGCGGAAATATCGCGACCGTCCAGCCGGATTTCGCCCGAGGTTACCGGAATGAGGCCGGCGATCATGCGCAGGATCGTCGTCTTGCCGCAGCCGGAAGGCCCCAGCAGCGCCAGCATTTCCCCGCGTGGCAGGGAAAGGCTGACGTGATCCACGGAGGGCTTGAGGGCGCCCGGATAGGTCTTCACGAGATTGTCGATCTCGACATGATGATCGGCCATGGCGTCCTCTGCTTCCTGTCTCAATTCGCCGCGATGACCTCGCGGTTGATCCGCTGTATCCACGCCGAATATTTGTCCGCCACGAAGTTCCAGTCGAGGGAAGACTGCGCGGCCTGGGCTTCCTTGCTGCCATAGATGCGAGCGGCAACGGGTTCGCTGAGCGCAACCTTGCCGTTGACCGGACCGTAGAAGCTCTTTTCGGCGAAGGTCGCCTGCGCCTCGGCGCTCAGCGCATAATTGACGAAGAGTTCGGCGGCTTGCCTGTTGGCGGAGCCTTCGACCAGACCGATCGTGTTCGTCTGGCCGATGGAGCCTTCCTTCGGCAGGGCGATCCCGATCTTGCCGCCCTGCGTGTCGTGCAGATATTGTGCGCGGCCGTTCCAGCAGATGGAGAGATCGACTTCGCCGCTCTGCACCACCGCATAACAATCCGGCGCAGGTTCGAAGGTCGAGACGCTCGGCGCGACCTCCTTCAGGAAATCGATGGCCGGATCGATGGAGGTCTTGTAGTCGCCGCCCTTCAGCTTGGTGAGGATCGGCAGGAGAATGACGCCGCGCGTATCGGAAAGCTTGGCGGCGATCTTTCCCTTGTATTTCGGATCGGCGAGATCGGCCCAGCTTGTCGGCGGCTCCTTCACCGCGTCGGTATTGTAGAGGATGGCGAGATTGTCCTGCGAGAAGGCGACGGCGCGGTCGCCATCGATGCGCGCCCATTCCGGCTGTTCGGCAAGGTTCGGCACCTTTGCGGCATCAAGCTTGGTGAACAGCTCCTCCTTGTTCGCCTTGATCGCCACCGAAACGTCGATCAGGGCGACATCGACCTTCGGCTCGGCGCGCTGAAGGGTGAGGAGCGCCAGCGTTTCGGCCGAATTCTTGCTCTGCTGATAATTCACCTCGATGCCCGGATGTTTGGCCTTGAAGGCGTCGATGATGAATTTCTGGTAGTTATCCGCAAAGACGCCGGAGAAACCGACGATGTTGACGGTGCCCTTCGTCGCATCCTGTGCGAAGACGGTGCCCGAGAGCGATGCGATTCCGGCGGCAACGATGCCGACGACGAGAGCGGCCTTGCGGCGCTGATGAGCATTTTTCATTTCAGTTGCCTCCGTTTGTTTTCGATATTGTCAGTTTGTGGGCCGCCAGGCGGCATCCAGCACACGCAGCCAGTTCTGGCCGAGAAGTTTGAGAACGAGCGTTTCGCTCCAGCCGCGCGCCAGCATGCGGGCGGTGATATTGGGCACCTCGCCAATGCGCTCGATGCCCTTCGGCTTGGAAATCTTGACCGTCGCGAATTCCGTCAGCGTGCGGGCCGTACCCTTGTCGCGGTTGGCCCAGAGCTGCCAGGGGCCGGGACGCGGCCGCTCCTGCGAAAAATCCGTACCGATGCCGACATGATCCTCGCCGACGAGATCGATGACATAGGCCATGGCGTCGAGATAATCCTCCACCGTGGCGTCGTTTCCGGCAGCAAGTCCCGGCGCAAAAAGGCTGATGCCGACGATGCCGCCCTTTTCCGCGCAGGCCTTGAAGAGTTCATCCGGCTTGTTGCGCTTCACATCGCGCAGCGCCCGCGGCAGCACGTGCGAGATGCAGACCGGCGCTTGCGAGCGGGCGATGACATCGGCCGTCGTTCTGTCGCCGACATGGCTCAAATCGCAAAGCACGCCGACGCGGTTCATCTCCGCCAGCACCTCGCGGCCGAAGCCGGTCAGGCCGCTGTCGTTTTCCTCCAGATATCCGGCGCCGGAATAGTTCTGGGTATTGTAGGTCAGCTGCATGATGCCGACGCCGAGATCCTTGAAGATTTCGACGTAGTCCAGCTTGTCCTCGAGCGGCGAGGTGTTCTGCCAGCCGATGATGATGCCGGTTCTGTTCTCGGCCTTGGCCGCATGAATATCGGCGACCGTCCGCACCGGGCGGATAAGGTCGTCGTTTTCCCGCAGGAAACGCTTCCATTCGCTGACATAACCGATGCCCTCGCGGAAATTTTCCCAGATCACGCTGGAGACATTGACGGCGGTGAGGCCGCCGGCGCGCATGTCCTCGAATATCGACCTGCTCCACTGGCAGGTTTGCAGACCGTCGATGACGATGGCGTCATTATGGAGTTTTGCGGCATCGGTCATGCGGACGTCCTCACTGCGGATTGTGAAAGCTGCTGCTTGAGCGCCCCAAGGGCGCGGCTGACGAATTCCAGACGGTCCTGCCCCCAGAAGAGTTCGCCATTCACCACATAGGTCGGCGTGCCGAAAATCCCGAGACGTTCGGCCTCTGCCAGATTTCCCTGCCATTCCGCCACGATGTCTTCCGGCTGCGGATCGCGAACGAGTGCTGCACCTTCCGAGCCGAGGACGGCCTGTGCGATGGCGCGGAGCGTCTCGAGATCGGCAATGTCACGTTCTTCGCTCCACAAGGCGCGCTGGATGGCGAAGGACAGGCTGATCGCATCGAGCCCGGCCTTCTGCGCGGCGATGACGAGCTGTGCGGCCCTTTCGATGGTGGCGCAGGGGTAAAACTTCGGCGTCAGGTTGAGCGGCATATCGAGATAACGCCGCCACCGGTCCAGCTCTACGGCATGATAGCTTTGCCGGGCATCCGGGCGGCTGCGCAGCGGAATGCCGCCATTGGCCTCGATGATGCGGATGGGACGCAGCACGATTGCGGCGCCATGTGTGCGGGCGACTTCCACGGCCCGCGGCGCGCCGAAATAGGCCCATGGCGAAGAAATGCCGTAAAATATCTCCAGTTTCAGCGCCGCTTCAGCCATTGGCATGCTCCTTGATCCTGTCCTGCGCGTCCGCATCGCGCCATTCCTCGCCGGTGATTTCAGCGGCGTCGTGGTTCATGAAAGTCTCGAAATGACGGGCGCGGTCTTCGACGAAGAGAGACCTGGCGATGCCCTGCGCCAGACGCTCAGCCCCCGGGCTGACGGCCGGAATGCCGCTGGTGATTTTCCCATGGGACGGCACGGCCGGATAAGCGAAGCAATGGATACGGGAAATCGCCTCCGCCTCGGCGGCCGGCAGACCCGGTTTCGGCAGAAACTCGAAAGCCGGCCCGAGATAAGGATAGGACCCCAGCGCGTCATTCTCCTCATCGGCCGGCGGCTGATAGGCGTCACGCCAGAGCAGAACGCGGTCGCTCAAAGCGGTAAATTCCGGCCGCCGGGCGAAATCGACGTCGAAGCCGGTGGCGAAAATGATGAGATCGGCCGAATAGCGCCCCTTCGGGGTCTCGATTTCCACCGCGTCGCCCGCTTCCGTCAGGCTGAGAACGGGACTGCCCAGATGGAAGAACGCATTGTCATGGCGCGAGACCCGGAGGACGCTGTGGCGCGGCGGTGGGATCTGTGTGCGCTCCGCCTCGACCATAAAGGCCCAGCGGTCGGCATCGGGCAGGCCGACATAACCGTGGGTCATGCCGAGGCTGGCGATACCGCCGAATTTTTCGACCCGGGGGATATCGGTCCTGCGAATGAAAAGATCGACGCGGGCCGCCCCCGCCTCCAGTGCTGCGGCTGCATTGTCCATCGCCGAAGCACCGGCGCCGACCACCGCGACACGTTTGCCGCGCCATGCGGCCACATCGAATACGTCGCCGCTATGGCGCACGAAGCGGGCGGGAACCGTTTTCGCCACATCCGGCAGGCGCGGTGCACCGAGGCCATCGAGCCCCGTCGCCAGGATCACCCGACGCGCCAGAACTTTTGCTGGACCTTCCGGCCCCAGAAAATCGAGCGCGAGCAGGCCATCCTCGCGCAGAACGAGACCGGTAAGTTCGGTATCGTTGCTCACCGGCAGCGCCAGCACATTGCGATACCAGACCATGTAAGCCATCCAGGCTTCACGCGGTATGAGCACCATCTCCTCATAGGCGCGTGCGCCGAACTGCGCCTCGAACCATGCGCGGAATGTCAGGGACGGCACACCGAGCGCCGGCCCGGCCAGCTCCTTGCGGGTGCGCAATGTCTCCATGCGCGCACTGGTCACCCACGGGCCTTCCCGCCCGCTCGGCGCCCTGTCGAAAGCGCGGATATTGTCGATCCCGGCAAATGAAAGAGCCGCAAGCGCGGTCAGCCCGCAGAGCCCCGCGCCGATGACGGCGACGTCAAGCACCTCGGAACCGTTGCGAGAGGTGCGCGGCACCCACGGCTTTGCCGGTCGCTCAAGCAGGGCGAGTTCCTGCGCAAGCCTCGCCTCCAGCGCCGGCAAGCCGCCCGCATTCACAGACACTGCGTCGGTTTTGCGATCTTCCATCATGTTATTTCTGAATTAATGAGCGTTAAAAATTCTATTTAAGCATTATAAGAAACACAGAAGCGGAAATCCGGAAAGCAAAAATCTTCTAATCATTCGCAGTTTTCGGCAAATTTTCGCGCAAGCGGCAAGGAGTGAAGCTCGGCCCGCCGATTCTTGCGCGCGACGGGATGCAAACGAGACCGGCGCAGGTGACGGGATCATCGCCAAATGCAGAATTTCAGCAAAAATCTTTCGGTTCGGAAATCATAATCGGAATAGTCTTTGCCGCGCCAATCCCCCGGCGGGGATATCGTCGCGACGAGCAAAGGCCTGCCTGCGGCTGAAGCCTTCCGCAACGCGCCGCGCAAGCCAAAACATCGACGAAAGTGAAGCCCAATGGCAAATGATCGCAAACTGCATCTCGGCGCCTTCATGCGGCCCGTCAGTCTCCACACGGGTGCATGGCGTTATCCGGGCGCCTTCCCGGATGCGAATTTCAATTTCGCCCATCTGGCGCGCTTCGCACAACAGCTCGAGGCCGCGAAGTTCGATGCATTCTTCATGGCCGATCATCTGGCGGTGCTGAACATGCCCACCGAGGCGCTGCGCCGCAGCCACACCGTCACCTCCTTCGAGCCCTTTACTTTGCTTTCGGCCCTCGCCGCCGTCACCTCCCGCATCGGGCTGGTCGCCACCGCCTCCACCACATTCGACGAGCCTTATCACGTCGCCCGGCGTTTCGCCTCGCTCGATCACCTCAGCAACGGTCGCGCCGGCTGGAACATCGTCACCACGTCAAATCCAGACGCAGCCCGGAACTTCGGCCGCGAAGAACAGCCGGATCATGCCGAGCGCTATGGCCGCGCGCGGGAATTTTACGATGTCGTCACCGGTCTCTGGGATTCCTTTTCCGACGACGCCTTTATCCGCGATGTCGACAGCGGGCTGTTCTTCGATCCCGAAAAGATGCATGTGCTGGACCACAAGGGACCTGAATTTTCCGTGCGCGGGCCGCTCAACATCGCGCGCCCGGTGCAGGGTTGGCCCGTCATCGTGCAGGCCGGAGCTTCCGAGCCGGGACGCCAGCTTGCCGCCGAGACGGCAGAGGTGGTTTTTGCCGCAACACCCACGCTTGCGGCGGGCAAGGCTTTTTATAAGGACGTCAAGGACAGGACCGTCGCCGCTGGCCGTTCACGCGACGGAATTGTCATCCTGCCGGGCGCTTTCGTTCTCGTCGGCGACAGCGTGGAAGAGGCGAAGGCCAAACGCGCCCGGCTCGACAGTCTCGTCCATTATGACAGCGCAATCGCCTCGCTCTCGATTGCGCTCGGCCACGATGTTTCCGGCTTCGATCCCGATGGTCCCCTGCCTGATATTCCGGAAACGAACGCCAGCAAATCCAGCCGTGAAAGGGTGATCGAGCTTGCCCGAAGCGAGGGCCTGACGGTGCGCCAGCTTGCCCAGCGGTTGGGCGGTTATGCGGGTCTTGCCTTCGTCGGCACGCCAAAGACCATCGCCGACGAGATGGAACAATGGCTCCATGAGGAGGGTTCGGACGGTTTCAACGTCACCTTCCCTTTCCTGCCTGCCGGCCTCGATGACTTCACGACGCAGGTGGTGCCGGAACTGCAAAGGCGCGGGCTGTTCCGCAAGGACTATGAGGGGCCGACATTGCGCGACCATCTCGGCCTGCAACGACCGGCCAATCGTTTTTTCAGCTGAATAAAGCGCCGTCGCGCCGATTGCGTTCCCGGTAGGGAGATTTTCCACGCGGCTCGCAAAGTTTGGCATGTGGTTCCAGAAGGGCGGATTGACCTCAAAAACACCCGCCCATACCCTTTAAATACACAAAATACATAAATTAGGTGAATTAATATGAAGGCTGAACATTCCCGCCGCCAGATCCTCAAACTCGGCATTGCCGGCGCTCTTGCCGCGCCGCTTGCCACGGGCAAGGCGCTGGCCCAGAGTTCCCCGGAATTTCCTGCCGAGCTGAAGCTGGACTGGGGATTTTACTCCTCCCATACGCTGCTGATAAAGAACAAGGGCTGGCTTGAGGAGGCTTTCAAGGATGTCGGCACGAAGATCACCTGGGTACAATCCCGCGGCAGCAACAATTCGCTCGAATTCCTGAAGGTCGGTTCGACGGATTTTGCCGGCTCGGCCGCCCTTTCCGCCTTTCTCGCGCGCGCCAACGGCGTGCCGCTGAAGGTGATCTATGTGGCGAGCTG
Source organism: Agrobacterium sp. 22-221-1 (assembly GCF_053522445.1). Classification (NCBI taxonomy): domain Bacteria; kingdom Pseudomonadati; phylum Pseudomonadota; class Alphaproteobacteria; order Hyphomicrobiales; family Rhizobiaceae; genus Agrobacterium; species Agrobacterium sp. 22-221-1. The sequence continues at coordinate 44,938 of NZ_JBNWCL010000002.1, forward strand.
GGGCGGTTCGTCCATCATTCAGGTGCGCCCGGATTCGCCCATCAAAACCGTCGCCGATCTCAAGGGCAAGACCATTGCGGTCACCAAGGGCACTGCGCCCTATTTCACCCTCGTCCGCGCGCTTGACCAGAACAAGCTGTCCATCGACGACCTCAAGGTCGTGAACCTGCAGCATCCGGAAGGGTTCAACGCGCTTCAGCAGGGTCAGGTGGATGCCTGGGTCGGCATCGATCCGCACACATCCCAGGCCGAGCTTGCCGGCGACCGGGCGATTTTCGACGAGCGCAGTTGGCGCGACGGCAGCGTCTTCAGCGTCTCCGAGGAGTTTCTGGCCAAATACCCGAAAGCGGTCGACAGACTTCTCGGCGTCTGGGTGCAGACGCAGAAATGGATTCGTGAAAACAAAAGCGAATTCATCGATTTCGTCACGCAGGTCACCGGCAACGATCCCAAGATCACCAGGCTGACGATCGAGAAGCGCGACTGGAATAATCCCGTTCCGGGCGAGGAACTGCTGAACTCGATCCGCATCGTCACGCCGCTTCTGGGTGACGACGTCCTGCGCCCCGGCGTCAATGTCGACAATGTCCTGTCCTCGCTGAGCGATCCGGCACCGGCGAAAAAGGCGCTTGGCGCATGAATTCCCATCCGCGCGAATTCCAGCGCGTGAAACAGACTGCAGGACAATTCCCTTCCCGATTGCCGCTTGTGCAAAGGGTGGGGAATTTCCTTGGCCGTTTCGACCTGCGCGGCGCAATCGTGCCCGTCGGGTCGCTGCTGCTGCTTGAGCTTTTCGTTCGCCTCGGCTGGGTCAGCCCCTATGTGCTGCCGCCGCCTTCCGAACTTTACGATACGTTCCTGCGGCTTGCGGAAGGTCCGCTGTGGACGAATGTTGCGGCTAGTACCGCCCGCGTCTTCGTCGGCTTCGTCATCGGTTCCCTGCTCGCCATCGTCGTCGGTTCGCTTGTCGGTCTGGTGATTGCCGCCGAACGTTATCTCGAGCCGACGTTTCAGGCGCTGCGGGCGGTTCCGAGTCTTGCATGGGTGCCGCTGCTGATGATCTGGTTCGGCATCGGCGAAACCTCGAAAATCGTGCTGATCGCCAAAAGCGCATTTTTCCCGGTCTACCTCAACCTCTTTTCCGGCATCCGAAATGTCGACCGCAAGCTGGTGGAGGTGGGCGAGATGTATCGCCAGCCGCTGCCCGTGCTGGTGTGGCGGATTTTCATTCCCGCCTCGCTGCCGCATCTCTTCACGGGCCTGCGTTACGGGCTGTCGCTCGCCTGGCTGAGCGTCGTTGCGGCCGAGCTTCTGGCCGCCTCGGAAGGTATCGGCTACATGCTCTCCGACGGGCGGGAGCTTTCCCGGCCCGATCTCGTCATGATCGCCATCATCTGCCTTGCGGTGCTGGGCAAGATTTCCGACAGCCTCTTCAAGATCGTCGAAGACCGCTGCCTGCGCTGGCGCGACACCTATCCGCTTCAGCAGGGAGGACGCCTGCGATGAGTTTGCTGAATGTCGATGTGCGCGAAAAGGCTTTCGGCGACACGGTGGTCCTTCAGGATATCCAGCTCACGCTGGGGGATGGCGAGGCGGCGGTTCTTCTCGGCCCCAGCGGCTGCGGCAAGAGCACGTTGCTGCGCATCGCCGCCGGCCTCGACCGGCGTTTTTCAGGCGCGGTCAGGGTTCAGCAGGACGAGGAGCAGGCATCCAACTCACCGCCCATCGCCTTCGTCTTTCAGGAACCACGCCTGATGCCCTGGCTGACGGTTGCCGAAAATATCGGTTATGCGGCGGGGAGGAAATATGATGTCGGGCGCGTGGAAAGGCTGATCGACGATGTCGGTTTGAGCGGCCATGGCGGGGCGCTGCCGAAGGCCCTTTCAGGCGGCATGGCGCAACGTGTGGCAATCGCAAGGGCGCTCTATACCGAGCCGCGCATTCTGCTCCTCGATGAACCCTTCAGCGCGGTCGATGCTTTCACACGGATGAAGTTGCAGGACCTGGTGCTGAAGCTCGTCGAACAGCGCGGCATCTCCTTCCTGCTGGTCACCCACGATATCGACGAAGCGCTCTATCTCGGCGACAGGATTTACATGATGGGCGCCCATGACGGCCGTATCCAGCAGCGGATAGAGGTGGACGTACAGCGCCCGCGCGACCGGCGGTCTCCGCAGCTCGCAAACCTCAAGAACGAGGTGCTGACCGCCCTGCACAATGCCCACGTCATCTGAGGAACATCTCACCCCTTAACACCCGACGAAATCATGATCGCCTCCGTCACACGCCGCTGGAAGATGACATAGGCGACGATGACCGGCAGGGCCGCCAGCATGGCGACAGCCATCAGCCGCGCATAGGCGACACCGAAAGCATCGTTGACCTGGGTGATACCGACCGGGATCGTCATCATGTTTTCGGAGGTGACCACGAGGAAGGGCCAGAAGAAGGCGTTCCATACCGTAATGAAGGTCACGATCGCCATGGCGGTCGTGATGCCCCAGTTGAGCGGCAGATAGACCCGGAACAGGATCGTGTATTCGCCGCCGCCATCCAGCACCACGGCTTCGCGCATCTCCTTCGGCACGCTGTCGAAAAACTGCTTGTAGACGATGATGACGATGGGCGTGATCAACTGCGGCAGGATGATACCCGCCCAGGTGTTGATGAGGTTGAGGTTCTTCATCAGGATGAACTGGGTGACGACCAGCGTTTGCGCCGGCACCATGAAGCTCGCCAGCACGATGCCATAAAGCAGCCGCCTGCCCGGAAAGCGTATCTGCGACAGCGCATAGGCGCAGAGCATGGAAATGAACAGCACCGAGATCGTGACGATGACCGCCGTGCCGATGGAGTTCACATACCAAGTCATCAGCCGGGTATTGAATATCGCATTGAAATAAGCGCCGAGGCGGAACTCGTCCGGCAAAAGCGACATGTTGCCCGCAACGTTCTCATCGGCGCGAAGCGAGGTGACGAAGCTCCAGTAGAGCGGAAAAATCCAGACGAGGGCCGCCGAGAAAGTCAGCAGCGTCAGAACGAGGTTCTCGAGTTTTCTCATCGGGCTCATGAATTCCTCCGGATGCGCAGCAGCTGGAACTGGAAAACGGAAACGATGACGATCAGCAGGAAAAGCACCGTCGCCACGGCAGACGCATAGCCGCCATTGTTCATCTGGAAGGCCTCGCGGTAGACCTTGAGGAGCAGCACGAAGCTTGAATTGAACGGCCCGCCGCCGCTTAAGAGATAGATCTGATCGAATATCTTCAGTTGCAGGATCAGTTGCAGCGTCAGCACCAGCGCCGTGACCGGCCACAGAAGCGGCCAGGTGACGCGGCGGAAGCGCTGCCAGGTCGTCGCGCCATCCAGAGCCGCAGCCTCATAAAGCTCGGCCGGTATATTCCGCAATCCGGCGATGAAGAGCAGCACATTGAAGCCGTTCGTCCACCAGATGGTGACGACGGCGACCATCGGCATGACCCAATAGGGGTTCTTGAAAACGGCGACGGGTTTGCCCGCCAGCAGCGATATGACCGGCTGGAGAATGCCGAACTGCAGATCGAGCATCCACGCCCAGATTTCCGTGACGACCGAAACCGGCAGCACATAGGGCAGGAAAAACAGGCTCATCGCAATCGTCTGCTTCACGCCCGAGAGGCGGCTGACGGCGAGCGCGATCATCAGGGCGATGACGGTCGTGGGCACGACGGTCAGAAGCACGAAATAGCCGTTGTTCTTGAGTGAGGTGACGAACAGGCGGTCGCCCAGCAGCTTCGCGTAATTCTCCAGGCCGACCCAGTTTCCCTCACCGATCAGCGGCGCGTCAGTGAAGCTGATGCGCACCATCTCTATCAGCGGATAAAGAAAGAAGGTGGTGAAGACCAGAACGAACGGCGTCACCATCGACAGCGCGATCAGCGATTTCTTGCGCCGGTTTTCAATCATAGCCATGGAATGTCTCCGGGAGCTTGCGCATTGCACTCTGCCCTCCGGCCTCAAACCGGAGGGCAGGCTGCCGATTACCTGAGCTTGCCCTGCAGCTCATCCTTGATCTGCTCCACGGCGTCGGTGCTGCTCATGAAGCCCTGAATGGCAGGGGCGATGACGTTGAGAGCGGCGTCATAGGCGGGCGAAGCGACCCCGGTTATGGTGGTCTTCGGATCGAACACCGCCGCTTCCGCCAGGGAGGCATAGGTGGCATTCGGCTGCATCGCCTTGTATTCGCTGCTTTCGGTGATGGATTTGTAAGCCGGAATATGCCCGGCATCGGCCCAGCTGATGGCGTGTTTCTCCATCCAGCCGATCACCTTCATCACCGCAGCGCGTTTTTCGCCGGAGACTGTTTTGTCACCTTCATTCGGAATGGCGAAAGCATGGGAATCCGCCCAGGTGGCGCGCTTGCCCATCAGGGGTGGCACTTCCACCGCACTCCATTTGAAGCCGAGCTTGCCGTTCTTTTCCAGATCCTTGTAGGTCGGAACTTCCCAGACGCCGTTCAGCTGGAACGCGGATTTGCCGGCGGAAAACAGCGCTACCGAGGCTTCATATTCCGCCTGTTCCGGGGCCCAGCCGTTTTCCCGCCATCTGGACAGGGTCTCGATGGCCTTTGCCGCCTTTTCGGCATTGTCGCCGGCGAGAACCTCCTTCTCGGTGACGAGTTCGCCGCCCTGTTGCGACAGCAGCGTATAAAAGACGCGCCACACTCCGCCTTCGCCACCCGATTGATAGGTGATCGGCGTCTGGACGCCATTGTCCTTCGCCCAGGCCAGCGCCTTCTCGAAATCCTCGATCGTCTCGATGCCGGTTAGCTTGCCCTCGGCATCGAGATAGGGCGAGCCTTTCAGAAGATCGGCATTGTAATAAAGGACAAGCGCATGGATATCGAACGGCACGGCGTAGAGTTTGCCGTTCTGGGTGGCCGCATCCACGGGTGCGCTGAAGAAGTCTCCGGTCTTCAGCCCCGCATCCTCGAGATCCTTTTCGGTGATTTCGCTCAGCACTTTTTCTTCAAGGCCGAGCGGCGCGCGTGACAGGTGATAGGTCATGATATCCGGCCCCTCACCCACTGCGGAGGCCGTGCGCACCTTGGTATAAAAGGGCACGCCCCATTCGAGCGTCGTTCCCTTGATCTGGATGTCGGGGTGTTCCTTGTTGAAGGCATCGATCAACGCCTTCATGCGCACGCCGTCACCGCCCGACAGAAAGTCCCACCAGATGATATCCTGCTTCGCGAGAACCGGCAGGGCGCTGAGACCCAGAGCCGCACCAACAAGCAATGTCTTGATCAGTCGCATCGTTCACTCCTCCCGTTTGATAGAACATCCCGTTGAGGGATGGTTTGCTGTTTCGAAAGACGCCTCCTCGCGCCTATCGCAACCGTCTGCCGTCATCGTCGAAGACAAGGACATGGTCGGGCGAGGCGGTAAGCGATACCGACCGGCCATCCAGCCTTTCCCGCGTGCCCTGCCGCTGCACGATGATTTCCTTCCCGGATGCGGTGCGGGTATAGAGGTAGGAAAGATCGCCAAGCTCTTCCGCGACCTCGACGACAACCGGCAGCGCGCCCTGTTCCGTAATCGTCAGATGCTCCGGTCGAATTCCGATCTCGACCCGCTGGCCCGGGGAAACGGACTGGGCAAGCCGGGCCCTGAGATGCCCTGCCCCGCCCTCGGGCGCGAGCGTCACGATGCCATCCGCCTGGGAGACGATATCGGCCCGCAGGAAGTTCATCGCGGGCGATCCGATAAAACCGGCCACGAAACGATTGTCCGGATCGTCGTAAAGGGTAAGCGGCGCCCCCGCCTGCTGCACGATGCCGCCCTTCAGCACGAAAATCCTGTCCGCAAGCGTCATGGCCTCCACCTGGTCATGCGTGACATAGATCATCGTCGCGCCCAGCTTGCGGTGAAGCCGGGTCAGTTCCAGCCGCATCTGCACGCGCAGTTCGGCGTCCAGATTGGACAGTGGCTCATCGAACAGGAATACCTTCGGCTGCCGCACGATGGCGCGGCCGATGGCCACGCGTTGCCTCTGGCCGCCGGAAAGCTGCGATGGCCGTTTGTGCAGATGCTCCTCAAGCTGGAGGATGCGCGCGGCCTCGCCCACCCTCTCCGTCACCTCCGCCTTCGGCCGGCGGGCAAGACGCAGGCTGAACGCCATGTTCTCGAACACCGTCAGATGCGGATAGAGCGCATAGTTCTGGAACACCATCGCAACGCCGCGATCCGCCGGTTCGACCGCGGTGACATCACGCTCATCGATGGCGATGCGCCCGCCGCTGGTTTCCTCAAGGCCGGCGATCATGCGCAACAGGGTGGATTTTCCGCAGCCGGAAGGCCCCACGAAGACCGCGAAGCTGCCGGCTGGAATTTCCATCGAAACATCCCGGATCGCCGCGAAGGATCCGAAGGACTTGGCGACATTGTTGAGACGGACACCCATGGCCGCCTCACTGAACCTTCAGCCGCAGCACATGATAGGACAGCGCAGGCACCGAACCCTTCAGCGCCCCGTCCTCCACGGCGACGCCGCTGCCGGGCACCGGCACGACGCGATCCGGCTGATCCGGGCCGTTGCCGAGGCGCAGATCATATCCCGCCATGGCAAGATGCAGGCTGAGAGTGGCGGATGAATAGCCGGTGAGGCTGACATCGATCTCCGCCGCTTCTGTCAGATGGCGATTGAGCACGAACAGCGTCACGACGCCTTCCGCTTCGTCATAAACACCGGCAACATCGAGATATTTGACGTCGTCGGCCGCGTTGCAATCGTAAGTCGGGCAATCGACGGCGACGTTCAGCGCGACGCCACGGCCATAAAGCGAAGCGAACTGATAGGGATAATAGATCGTCTGCCGCCAGGCCGGTCCATTCTTTTCCGCCCGGATGGGGGCGATGACATTGACGAGCTGGGCGATGCAGGCAATGCGCACGCGGTCCGAACGGCGGATGAACTCGTTGAGCAGACCGGCGACAAAAAGCGCATCCTCGAAATTATAAGTCTCTTCCAGAAGTGCGGGCGCTTCCGGCCAGTCCCAGCTCTTGATGCGTTTGCCGTCTTCTTCGCGGATATGATACCAGACGTTCCATTCGTCGAAGCAGATGGAGACCTCGTTTTTGGCGCGCTTCTTAGCCTTCACGTAGTCGATGACCCCGGCAATCGTCTGGATATAGCGCCCGGTTTCCTCGATCTTGCCGAAATAATTCAGCGTGTCGCGGCTGTTATTGCCGAAATATTTGTGCAGCGAGATATGGTCGACGTTCTCGTAGCATTCCTCCAGCACCTCGCGCTCCCATTCGGGATAGGTCGGCATGCCGTCATTGGAACTGCCGCAGACGATCGCTTCAATCGTCGGATCGAAACCCTTGAAGGCCTTGGCGGTTTCATTGGCCAGACGGCCATATTCCACCGCCGTCTTGTGACCGATCTGCCAGGGACCGTCCATCTCGTTGCCGAGGCACCACATTTTCACACCGTGGGGCTTTTCCGCGCCGTGGCTGCGGCGCAGATCGCTGAGCGTGGTGCCGCCCGGAAAATTCACATATTCGAGGAAATTACGGGCATCATCCAGACCACGGGAACCGAGATTGACGGCAAGCATCATCTCGATGCCGGCCATCTGCGCCCAGTCGGCGAATTCGTTGATGCCGATCTGGTTGGTTTCCTTGGAGCGCCATGCGAGATCGAGACGGATGGGGCGCTGGTCGCGCGGCCCAATGCCGTCTTCCCAGCGATAGGCCGAAACGAAGTTGCCGCCGGGATAACGGATGGCCGGAATTTTCAGGTCCTGCACGAGTTTCAGAACGTCCCTGCGGAAGCCGTTCGCGTCCGCCTGCGGATGGCCCGGCTCATAGATGCCGCCATAGATGGCACGCCCCATATGTTCGATGAAGGCGGAATAAAGACGATCGTCGATACGCCCAATCCGGAAGTCCCGGTGGACTGAAACCCGCGCTCTCATAAGGCTCTCCTCCCCTGCGCATTTATATCTCAAAATATGATATAAACCATATTTGATAATATAGTTGCCGAGGGAATCCGCGCCTGTCAACCGCGAAAATCATACTTTTGAAAATTGGCTGGATCAGCCTGCGGTGCGCAGGCGCAGAACGATGTCCTGATCGTAATTCCCGAAGCCGCGGCCAAAGATATTCAGCCCACCCGGATGTTTTGCATCGGCCTTGACCTCGATGCGCAAGCGGATGGAGCGGTGGCTGGTCAGATCGATATCCGCCAGCGTCACATCCGAAATCCGGGTTCCGTCGACATAGGTTCCCTGCGCGGTGATGCGCCAGGTCTTGAGCATGCCATATTGGGAACCGGAGAGCTTCCACCAGTCCGGCGTAAACGCACCGCGCTTGTCGCCGAAGTCGCCGGGTGAGGTCCAGACCCCGATTTCCCGGCCGTTGACGGATAGCGTAATATCGGACGGCCAGTTGCTGTGCGTTCCGGGTACTTCGGAGCTGACCTCCATCGAAAACTCGATTTCCTCGACTTCTCGCCCCTGAATCTTGGCATTATTGGGAAATTGATATTCCACGAAGCCGGAGGTCAACCACAGCAGCGCCGCCTTCATGCGGTCCGGATCCATAAATGTATCGGGCACATCGAGCAGGCCGATGATGCCCTCCGGCGAGCAGATGCCACAGGGCGCGGTTACAGAACTTTGGGTGTAAAGACCGAGCGGCATGGCGACCGCGATGTAATTTGATGCGACCGGCGCCTCGGGTTTTCGGAACGAAACAATGAGTTCGTCGCAGGTGGCGAAGCATATTTTCTGGTTGCCCTTGCGCGCCTTGCGCGTTTCGGTTCGCAGCAGTCCCGCCTCCTCGAGAACGGCCACGCCGGCGGAAACGGTGGACTGGGGGAGCTCCAGCCTCTGCGCAATTTCGTTGACGTTGAGGCCGCTCGCCTCATGCAGCAGCTTCAATATCTGCACGCGGATCAGCGATGCCGCCGCTTTCAGGACATCGAATTCTTTTTCAGCATCAACGAGGAGGAAATTGGGCGCCATATTCTAATCTTCAGATTTATCGATCCAGATCAGAATTTCTGGCTTAAATGCCATGCACTTGTCCAGTGCTGTTTGTCATGCTGGTGCTTTTGAAAGGCGTGAAGCGCCATTCACCCTTGGCACTTCACAAAAAAGCACCGCCACACGGTCTCGATACCGCGTGGCGGTGCCCGTTTCGTCGTCAGCCGCGCTTGCGCAGGGTCCGCGTGCCGGTGTCGACGAGGTTTTGCGCCGCTTCATCCACGCTGGCGCGGCCGAAGGCGAGCGAATCGGCAATGGGGCGCATCACGCCACGGTCGAACTCATTGGCGCCGATCGGCGCGGGTTCCGGATAGGTATCGAGCTTGCCCGACAGGCTTTCGATATAATCCACCGTCTTGCGCTCGGTCTCGTTGAGGCTCGGCAGCAATGCTTCCCGCACGACCTTGGCCGGCGGCACGCCACGCTCGACGCCGAGCACCTTGCCGGCTTCCAGATCGTTGACGAAGAAGTTGATGAATTTCGCCGCCGCTTCCGCATTGGTCGAGGTGGACGAAATGGACCAGATGAGGCCCGGCCGGTAATAATGCCCGGTCGGCTTGCCCGGCCCCTCACCCGGCAGCATGCCGATGGACAGCGTTTGTTTATTGAGCTTCTGATAACCGACAAGCTGGTTGGAATAGGCAAAACCGATGGCCGAATTGCCGAGCGTCAGGGCGTTGGATTCGATGGTATTGTCGTCACGCGTCTGGATATCGGCGGAAACGCAGAGCTTGTTCTCGCGCAGATCCTCCCAATAGGCGAACCATTCCTTCGCATCTTCCTTGTTGAAGCCGATGGTGCCGTCCTGAAACAGCAGCTTGCCGCGCTGGCGCAACCAGACATCGAAAACATAATGATAACGTGCGCCATAGGGCACCGCCCAATAATTCCGTTTTGCCGGGCCGTTCTTCTTGAAATCGCGCGCCAGTTCCGAGAGCGCCTTCCAGGTGATCTGGTCCTGCGGCACGGAAACGCCGGCTTCCTTCAGCGTGTCGGCGTCATACATCATGCAGAAGGAATTCAGCCCAAGGCCGACGCCGTAAAGCTTGCCATCGATGCGGCAGAGATCGACCTCGCTTTTGCCGAAGGTGGAAAGATCGAGCGACTTGCCGACGAACTGGTCCAGCTCCATGCAGGCGCCACGGCCGGAATAATCGGCGATGGTGGAAGGTTCGAGCTGGAAGATGTCGGCGACGTTGCGCCCCGCCATCGATGTCGCAAGCTTGGTCCAGTAATCGGAACCGGCGATCATTTCTCCGCTGATTTCCGTTTGCGGGTTAGCCTTCTGGTAAAGGGCGATCACGTCGTTGGTGCGCTTGCTGCGGTCGGCCGATCCCCACCATACGCAGCGAAGCCGGGTCTCAGCCGCGGCCGCGCGAAAACCTCCTGCCGCCACACCGAGACCGGCCAGCGCCGCCGTCACCAAAAATCTACGTCTGTCGATAGTTTGCATCTGCTCCTCCCGCGTTTTGCAAATTTTTCACTGACTACTTAAATTCTTGCAAATTTTCTTTGTTTGCAATATTTGCATCATATCAGATTTTTTTGCAAGCGCAGGAGACGATATGAACGATACGCCCGACATCAGCCGCCCGCGCCAGTCGGATATCGCCCAGCGCGCCGGCGTTTCCATCAGCACCGTCTCGCGCGTTCTTGCGGGAGAGAAAGGTATCAGCGCGTCGATCCAGACCAAGGTTCTGGGGGTGGCGGCGGAGCTTGGTTATCCGTTGCGACCGGTCGCGAACCAGACCGGCGGCGTGCCGCTGGAGGGCAAGAAAATCCTCGCACTCATGTCCGCCGAAAGGGCGACCGGCGATATCGGCGCTTTTTATCACGATATTTTCGACATGCTGCGCAGCCTTGCCCAGACGGACGGTTTCGAACTCGACATCCGGCTGCTGCACCAGAAACAGGTGGATGATGCGCTGACCCAGCGGGTCTGCGAGGTGGACGGCCTTCTCGCCATCGGCCTCGACCCGGAGGATGAAATCATCCACCGCATCACGCAGGGTGTGCTGCAACCGGTTCTGGTCAACAGCGCCGATCCTTCGATGATGTTGGATTGCGTCTCGCCCTCCAATTTTTACGGCGGCGCGCTGGCGGCGCGGCGGCTGCTGGAACTCGGTCACCGCAAGGTCGCCTATATCGGCCCGCATCATCGCCACACCATAAGGGAGCGTATGCGCGGCTTTCGCCATACGATCCTTGAGGAAGAGGGAACGACCTATGAGGAGTTTCTGCTTTCGACGGCGGATAGCGGCTTCGGACAGGCGGGCGATGCGGTTCGCCAGCTATTGGCCCAAAACCCTGAACTCACCGGCATTTTCTGCATGAATGACGCGATTGCGCTCGGGGCGCTCGGGGCGGCGCAGGAGCTTGGCCTCGCCGTGCCGGACGATCTTTCCATTATCGGCTTCGACGATCTGCCCTTTGCCGAGCTTTCCACGCCCCGTCTCAGCACGATCCGCGTCGACCGACGAGAAATCGCCCGCGAGGCGGTGGAGCTGATGCGCCGCCGGCTGACGGAGCCATCGGCCAACGCCCGGCAGGTGCAGCTTGGCGTGCAGCTGGTGGAAGGACAGACGGCCGGTAAGGCGAAAAAGACAGGAAAGGCGGCACGCGATGCATGACACCATGAGTAAGCCCACCATGGCCAGATTCAATCCGCTGCATGGCAATCCGCTCAAAAGCCGCGCCGATGTCCGACGAGCGCTCGACGACAGTTTTGCGCCGCTCCTTCCTTATTTTTCGCCGGGCGGCGCAAGAGTGACGCTCAGCGGGGCCGCCGCGCATTTCGACCGGGCGGCGGCCGATCTTGAAGGTTTTGCCCGGCCGCTCTGGGGCATCGCACCGCTTGCGCTGAGCGGCGATCATTTCGACCACTGGCCGCTTCTGGCACGGGGAATAGCCAACGGCACCGATCCTTCCCATCCCGAATATTGGGGCGACGTGCGCCAAAGGGATCAGCGGCTGGTGGAGCTTGCAGCCCTCGGTTTTGCGCTGCGGCTTGCGCCTCAGCACCTGTGGGAACCGCTGTCCGACGCACAGAAAGACAATGTGCGCCGTTATCTGCTGACGGCGCGCGAGCGCAATTACGCCGATAATAACTGGAAGTTCTTCCGGGTGATGGTCGATATGGCGCTGGATCATCTCGGCATCGCTTTCGACCGCAGCTTGACCGAAACATTCCAGAAGGAACTGGACGAATTCTATATCGCCGACGGCTGGTATCGCGACGGCAATTACCGCCGCATCGACCATTACATCGCCTTTGCCATGCATTTTTACGGCCTGATCTACGCGAAACTCAGCAAGCCTGACGATGCCTACGCCGCACGCTACCGTGAGCGAGCGCGCCTCTTCGCCGGCGATTTCGCCAGCTGGTTCGATGAGGATGGCGGCACGCTCGCCTTCGGCCGCTCCATGACCTACCGCTTCGCCTGCGGCGGCTTCTGGGCCGGTCTCGCTTTTGCCGATGAGGAGGCGTTGCCCTGGGGCGAGATCAAGGGGCTTTATCTGCAACATCTGCGCTGGTGGGCGAAAAAGCCGATTGCCGACCGCGACGGCGTGCTTTCCATCGGCTACGCCTATCCGCAGCTCACCATGTCGGAAAGCTATAATTCAGCGGGCTCGCCCTATTGGGCCTTCAAGGCCTTCCTGCCGCTCGCCCTGCCGGAAAGCCATCCCTTCTGGCAGGCGGAGGAAAAGCAGCCTGAAACATCGGCAAAACCGAAGCCGCTCATTCATCCCGGCATGGTGATGATGCGGACCAGCGGCAATGTCACGGCGCTTTCCAGCGGGCAGGAAAACCTCTCCATGCGCGGCGGGCCGGAGAAATATGCCAAATTCGCCTATTCCTCCCGTTACGGTTTCGGCGTCGAAGTGGATGAGCGCGGTTTCAGGACCAACGGTTTCGACAATATGCTGGCCTTCTCCGAAGACGGCCTGCACTACCGCGTGCGCGAGACCAACGAGAAGGTTCTGCTGGCCGGGGAAAGTCTGCGGGCGACATGGAAGCCGTTCCCGGATGTGGCGGTTGAAACGACGCTGGTTGCGGCTGGCGGCTGGCATATCAGACTGCACCGGATCACCTCCGCCCGCGCCCTTTCGGTGACAGAAGGCGGCTTCGCGATCAATCGCAACGATGGCGACCGCGATGCCGTGCGCGAAGAGACCGGCCGGGCGACCGCCGATTGCGGCACAGACATATCCGCCATCGTCGATCTCGGTTCGAGCGTTACCCGCCACGGCGTGGCGCTGAAGGCGCTGCCCAACACCAATCTCGTCAACGCCAAGACCACGGTGCCGCAACTGCGGGGCGAGATTCCGGCGGGCGAAACCCTGCTTGCCTGCGCGGTCTTTGCCGGGGTGACTGGGCCAGAAAGCGAAACAGCGTTGGCGACAGTACCGGCACTTCCGGATATGGAGGCGCTCGACCGCCTGTTTGCGGAACGGGGCGTTCCGGTCAGCAGCATGGCGGCAACGGGAGAGCCGCAATGACGAGCCCGCTTCCGCGTCTCAGCCTTGCCATGGACCCGGAGCGAACCCAGCATGTGCTGACACCGCAGGCGCTCGAAAGGCTGTCGCAGAGTGTCGATATTCTCGACACGGGGCGGATCTGCGATTTCCACGCCGCTTCCGTGAAGGAGCAGCTGGCGCGGACGGACATTCTTCTGACCGGCTGGGGCTGTCCGGATATCGGCGCGCGGGAACTGGCGCTGATGCCGCGCCTCAGGTTGATTTCCCATGCCGCCGGCACGGTCAAATATTTCCTGTCGCAAGCGGTGTTCGATCGTGGCGTTACCGTGTGCAGCGCGGCGGAGGCGAATGCGCAGCCGGTCGCCGAATTTTCGCTCGCGATGATCCTGCTGGCCGGCAAGCGCACCTTCGGTTTCCGACGCCTTTATCTGGAGCATCGCGACCGCGCCCCTGTCGAGCGATTGCAGGCGCAGGCCATCGGCAATCTCGGCCTTACGGTCGGCATCGTCGGCGCATCGCGCATCGGACGTCGCGTCATCAATCTGTTGCAGCCCTTCGATCTCAACCTCATCCTTTTCGATCCGCTTCTAAGCGCTGCGGAGGCGGAAAAGCTCGGTGTACGTCTCGTCTCGCTCGAGGAGCTGATGGCGGTGAGCGATGTCATTTCGCTACATGCACCCTCCCTGCCGCAGACGCGGCATATGATCGGCGCGGCAGCGCTTGCCCGCATGAAGGACGGCGCGACCCTGATCAACACGGCGCGCGGCGCGCTGGTGGATGAAGACGCGCTTCTGGCCGAAGTGAAAACCGGACGCATCGAAGCCGTCATCGACGTCACCGACCCGGAAGTGCCGCCGCCGGACTCACCCTTTTACAGCCTGCCGAACGTCTTCCTGACGCCGCATATCGCCGGCGCCACCGGCCTTGAACGCGCAAGGCTCGGCGACATGGCGATTGCCGAAATCGAACGCTTCTGCCGCGCGGCACCCTTGCAACAGCAGGTGCGGCCGGAACATCTGGAACTGATCGCATGAGAATTTTCGAGCCGGGCCTCTGCTCCGTCACCTTCCGCTCCCTGTCGCCACAGACCGTCATCGAGCTTGCCGCCGCAAACGGCATCAGGTCCATCGAATGGGGTGCGGATATCCATGTACCGCCCGGCAACCTTGCCAATGCAAGGGATGTGGCCGCGCGAACGGCGGAAGCCGGCCTCTCCGTCTCGTCCTACGGCTCCTATATCTTTGCGCCGGATTTTGCGCCGGAAGATGTGACCGCCGTGCTGGAAACAGCAAAAGCGCTCGGCGCCGGCCATATCCGCATCTGGCCCGGCAGCCGCAAACGCCCATCTGCCGATTACTCCCCCGGCGAACGCCGCGCGGCAACGGAAGCGCTGGCGACAATCGCTCGCCGGGCGCTCGACCATGGCATCACAATCGGCCTCGAATATCACCCCAACTCACTGACGGACACCCTGCCCTCGGCCCTGCAACTCATGCAGGATTTGCCGATGCCCAACCTGTTTTTCTACTGGCAACCCGCCCCCGGCCTGCCGCTGGAGGACGCGCTTGCGGAAATATCCGCACTCGGCCCACGCATCTGCCATCTCCACGTCTTCGCCTGGCTCGCCGACGCCAGCCGCCTGCCGCTTCACGAACGAGCGGATTATTGGCGGACGTGCGTGGATGCATTGCCGGAAGGCGACTGGAAAAAACCGGCTTTCGCGATGCTCGAATTCGTCAAGGGTGACGATGCCGGACAGTTTGCGGAAGATGCGGCGGTTCTCAGCGACATTCTTTATAGAACATAGAACCCGCCCTCTGACTGCGCACTGACTGGAAATATGCTTCTTTGCCTCCCTTCACATAGTGAAATTTATGCACTATGTTTTATTGGTGCCGTGGAGGCTGCATGGGCAAACTGGTTCAGATCGGGAACATCATCATACGCGTCTATGCGAACGATCATTTGCCACCGCATTTTCACATCATAACACCGGATGCCGATGCCCTTGTCGACATCGAAACTCTGGAAATCCTGCGCGGCAAGCTATCCCGCAGGGCGGAAACCGAAGCTTTGGCATGGGCGAGAAGCAATGGGAACCTGATTGTCGATGAATGGAATCGGACGAACCCGCGTTTTCCCATTTCAGGAAAGGGAAAGAAGTCATGACACCACGCATCAAAACCATCCTGCCCAATCCGCCTTGCACGCTCATCATCGACTGGGCGGACGGAAGCCAGTCGACCGCCGATCTGACCGGATGGATAGCGACCGGAGGAGAATTGCTCAATCCGCTCCTTTCGGCAGATATCTGGCAGACCGCGACAGTCGCCGACTATGGCGCGACTGTGGAATGGGACGGAGACGACCTGGCAATCGATGCCTATCACCTTTACCAGATCGCAGAGGACCAGCGGGACTTCGATGTGGACGACCTGCGTAAATGGCAGGAGGAAATCGGCCTTTCCAATAATGAGGCGGCGGATTTTCTCGGCGTCACTTTACGGACGTGGAACAACTATCGTGCAGGCACGCCCGTAAGCCACGCGGTCAAGATGCTGTTGCGGGCCACCCAGCGCGACCCGCTTCTGATGCATGCGCATTTCCGTCCCCGCCGGCCAGGGCGCCCGAAACACGCCGCTTAAGGCGGCGAGCAGGAGCAGCAGGTTATATCCTCCGCCCATCCGCTCCGAACAGATGCGTCTTTGCCAAATCAAACGCAAAGGGAATGGTCTCGCCGATGCGGATCTGGCGCTGGCCATCGAGAAGTACGGTGGCAGGCTGACCGTCGGGTGTGGCGGTGTAAACCACCGTTGAGCCGCCGAGATGTTCGACGAGTTGGATGGAGGCTTCGCCCAGCGAGGATTGCGCCTGCGGGTTGACGTGTTCGGGGCGCACGCCGAAGGTGAGCGGCTCACCTTCCTGCGCAGCCACCGGCTTTTCGAGCACGATGCGCTGGCCGGCGACCTCGATGGTACGATTGGAACTGTCGCCGGATGAGACTTTCGCGGAGAGGAAATTCATCTTCGGCGAGCCGATGAAACCGGCGACGAACTGGTTGGCCGGGTTGTTGTAGAGATCGAGCGGGCGGCCGACCTGCATGATGCGGCCGTCGCGCAGCACGACGATCTTGTCGGCCATGGTCATGGCTTCCACCTGGTCGTGCGTCACATAGATCATGGTGCTACCGAGCGTCTGGTGCAGCTTGGCGATTTCGACACGCATCTGCACGCGCAGTTCCGCATCGAGGTTGGACAAAGGCTCGTCGAACAGGAAGATTTTCGGTTCGCGCACGATCGCGCGGCCGATGGCGACACGCTGGCGCTGGCCGCCCGAAAGCGCCTTCGGCTTGCGCTGCAACAGCGGGCCGATCTGCAGGATATCGGCGGCCTTCTGCACCCGCGCCTGGACTTCCGGTTTCTTGTAACCCGCCGTTTCCAGACCGAAGGCGAGGTTCTTGTAAACGCTCATATGCGGATAAAGCGCATAGGACTGGAAGACCATGGCGATGCCGCGCTTGGAGGCGGCGGTTTCATTGACCCTTTCGCCATCGATACGCAGATCGCCTTCGGAGATTTCCTCAAGCCCCGCGATCATGCGCAGAAGCGTGGATTTGCCACAGCCCGAGGGGCCGACGAAAACGGTGAACTCGCCCGGCTCGATCTTGAGATCGATGCCGTGAACGACCGGAAAGGCGCCGAACCGCTTGACGATTTTTTCGAGCGTAATGCTGCTTGCCATGCTGTTTCTCCCGACTGTCGCGCCGCATGCAAGGCGGCAGCGACAGTATTGATTGTCTTAAAATGCGTTCCCGATGCGGGTTCCGTTCAGCGTTTCATTCCGGTGGTGGCGATGCCTTCGATCAGCAGCCGCTGGAAGAACAGGAAGAACAGGAAGACCGGCACCAGCGACAGGTTGGACATGGCGAAAAGCGAGGTCCAGTCCGAGCTGCCGGTGGAATCCACGAAGGATCTGAGGCCAAGCTGCACGGTGTAGGTGTTGATGTCGTTCAGATAGATCAGCGGACCGAAGAAATCGTCCCAGGTCCAGATGAAGGAAAAGATCGCGGCCGTCGCCAGAACCGGCAGCGACAGGGGCAACATGATCTTCCAGTAGATGCGGAAGGGCGAGCAGCCATCCATCACGGCCGCCTCGTCCAGTTCACGCGGGATACCGCGGAAAAATTGCACCATCAGGAAGATAAAGAAGGCGTCCGTCGCCAGATATTTCGGTACGATCAGCGGCAGCGAGGTGTTCACCCAGCCCATTTCCAGAAACAGGATATATTGCGGGATGAGCACGACGTGATAGGGCAGCATCAGGGTGCCGAGCATCAGCGCAAACCAGAAATTGCGCCCTCCGAAGCGAAGCCGGGCAAAAGCGAAGGCGGCGAGCGAGCAACCGACCACGTTGCCTATGGTGGCCAGCACCGAGATGAAGAAGGAGTTCCAGAAGAACTGTCCGAAGCTCACCTGGAGCCCCGTCCAGCCGCGAATATATCCGCCGACATCCACCGCCGAGGGGATGAGCGAGGAGGAGCCGAACAGCTCGTCCTGCGGCCGGAAGGAACCCGAGATCATCCACAGGATCGGATAGAGCATCGCGAAGGACGCGATGATCAGCGCCGTGTGGAGCATCACCGATTTCAGCGGCGAACGTTGCGGGCCCTGGCCCGGCCGGGGGGCGGTAACAGCATCAGTCATCGTAGTGCACCCAGTATTTCGCGCTGAGGAACGAGAAGGCCGTGAACAGCGAGATGATGATCACCAAAATCCAGGCAAGCGCCGAGGCATAACCCATGCGGAAGAAACCGAAGGCCTCCTGGTAGAGATAAAGCGTATAGAACAGCGTCGAGTTGATCGGCCCGCCGGTGCCTTCGGAAATGATGAAGGCCGGCGTGAAGGCCTTGAAGGCATCGATGGTCTGGATCACCGCGTTGAAGAAGATCACCGGCGTCAAAAGCGGCAGGGTAATGCGGAAGAACTGCCGCACCTTGCTCGCACCGTCGATTTCGGCGGCCTCATACATGTCCTGCGGGATTTGTCTCAGACCCGCGAGGAAGATGATCATCGGCGAGCCGAACTGCCAGACGGACAGGATGACCAGCGTGTAGATCGAATAATCCGGATTGGAAATCCAGCTTGGCCCTTCGTAACCGAAGGCCTGCCAGAGGATCATGTTGACGAGACCGTCAGAGGCGAAAAGCTGGCGCCAGAGCACGGCAATCGCGACGCTCGAACCCAGCAGCGACGGCAGATAGAAGATCGCCCGATAGAGCGTCAGCCCCTTGATGCCGCGGTTGAAGGCGAGCGCGACGAGCAGCGCGAAGATCAACTTCAGCGGCACCGACAGCAGCACATAGGTAAAGGTGACCTGCATGGCTGCGGCGAATTTCGGATCGGCCGTGGCGATGCGCACATAGTTTGCCGCCCCCACCCAGTCCGGCGACTGCAACAGGTCGTAATTGGTGAAAGACAGGTAAAGCGACGCAAGCGCGGGACCGAGGGTGAGGCCGAAAAAGCCAATCAGCCAGGGCAGCAGAAACAGGTAGGCATGAATGTTGCGGTCGAAAATCCGCTTCACACCGCCCCGCTTCGGGAGAGCCGCGCCACGGCTCTCCCCCACAAGAGTTTCAGATCGAAAGGCCATAAACCATCACTTCCGTTTGATAACGGTTTCGGATTCCTTGACGAGGCGGTCACCGCCCTCTTCCGGCGTGATCTTGCCGAAGCCGATTTCCTCCGCCGTGCGTTTGAGGACGAAGGCGAATTCGCCCGCACCCGGAGGCGGCGCCGGCGGCAGATCGCCGACGCCGGGGGTAATCTCGGCAATATAGTCCACCATCGTCTTGCTCACCTCGTCGAGCTTGCTGCTCAACTGGCTACGCATGGATTCCGAGGCCGGAACGCCGCGCTCGACGCCGAGAATATCGATGCCCTGCGGTTCAGCCACAAGGAAGTTGATGAAACCGACGGCCTGCTCGATGCCGGCGCTGCCATTGGCGACGCTGATGAGCATGGAGGGTTTCAGATAATGGCCGGAAGGACCATCCTTCGTGCTCTTCGGATAGGAGCTTATGGCAAGCTTGGACTTGTTGAGCTTCTGATAACCGACGAACTGGTTGGAATGGGCGAATGCGGTTGCCGCCTTGCCCGTCGTCAAAGGGTTCGTTTCGATGTTGAGCTGGTCGAGCGCCTGCACATCGGCCGGCACACAGGCGCCGCTCTTGCGCAGATCCGCCCACAAAGTGAACCACTTGGTCGCATCGGCAGGATCGAAGCCGATGCCGCCATCCTGCGTGTAAAGCGACTTGCCGTTCTGGCGCAGCCAGTTCTCGAAGCTCGGCTCCACGCCGCTGGCATCGGCCGTGGCATAATAGCCGGGCTTCGGCTTGTTCTTGCTGAGCTTGGCGGCGTTTTCGGCAAACTCCTCCCAGGTCTGGCCGATCGCCGGCGGCGTCGCACCGGATTTTTCCCAGGCCGCCTTGTCGAAGAAGACGGCGCTTGAATTGACGCCGAGATTGATGCCGTAAAGCTTGCCATCGACCCGGCCGGAATCGATGTTCATCTTGCCGAAATCCTCGATCTTCAGGCTCTTGCCGATATAATCGTCCAGCGGCGCCAGCGCTCCGCGGCGGCCATATTCGAAGATATAGCGATAATCCATCTGGATCAGGTCAGGCGCATTGCGGCCCGCAACCTGCGTGGCAAGGCGCGGCCAATAATCGCTCCATCCTGCGAATTCACCGGCAATATCGAGATCCGGCTTGACCTGCTTATAGGCTGCTATCGCCTTGTTGGTGCGGTCGGCGCGCTCCTGCGAACCCCACCACAACATACGAAGGCGCGCGGCCTGGGCCTGCGCTGAACCACCTCCCAGTGTTGCAAGCGACAGGGCCGCAAGCCCTGCTGAAAGCACACCTCTCCTCTGAAGCATCATGGGCATTGGCAACTCCTCCCTATTGACTGCCAATTGATGATGAACGTAAACGACACTTGCCGTTTTATAACTAATTGGTTACATGGGAACACTGATCGCAAACATTGTCAAGCGGGTGCTGAAATGGAAGAAACGACAAAAAACCAGCCGTCCGATCCGGCCCCCGATGCGGCCATGGAGAAAACGCCGTCACCCAAGCGCAAACGCGCGACGACACAGGTGCGAAACCCGGAAAGAACGCGCGCCGCCATTCTCGAAGCCGCCCGCCGCGAGGTGGCCGCCAAGGGGCTGGCGGGAGCTCGAATCGATGTCGTCGCCCGCCGCGCCGGCACCAACAAGCGGATGATCTACCATTATTTCGGCGACAAAGATGCGCTTTATCTCGCCGTTCTGGAAGACGCCTATCGCCATATCCGCCACACCGAAAGACGGCTTGACCTGGCCCGCAAGGCCCCTTCGGAGGGCTTGCGCGAGCTTGCGCTTTTCACCTGGCACTACTTCCTCGACCACCCCGAATTCCTCAGCATCCTCGCCACGGAAAACCTCAATAAAGCCCGCTATCTCAGGCAATCCCCGACGATTACGGCGATGCATTCGAACTTCATTTCGGAGCTGGAAGACGTTCTGCGGCGCGGCAGCAACGCGGGCGAATTCCGTGACGGCCTCGATCCGATCGACGTCTATCTGACCATCGCTTCGCTCGGCGCTTTTTATCTTTCGAACCGGTTCACGCTGTCGACCATCTTCCAGCGCGACCTGACAGACCCCGCCGAACTCGAACGCTGGGGCCAGCATATCGTCGACACCCTGCTTGCTGCAGTGCGGCCGGTCTGAGCCGGCCAAACCGAATTCCTCTTTAACAACAGCGACGACGCGCCATTCGCATCCGCGAAGCGCGTCGTTTTCTTTTGCGGCGCGGTGGAAACGCGAAAACGCAACCGTCGTCAGGCCATGAATTTTTCCTGTCAAAAACACCTTGACAGATCGCATCCTTCACGACCACAAATAACCAAATAGTTACAAATTGCCATATTTGACGGAAGCGGCTTTCGGGAAGAGGCCGCCTTGGGAGGAAATTCATGAAACGTATCGGCGTCATCATGCACGGCATCACCGGCCGCATGGGTTACAACCAGCATCTCGTGCGCTCCGTTCTCGCCATTCGCGATCAGGGCGGCGTGGTTTTGAAGAGCGGCGAAAGGGTCATGCTCGACCCCATACTGGTCGGCCGCAACGGCGCAAAGATCGAGGAAATCGCCAGAAAGCACAATGTCGCGCGCTGGACGACCGATATCGATGCGGCGCTGGCGAACCCCGACGATACGCTGTTCTTCGATGCCGGCACGACGCAGATGCGCGGCAGCCTGCTGGAGAAAGCCATCAAGGCGGGCAAGAACGTCTATTGCGAAAAGCCGATTTCCGACACGATGGAAGAGGCGCTGGCGATTGCGCGGCTGGCCGAAAGCGCCGGCATCAAGCACGGCGTGGTGCAGGACAAGCTCTTCCTGCCCGGCCTTCGCAAGCTCGCCATGCTGCGCGACAGCGGCTTCTTCGGGAAAATCCTCTCGGTGCGCGGCGAGTTCGGTTACTGGGTTTTCGAAGGCGACTGGCAGCCGGCGCAGCGCCCCTCCTGGAACTACCGTCTGAAAGATGGCGGCGGCATCATTCTCGATATGCTGTGCCACTGGCGTTATGTGCTCGACAACCTGTTCGGACCGGTGAAATCGGTGAGCTGCCTCGGCGCGACCCATATTCCGGAACGTTTCGATGAGCAGGGCAAAGCCTATAAGGCGGATGCGGACGATGCCGCCTATGCCACCTTCGAGCTGGAAGGCGGCGTGATCGCCCATATCAATTCTTCATGGGCGGTGCGGGTGCGCCGCGACGATCTCGTGACCTTTCAGGTGGACGGCACCCATGGTTCGGCGGTGGCGGGCCTGACAAAATGCTTTACCCAGCATCGCACCAACACGCCGAAGCCGGTGTGGAACCCCGACCAGCCGCAGACCATCGATTTCTACAAGACCTGGCAGGAGGTGCCGGACAATGTCGTTTATGACAACGGCTTCAAGGCACAGTGGGAAATGTTCGTGCGCCACCTCGTCGACAACGACCCGTGGCCCTATGGCCTCATGGAAGGCGTGAAGGGCGTACAGCTTGCGGAGCTTGGACTGAAATCCTGGAAGGAACGCCGCTGGCTCGACGTTCCCGCCCTTTCCTAAGGAGGCGACGGTGAGCGAACTCAAGCTTCCGAAGGACGACCGCAGCATCGAGGTCTACAGACTATCAGGCACGCCGGTCGCGGTTGAGAAACGAAGTGCGGCGGATTTCAACCGCGTCGCCTTCGCCGCCGCCCATGTGGTGGCCGATCCCCTTGCCGATAACGACCCATGGCTCACGCCCGCCATCGACTGGGACGCCACCTTACGTTTCCGCCACCGCCTGTGGGATCTCGGCCTCGGTGTCGCCGAGGCGATGGATACGGCGCAGCGCGGCATGGGGCTGGCATGGCCGCAGGCGCAGGAACTGATTTCCCGTTCGCTGAAGGAAGCGGCCAGCCGCAAGGATGCGCTGATCGCCTGCGGCGTCGGAACCGACCATCTGAATGGCGGCAATCATGACCTGAACCATATTGTCGACTCTTATCTCGAACAGCTTGATTTTGTTCAGGGAGAAGGCGGACGTGTGATCCTGATGGCGAGCCGCGCTCTGGCCGCTGCCGCCCGTTCGCCGGATGATTATCTCAAGGCTTATGCCAGAGTTTTATCCCATGCCGACCAGAAAGTGGTGATTCACTGGCTGGGCGAAATGTTCGACCCGGCGCTTGAGGGCTATTGGGGTTCCGGCGACCACATGCAGGCCATGGAAACCTGCCTTGCCATGATCGAGGAGAATGCCAACAGGATCGACGGCATCAAGATTTCGCTTCTCTCCAAGGAAAAGGAAATCGTCATGCGCCGCCGCCTGCCCGCCGGGGTGCGCATGTATACCGGTGACGATTTCAACTATGCCGAACTGATCGCCGGTGACGAAAAGGGCCATTCGGACGCGCTGCTCGGCATTTTCGACGCCATAGCGCCTGCTGCTTCGAAAGCTCTGGCCTGCCTGAAGCGCGGCGCGGACAACGAGTTTTTCGATATTCTGGAGCCGACGGTGGCGCTATCGCGCCATATCTTCAAGGCCCCGACCCGCTTCTACAAGACCGGCGTGGTGTTCCTCGCCTATCTCAACGGGTTGCAGGACCATTTCACCATGGTCGGCGGGCAGGAAAGTACCCGTTCCACCCAGCATTTCGCCGAGCTTTTCCGGCTTGCGGACAAGGCCAATGTGCTGGCCGAACCGGATCTGGCGACGCATCGCATGAAGGCGTTTCTGGCCGTCCGTGGCATTGGGTGAAGCAAAATAAGGGGAGATACCGAGATGAGCCTTGAAGGCCTTTCCATCAATTTCGCCACCGTGCGGCAGGGCGGCGATTTCGGCGCAATCGTCGATGCCTGCCTCGCGCATGGCATCACCGCCATCTCGCCCTGGCGCGAGCAGGTGCATGGTGTTGGCCTTGCTGAAGCCGTCCGTATTGTCGAACGGAACGGGCTGCGCCTCAGCGGCCATTGCCGGGGCGGCTTTTTCCCCGCGCCCAATGCCGAAGGCCGCCGCCTCGCCATCGAGGACAATAAACGTGCCGTCGATGAGGCAGCCGCCATGAAGGCCGATTGCCTTGTGCTGGTCGTGGGCGGCCTGCCCGCCGGCTCACGCGACCTGAAAGGCGCCCGGCAGATGGTGGAGGACGGCATGGCCGAGCTTCTTCCCTATGCGCGGGCCGCCGGCGTACCGCTCGCCATCGAGCCGCTACATCCCTTTTATGCCGCCGACCGCGCCTGCTTCAACACGCTGAAACAGTCGCTCGATCTCTGCGACAGGCTGGGGTCTGGCACCGGCGTCGCCATCGATGTCTACCATGTCTGGTGGGATCCGGAACTGGAGGAACAGGTGGCGCGCGCCGGCAGGAACGGGCAAATTCTCGCCCACCACATCTGCGACTGGCTGGTGCCGACCACCGATCCGCTCAATGATCGCGGCATGATGGGCGACGGCGTGATTGACCTCAAGGCATTTCGCGCCATGATCGAAGCCGCCGGCTTCCACGGCCCGCAGGAAGTGGAAATCTTTTCGCATCGCTGGCAGGCGCGCCCGATGGACGAGGTCCTCGCCACCGTGGTCGAGCGTTTCAAGACTGTTTGTTGATTATCCGGGAGAGAGACAATGCCTGAAAAGGTGAAACGCAAACGCTATGCGCTGGTCGGCACCGGCAATCGCGGCACCACCATGTGGGGCCGCGAATTGCTGGCCGGCTGGAGCGACTATGTCGAACTGGTCGGCATTTGCGACCTGAACCTGATGCGCGCCGAACGCGCCCGCGCCATGATGGGATCGAACGCGCCGCTCTACGACGATTTCGACCGGATGATGGAGGAGCAGCGACCCGAACTGGTGATCGTCTGCACACCTGACGACACCCATGACGACATCATCATCCGCGCGCTCGAAGGCGGGGCCGATGTCATCAGCGAAAAGCCCATGACCACCACCCCGGAAAAGATCGACCGCATTCGCGCGGCGGAGGCCAAAAGCGGCCGCCGGGTCGACGTCTCCTTCAATTACCGTTTCTCTCCCACCGCTGCCCGCATCAAGGAGCTGATCGACGAAGGCGCCATCGGCACCGTCACTTCGGTCGATTTCCACTGGTATCTCGATAACCAGCACGGCGCGGATTATTTCCGCCGCTGGCACGCCTTTACCGAACATTCCGGCAGCCTGTTCGTACACAAGGCCACGCACCATTTCGATCTGCTGAACTGGTATCTCGATTCCGATCCCGTGGAAGTGAAGGGCTTCGGGCAATTGCTGCATTATGGCAAGAACGGTCCGTTCCGCGGAACGCGCTGTCGCACCTGTCCGCACAAAAGCGAGTGCGATTATTTCATGGATCTCGGCGCCGATCCTTTCCTCGATGCGCTTTATGAAGACCCTTCGACGGTGGACGGTTATGTGCGCGATGCCTGCGTCTTCCGCGAGGAGATCGACATTCCCGACACGATGAGCGCCTCGATCCGCTATGCCAGCGGCGTGCAGGTTTCCTATTCGCTCAACACCTATATGCCGATCGAGGGCCACCACATCGCCTTCAACGGCCATAAGGGCCGCATCGAGATGCGCCAGTATGAAAAGCAGCCCTGGACGGAACCGCCGGCCGATGAAATCCTGCTGGTGAAAAGCTTCGGCGGCGGTGTCGAACATATCTGGGTGCCGCATGAGCCGGGCGGCCATTATGGCGGCGACAACCGCATGCGCGACATGATCTTCAAGCCCGGCTCCAACGACCGGCTGCGGCAGCGGGCGGGTTCGCGCGCCGGCGCCATGTCCGTTCTGACAGGCGTGGCGGCGCTGAAAAGCGCCCGTGAAGGCGGCACGGCGGCGGTGAAATCGCTGCCGGTTTAACCGCCTTCATCTGCGGCCCATCGGCAGCTGGGCCGCAGACGGCAATTGCCAAAAAAGAACGGACGATATTCCGCAGATTACGCGCTTCTTCCATGCCGGTAAAATGGTCGCCGGGGGAAGAAAGAGTGAGTCATGTCCAGTTTTGAATCCTTCGTTCCGCTCATCATCATCGGCGTCAGCCTCGTCGTATTTTTCAAATGGGTCGGGCGAGATATGAACCGGGAAGAGAAAAAGCCGCGTTCCCGCCGCTGACGGCGGAAAAGCGCGCCCGCGCGGCGTGGAAACGGAACCCGCGCCTTTTCCCCTGCGTTTTCCCTTAAAAAGGAGGACGCGACATGACGAAGAAAACGAAGCCGAAGACAGTCGACAAAGGGCCTTCCAGCCCGAACGACATTCCTCCCGCCGGCCCGCACGCCAAACCGTCCCTCACCGATTATGACAAGACGCCGGGCGCGGGCAGCCTGCCGGATGACGGTGCGAAAGACGTGTCTCCCGGCGGAGGTTGATGCGCGCGAGACCAAGGGCTGCGCCAGACCGGGCGCACGTTTGGGTCAGCGGGAAATAGTGCCGTGAACCAGATACTTAGCCGATGAGCCGGCGCTCGCCGGCGCTTTTTCCTTCAGGGCCCATTGCAAAATCAAAAATTGCGCCTATATTTTCTTCATCGACCATTGCTTGTGACGTCGTTCTGGAACGCTGTGTTCCCCGTCGGATTTCCTCTCAAATAATCGATCTTATCCCGCAAGGTATCGCGGGAACCACAACGATTCTACGAAAGGAAATCGTTATGAACACTGGTACTGTAAAGTGGTTCAACGCCACCAAGGGCTTCGGCTTCATTCAGCCTGACAATGGCGGCGCGGACGTTTTCGTTCACATTTCCGCTGTTGAGCGCGCTGGCATGCGTTCGC
This sequence comes from Agrobacterium sp. 22-221-1, assembly GCF_053522445.1. Lineage (NCBI taxonomy): Bacteria > Pseudomonadati > Pseudomonadota > Alphaproteobacteria > Hyphomicrobiales > Rhizobiaceae > Agrobacterium > Agrobacterium sp. 22-221-1. Next base: position 71,797 of record NZ_JBNWCL010000002.1, read on the forward strand.
TGAACGACGGCCAGAAGATCAGCTACGAGATCGTCCAGGACCGTCGGTCCGGCAAGAGCTCGGCTGATAACCTTCAGGCAGCTTGATATTCGTCATTTGACCCCCGCAGACCACGGATGTACTGGCTGCCGGTTAGAATGATTGTGAGAGGTCGGGTCAAAGCCCGGCCTTTTGTTTTTGGGCCAGGGAAAAAGCGCGTCCGTGAAGAAGCCCAAGCCATGCGCCACCGCCGCAAGGGGTAAAGAAGAAAATTCAGCGCGAAGGGCTGCTGTCTGCCCCCAAAAAGGCTACCCGCCCCCGCCAGCCGTCCGATACCGCTCTTCCATAAAGGAGAATGCCATGGCCGCGTCAAAGGAAGCTTTTTTCAAACCCGGCAAACTATCCGCACAGGACAGGGCGTCATTGACGGATAACGCCGCAAAGCAGATCATAAACGCCGAGGCCGACCAGCGCGCCCGCAAAACGGAACGCCTTCGCCAGCTTCGCGAAGCACAGGAAGCGACGATTATCGCCGACGCGCCGGTTTCCGCAAAAAAACGATCCGGCAAGAACTGACTGGCCGGATTTCCAGCATCGCCCGAGCGAAGGGCCTTGAACGGATTGTCTTATAGCCGCTCGAGGCCGTATCGATCCAACAGGAGGAGGACACCATGGCCAAGGGTCAATTGCGCAGCAACAAGGAAATCCGCAAACCGAAGAAGGACAAGACGAAAGCACCTGCCGCGCCGCCCGCCGGTTCGCAGGTCAAGTTCGCAAACGCCACGACAGCGGATGCCAAAAAGAAATAAGCGTCGTGCGGGCCGGCATGTCATGGCGAATAAAAGTATTACCATGGATACCGGACTTGTTTTGGCCACATTGCCCATTTAGACAGCTCACATGGCAACTGCTGGTGAGCGCGAATGAAATCGACGTTCGCAGTTGTTTTAGTCGCTTCAGACTTTTGACCACGGATGTACTGGCACGGGTGTTGAGAGCGATATGAGGAAGGTCGGTGCAATATTGCCCCGGCCTTTTTTGTTGCCTGCGGCAGCGGCTGCTGCATCTTCCGCCGTCGTCGGCGGAATTAACTTGCCTATTCCCCTTAATCAGCGCAGGCTTCTTCATCGGTAATTAAAGGGCGTTGCCGCCGTCAGGCCTGTTGCACCCCAAGCCCTGTCCAGCCCGTTGTCCGGCGGGAACGATCCGGAATTCACGCGACATGCATGACGGCACGGGCCGGAAACGGTTTCCCTGACGTCGCCCGCGTTTCAAGGCGTTGAAGCGTCCCCGCACCGCCTCTGGACGGTAGCGCGACGCTCCGGCTTTTGTGAACCCCACAGGAAAGGAGGACGTCATGTCTTCCGCATATGAAAATTGCATCATCACATCGCAGGACCTGAAAATGCTCCAGTCAGTGCTGGAAGGTCTCGGTTATGATAGCCACACCATGGACGACGAAGTCATTCTCTACAACAGTGCCGCCCGCAAGGTGATCCAGCTCTTTCAGGATGGCTTGACCGACCCCGCCGATATTTCGGAGGAAATGCTGTTCCTGTTCGGCGTTCACAAACATGAACGCGTCAAACCGTGGAAACCGCTGCCGCGTTACGCCATTCAGGGCCTGCCGCCTCTTTACCGGTGATGGACTTGCCGCCCTTTTCGTGGCGGCCTTCAAAATCACCGATGAAAATAACGGCTTGGCAAAAGCCGTATATCAGGCAACACTGAAATTGAGCCTCCCGCGCGCGATCAGGCGCGTCCCGGGAAGCTTGGGTATGGAATGTGCATCCGATGCGTTGCGGGACCATGACCGGTCCGGGCAAAGCTTGGGTTGTTTCCCATACCGGTAAGTTTTGCGTCTGCGTGGAGGTGAGTATGACGTATGACTGGAGCGGCCGCAAAATGCGCCGCATGCGAGCGGCGAAACTGACGATCATCAGTCTCGTCGCAGCTTTCGTGCTGACTGCCCCGATTTTCGCCCATTACTGAGGTTTTCAGCCGCGAGGCAGGGTCATACCGGCTGGCGGATTTCGCTTCGCTTTCTCAACCGGTTCTTCAGCCATTTCTGAACGGGCTGATCGTAATGGACCGTCAGCCACCATGACAGGCACGTCGTGCCGATGAGGAAAACAATGCCGGCCGGCAAAGCGAGGTTTGCCCGGTGTACCGCGGGGATCAGAAGCTCCGTCCAGGCCAGAAGCGGAATGTGCAGCACATAGACCGCGTAGGACGCCGTGCCGAGAAAAACCGACACCATTCCCACCCCGCGCCCCGGAACCGTCTTGCTGGCGACGAACAGCAGCAGCGGCCAGGCGACGAGGACAACCGCAAGATCGAAGAACGGCCGAAGCTCGCGCGACATCGGCACGGCCAGAATGAAACAGACCAGCAGAAGGCAAAGCGCCGCCTGAAAAGGTTTCAACTGCGGTATGCGATTGCGGAAACGGTAAATCAGCACGCCGGCAAAAAACGAGAAGAACACCCGCCCCATGCCGGCATACATTTCATGCCAGCGAAAACCGGCATGCAGACGGCCGAACTCGGCTGCAGCCACCATCAGCACAAGGGCGCTGACAATGAGCACCGCGGCGGTCTGTTTCGTCGTGGCCCGGACACCGAAGCGGGCGTAAAACGCATTCACCACCAGCTCATTGAAAAGCGACCATGCCGGGCTGACGAGAAACAGCGCACCGTTCAGGGTGAGCGTGAAGGGTGCCGGCAAAAAGAGCAGCCCCGTTACCAAGGCGAAAGCAAGCTCGCCGGGATCGATGGGACGATGCAGATCGTCGATCGGAGTCGGCAGACCCAGCACGTAGAGACAGATGAAATAGGCCGCCATCAGGGCCAGCGCCAGCCCATAAAGAGGGTAAAGACGTGCGAAGCGCGCCTTCATGAAAAAGCCTGGCGTAATCGCCCCTTCGGCCAGTTTCCGGCTATAGGCATGCGCGAGCACAAAACCGCTGAGCGCAAAGAACAGATCCACGGCGAGATAGCTCGAAGCCGTGCTTTTCCCGAACAGATCCTCGGCGTGGCGGTGGACGATGAAAAGGGCGGCCACGCCCCTCATGCCGTCGAGCAATATGAAGCGTTCCGGGGACGACTGGACCATGGCATGAGGCTCGGTGTGGCTGACGGATTTAAGGTTCACAGGCAACGAGCTTTACCGCGTTGCGGTTCACCGCTGCCAGTCACAAACTGTTTAACGTGGCGAACGTCCCATATTATTATGGAATACTAACGGGTGATCGACACCCTTTCGCGGCCGCGAAAGGCGTGCTACGTCCGGATGTCATCGATCTTCCGAGCCTTTGACTCTGTGCCCTGTCCGTTCGAAACTTCAGTTTGATTTCGCTTGGATATCTTCGGCGCAAATTCAGATGGGGCGGCGTTCGACGGCAGGCAACTTTCGCGGAGTCTCACCATGTCCACCATTGCAGAACGTATCAGAAAAATCATCGTGGACCAGCTTGGCGCAGACCCTGCCACCATCGTGGACGAGGCCAGTTTTGCTGACGATCTCGGTGCGGATTCGCTCGAGACCGTTCAGATCGTCATGGAAATCGAAGAGGAATTCGGGGTCGAAATTCCAGATTCCGCTGCAAGCACGATCCTGACCGTTGGCGACGCCATTCGCTTCGTCGAAAAAAACAAGGCGTGACCGGCGGGGGGATTTACCCCGCAGACAAAGCCGCGACGGGATCGAGCTTCGACGCGTTGCGCGCCGGCAGATAACCGAAGACAACGCCGATCAGCGTCGAGCAGACGAAGGCGGCGATGATCGACGCCGTGGAATAGACCATGGCGAAATTGCTGCTGAAGGCGGAGAAAAGCGCGCCGAAGCCGAGGCTGCCGAGCACGCCCAGCGTGCCGCCGATAATGCAGACCAGCACCGCTTCGATGAGGAACTGCCGCAGAATATCGGTGCGCCGTGCGCCCACCGCCATGCGCACGCCGATTTCCGACACGCGTTCAGACACAGAAACGAGCATGATGTTCATCACCCCGATGCCGCCGACCAGCAGCGAAATCACCGCAATGGCCGCAATCAGAAGGGTCAGCGTCTGCGTGGTGCTGGTGATGGTCTGGCGGATATCGTCGGTGTTGAGAATGTAGAAATCCCGTGTGCCGTGCCGCTGGGTCAGAAGCGTCGTCACCGCCTGTTCGGCGATTGAGGCATCGACATCGTCGGCCACCTGCACCGTGATGCTGCGCAGCGACAGGCTGCCGAGAAAGCGTGACTGGACAGCGGTATAGGGCAGGTAGAGCGACAGATTCTGGCTTGAGCCGAAACCGCCCTGCTGCGCCTGCGTGACGCCGACGATGCGGGCCGGCACCTTGCCGATGAGAATGACCTGGCCCACAGGGCTGCCGTCGAAATCCGCAAACAGCGATTTGCGGGTATTTTCGTCGATCACCACTTCCTGCGCCTTCTGCGCGACGCTTCCGCCATCGAAAAAGCGGCCCTGCGACAGCTTGGTGCCCTTGGCGACGAAATAGCGCTCGCTGACGCCGTTCACCAGCGCATTCGCCTCCTTCGCGCCGAAACGCACCGTGCTGGAGGTCGAGACCGTCGGCGTCACCGCCGCGACATAGGATTGCTTGGCAAGCGCTTCGGCATCGGAAACGACGAGCGTGGTGATCTTGCCCGACCTTATGTCGCCGAAATCCTTGCCGGCGAAGATTTCCAGCGTGTTGGTGCCGAGGCTCGATATGTTCTGCAGCACCCGCTGCTGCGACCCCTGCCCCAGCGCCACGACGCTGATGACCGAGGCGATGCCGATGATGATGCCGAGCATGGTGAGAAAGGTGCGCAACTTGTGCGCCCGCATCGACAGAAGCGCCATGCGCAACGCCTCGCGCAGAGACGAAACGAGACCCGCAAGACCGGAAGACCCGCCGGAAACGGCAGCGGGTTTGGCATCGTCCTGCGGTACGGGCGTTGCATCCGTCCTGCAGTCGGAAATGATCGTGCCGTCGCTGATTTCGATGATCCGGCCGGCGCGTCTGGCAATCGACATGTCATGGGTGACGATGATGACAGTGCGGCCTTCGGCATGCAGCTCGCCGAGGATGCGCAGCACCTCGTCACCGCTGGCGCTGTCGAGCGCGCCGGTCGGTTCGTCGGCAAGAATGATCTCGGCACCGTTCATCAGGGCGCGGGCGATGGAAACGCGCTGCTGCTGGCCGCCGGAAAGCTGGCCGGGACGGTGATCGAGGCGTTCCGCCATGCCGAGGCGGCCAAGCAGCCTTGCGGCATTGTGCCTGCGGTCGCCCTGCGTCTTGCCGGCATAGATCGCCGGAATTTCGACATTGCCGAGCGCCGTCAATTCGGCCAGCAGATGGTAGCGCTGGAAGATGAAGCCGAGATTTTCACGCCTGAGCGCCGAAAGCGCGTCGGCATCGAGATTGCCCGTTTCCCGGCCCCTGATGCTGTAGCTACCCGATGTCGGCCGGTCGAGGCAGCCGAGAATATTCATCAGCGTCGACTTGCCCGACCCGGACGCACCGACGATCGCCACCATCTCACCGGCCTCGATGGTGAGGTCGATGTTCTTGAGCACGCTGATCGTGCCTTCGCCGGAGGGATAATCCCGCCGCACGGATTTAAGCGAAATCAAAGGTTCAGCCATGGTTCAAAGCCCCATCGGCGGGCCGCCCGGCCCCGGCATGGCGTTTGTGGTGATGTCGGTGGAACGTTCGCCGGTCACCACCCGCTCGTTCTCGGCAAGGCCGGAACGCACTTCCGCCGTGACCTTGTTGTTGAGCCCGATTTCGACCTTGCGCTCGGAAACCCGGCCATCGGCACCGGCCACACGCACGGCATAGCTGCCGTCGCTGTCCATGCTGCCAAGGGCTGCCGAGGGGACGGTCAGCACGTCCTTCGCTTCGCCAAGAACGATATGGACCTCCGCCGTCATATAGGTGCGCAGCTTGCCGTCCGGGTTCGGCACTTCGAACACGCCATTATAATAGATCGCCTCGGAGGACGACGTGCTGGAAGAGGATGAGCTGGAGGATGAAGAGGTCGAGGAACTGAAGCTGGAATCGCTGCGCACCGATTCCGGCGCCGGCTCTATCGAGGCAAGCATCGCGTCGTAACGCTGCTGCGGCTCACCCAGCACCGTGAAATAGACCGGCAGGTCCGGCTTGACCCGCGTTACATCCGCCTCGGAAATTTCCGTGCGCACCGTCATCCGGTCGAGCTGGCCGAGAATGACGATGGTTGGTGCGGATTGGGTGGCGTTGACGGTCTGCCCTTCCTGGCTGACGATCGACAGAACCGTGCCTTCGATGGGCGCGGTGATCTTGGTATAGCCAAGATTGGCCTCGGCCGTTTCCACCGCGACCTGCGCTTCCTCGATCTGGGCGTCGATGGCTTCGATCTGCGCCTCGGTGACGGCAAGGGCTGCGGTGGCGCTTTCGAAATCGGCGCGGGAGGCCGCGTTCTTCGACACCATCTCCTGCTGACGGGCAAGGCTCTGGCGGTTGAGAAGAAGCGTCGCCTGTTTCTCCACGCGCTGCGCCTTCACGTTCGCCAGAGCCGCCTGCGCCGTGCGCAGGCTGTTCGTCTGGGTAACGGAATCGATTTCGGCGATCAGATCGCCCGTCTTGACCGTATCGCCGAGCGCCACCTTGACGGCGGTGATGCGGCCGGAGGCCTGCGCGCCGACAGCGACAAGGCGAACGGGTTTCAGCGTTCCCGTCGCCAGCACCGTCTGCTCGATATCGCCGCGCGTCACCGGTGCGGTGATATAGCCGGGTGTGGCCGCCCGCGTATATTGCGAGGACAGCCAGTAGCCGCCCACAGCGAGAGCGACAACCGCCAGCAATGCGCCTGCCTTGCGTGCCGTTTTCATCTTGATGTCCTGTCCAGCCGGTTCATTCGAAGGAAGAAACCGGCGTCATCTCGTGTTTCACGAGGATGAAACCCCTGTCCGCTTCGATCCATTCATAGGCAGAGGCGGATTTTCGCGCCGCGGCCTTACGGCAGGTGCTGCGAAGACGTCTGGAATCCGTCTTTTCGCGCTGATCCTTCGCACAGGCGGGCTGACGCCGCTGTTCATCCTGCCGGGATTTGGCCGCCGGCTGTTGCACGGGCTTGTCCTTTGCCACGGCCACCGACCAGGCAAAGCTCAAACCAAAAGCCGTTGCCAGCACCAGATAGAAATATCTCATCATCGTCTTCCTGCTTGAAAATCACGCGGGGGATCGCAGGCGTGCGATCCCCCGGCTCCAGCCGTTGCCGGCTGATTTCCTCCTTTACTGGGGGGCAGATTAAAGGAGGAAACTTCGAATAGTTGCCTCAGCCCCGTTCCACATTGGGAACCGGCTGCCTCATATCGCCATGCGGGGGAGCAAAGCCACCGCGCGCTGCGGGGCCATGACGCGGGCCGGGAGGCGGAGGCAGCATCAGCGCACGCTCGAGTTCGGCAAGCTTCAGCACCTGCTGCGGCGAAAGCTTCGGTTTCAGCGCCGCAACGGCGTCCTGCAGGGCTTTGGCCTTTTCCGCCTTCTGCGCGATGATGCCTGCCAGCTCCTCTCCCGCAAGACGCGGCTCGGGCTTGGCCTTGCTTTCACCCGCCACCGGCGGAGGCGGATTGCGCTCCGGACCGAGGGAAACAAGATCGATCAGCGCCGTGGTATAGGCGCGCCAGGGACCTAGCTGTTCCGGCGTGACGCCGAGATAGATTTCGGCCGCCGAAAGCTTCGTCGCCAGCCCGAGAACATCCGGGCCGGGCATTCTGCGCATATGGGGCGGCAGCGGCCTTTCATCCGGACCCCGATCCGGGCCGATGTCCGGGCCGAGATCGAGATTGGCGGGCGGCGGCGCAGCCTGTTCGGTCGCCTGGGGTGCGGACGCATTCTCTTCCGCTGCCTGCGCGGCGGCGGAAACGCCGATAATTGCTGTCGCGATGACGGCGGTGGCCAGTAGCGAGTTTCTCATCTTACCTTCCTTCCGTTTTCCAACATGAAAGGACGATAGGTGCATCGCGTTTCCGGCTTTGGTCCGAATGTTTCCGAGCTGCTTCCGCAAACCGCCTATTTGTAACCGAATGTTGCCAGAACGGCCCCGGAAAGCTTTCGTTGCAAAAATCCGCCGTTTCTTTTCAGCGCTTATGTATAGTGGCATCAAAAGGTTGGACGATATGACGACAGTTTCGGTGACACATATATTGATCGTCGATGACGATCCGGAAATACGCACATTGCTCGCGAAATATCTCGGCTCGCAGGGGTTTCGCGTGTCGATGGCCGCCGACAGGCGTGAGTTCGAGGAAAAGATCGCCAGCTCCGATCCCGATCTCATCGTGCTCGACGTGATGCTGCCCGATGGCTCCGGCCTCGATATCTGCCGCGATCTGCAGGGTCGCCGGCCGCGCACGCCGGTCATTCTCCTGACTGCGCTGAAGGAAGATGTCGACCGGATCGTCGGGCTGGAAATCGGCGCCGACGACTATCTCGGCAAACCCTTCAATCCGCGCGAACTGACCGCGCGCATCAAGGCCGTGCTGCGCCGCGCCACGCCGCAGGAAGCCCCCCGCCCCTCATCCGCCGCCTATGGTTTTGCGGATTTCACCGCCGATCCCGAGCAGCGCTCCGTCATCCGCGACAGCGGTGAAAAGATAGATTTGACGGGAGCGGAATTCGATCTTCTGAAAGTCTTTCTCGACAGGCCCGGCCGGCTGCTTTCCCGCGATCAGCTTCTCGATCTCACGCAGGGCAAGGATCGCGGCCCGTTCGACCGCTCCATCGACGTACTGATGAGCCGGTTGCGCAAGAAGCTGGACGCAGACACGCAAACGCCGATCTTCAAGACCGTGCGCAATGGCGGTTACCAGATGACGGTTCAGGTCAAAACCCTGCCGGTGCAGCGATGAGCTCGCTTAAAAACCGCATCACGGCGCTGATGATCGTCTCCATCATCGCCGTCATCGCGCTTGCGACTGTTGTGGCCGACCGGACGTTGCAGCCACCGCCGCCCGACGCCACCATCGAGCCGCTGGCCCGCAGCCTCGCCTTTGCCGTGACCATGGCCGAGCGTGATCCCTCCCTGCAGCAGCCCGGTTATTTCCAGATCGAACAGAAGCCGCCGGAAGGCGATCTCGACGGCATGCTTTCGGAATTTCTGGAAAAGGCGCTGGCCCGCGTCGGAGAGCCGCGCACCGCGATGGTCATCCGCTCGCCGGGAAATCCTGCGCCCTTGGCGGCCATCGCGCTGGAAAAAGGCGGCTGGCTGGTCGCGGAAATCCCACATATGGGTCCACCGCCGGGCGGCTGGAAAATTTTTGGCATGTGGATCGGGCTGATCATTCTCGGCAGCGCCGCCGTTTCGATCTTTGCCGCCAGCAAGATCACCCGCCCGCTCGACATGCTGGAAAATGCCGCCGCCAGCATCGGGCCTGACGGTTCGCTGCCGCACCTGCCGGAAACCGGACCGGGCGAAATCCGCGCCACGGCGCGGGCGCTGAACGAACTCGCCACCCGACTGAAGGCGGCGATGGAAAGCCGCATGCGCCTCGTCGCCGCCGCCGGCCACGATCTCAGAACCCCGATGACCCGCATGCGGCTGAGGGCGGAATTCATCGAGAACGACGAGGAACGGGCCAAATGGCTGGCGGACCTTGAGGAGCTGGACGCCATCGCCGACAGCGCCATTCTTCTGGTGCGGGAAGAGGTCAGCCAGGACAGCGTCAAGACGATCGACATCGGCACGCTTCTCAGCGAAATCGTCAACGATGTTTCCGATCTCGGTCACGCGGGTGCGCTCGACTTCATCGAGCCGGAAGCCGCCATGACCATCAAGGCGGCCCCGCTGGCGCTGAAGAGAGCCCTGCGCAACCTCATCCTGAACGCCGTCACGCATGGCAAGAAGGCGCATATCGATCTGACCGGAGACGAGAGCGAAATCGTCGTAACGATCAGGGATGAAGGCCCCGGCATTCCGCAGGAACTGATCGGCCGGGTTTTCGAACCCTTCTTCCGGGTGGATCTCGCGCGGCGCAAATCAATCCCCGGCGTCGGTCTTGGTCTTGCCATCGCCAGGGAAATCATCGAGCGCTTCGGCGGCACAATCACCATTGCCAACCACAAGAAACAGGGCCTGATCCAGACCGTGATCTTCACAAGGGCGGCGTGACGTCACGCCGCTGAAACAGCCTGCGCCTGCGGCTTGGCCAGAAGCAGGCTTTCGGCATAGGCCATCATCAGCGGCCCGACGCCCTTGGCATCGTCGGACACCACCGGCTCGGTCAGATAATATTCCGGCGTTCCATCGCGATAATTGCCCTCAAAGCCGCCAAGGCCCGCGACATGAACGATGCCGGTGAGGCGCGTCACGCCTTCTTCATCGGCTTTCAGCCGCGTTTCCAGAAGCGCATCAAGCGTGCGACGACCCGCCGAAAGGGCGGCATTCGCCTCTTCGCCCTGCACGAGCTTCAACCGCACTGCGTGCAGCAAGGCATAGGCAAACATGGCCGAGGCGGATGTTTCCTCGTAATTGCCCGCAAGGCCCGGTTTGTCGAGAACCTGCATCCAGAGCCCCGTCTCGGTCTGCCGTGCGATGATGCCGGCCAGAAGCAACTGCGTCTTGTTGCGAAGCGGCGCCGTCGCGCCGTCATCCGGCAGGATGGCCAGCGCGTCCACCAGCGCCATGGCGAGCCAGCCGACCGCACGCGCCCATATGGCGGGAGACTTGCCGCTTTGAGGATCGGCCCAGCGCTGGCTGCGGCTGTGGTCGTAACCATGGGCATAGAGCCCACCGCTATCCTCCGTCGCCGCGAGCGCCGCTGAAAACTGCCGCAGCGCATCGTCGATCAGTTCCGCCCGACCCGTCGCCTGCGCGTATTCGATCTGGAAAGGAAGCCCCATATAAAGCCCATCCAGCCAGACCTGATGCGGATAACGCTTCTTGTGCCAGTAATTCCCGGATGCGATGCGCGGATGGCTGCGCAGTTGCCCCGCCAGATGTTCCGCCGCAGCGAGGTAACGCGGATCGCCCGTTTCCGCCGCAAGGGGAAAGAGGATACGGCCGGCGAGGATATGGTCGATATTATATTCCTGCGGATCGTAACCGGCGAGCGTGCCGTCTGGCGCTATCTGCGCATCGGCGAGACGATGCAGATGGTCGTTCCAGCGCACCTCGCCGGTCGCCTCGAATAGCTGCTGCAGGCCGCGATAGACACATCCATCCTCGTAACACCAGCTTCCGTCCTTGTAATGTTTATAACGACTGGAGAATTGATCAAAATATTCAGTGGCTTTCATCGGTTTTCTCAATCGGAATCTGACACAATGGAAACGGAAGCATCGCTCAACAGGGCGGGATTATCGCAGACTATATGCGCCTGCTCGAAAACAATCGCCTCATGGCGCATGGGACGCACCCGGTCGGCCATGATCGGCGGCGTTGCGATGGCCGAAGGATCGCGCGAGACGATGGTGAGATTGCGGATGGCGATGTTGCGGATAGGCGCTTCGGGAAGGCCGAGAAAAGCGCCGGCCGCATGGGAGAGATTGCGGATTTCAACGTCCTCCACGCTAATGCCGTCGATAAAGGGCGTGCCGCCATCGACCGGCGCCGGGTTTCGCGACTGCACCCAGTCGTCATGTCCATCCGCATCGCAATGGTAATGGGCATTGGCGGAAAGCGCGGTCTGCACGCCATCCAGCAGCACCCGGCGCATGGCAATGTTGCTGACGGTGCCGCCCCGCCCGCGCCGTGTCTTGAGGCGCAGGCCGCGATCCGTGCCGACCATGTCGCAATCCTCGACCGCCACATCATGTACACCGCCGGACATTTCCGAACCGATCACGAGCCCGCCATGGCCGCGCTGCATCAGGCAGTGGCGCACCCGAATGCCGCGCGTTTCCGCGAGATGATCGTCCTCGCCATCGGGGCCCCGCTTTCCCGCCTTCACCGCGATGCAATCGTCGCCGACGGAAAAGCGCACGCCTGATATCGTGACGTTACGGCAGCTCTCGGGGTTGAAACCATCGGTATTCGGGCTGTCATGGGGTGCGACGATGCTGAGGCCAGCGGCGATCAAGTCTTCGCAGCCCTGCGGATGAATCGTCCAGGAGGCGGCGTTCCGGATCGTGAAACCGAGCAGTTTTGTCTTCCGGCAGGAAACGAGATGCAGGCCGCGTGGCCGGCGCGCTCCGTCGCGGGTCTCTTTCGGCCAGCTCCACCAGTCGCCGCTGTCGCCGGAGCCATCGAGAACGCCCCTGCCCTCGATGACGAGATTGTCTGCTGCGATGGCATGAACCAGCGCGGCAAAACAGGCATCCGGCAAGCCTTCCCAGCTTCCGAGCATATGGCCTACCTCATCGCGGGCAGGCAGGATCGGCCAGCCCCTGCGGGTGGAGGGCGCGCGCAGCACGGCTCCTTCGGCAAGGTGGAAGGTCATGTTGCTTTTCAGGCGAACGGGAAAGGCTGTCCAGAGACCGGCCCCGAGACGCAACGTGCCGCCGTGCGGCACCGCGGCCACGGCCCCTTCCAGCGCCTGTGCATTGGCGCGCGCGCGTGTCTCATCATCAAGCGCAACATCCGGCATGAGGGAGAACGCCGCAGCCTCGACAAGCCCGGCACAGGGGGCGGTTCTGAACTCCAGCCGTCCGAACCCTTCCGCTTCGAAGACATAGCGCGTATTCGGGGAGAGGTCATGCAGCAGCTTCACCACGGTCGCTGTTTCACCGCGCCTTTCGCCGCCATCCGCCGACGTCAGACGCCATGCCGTTTTGTACGGAAGGAAATATCGAGCGCCGGGAACGGCAAGGCAAAGCGCTGCTGTTCGCGCCGAAGACGCGATGATAAGGGGTTCGTTCATGCTCTTTTCTCGTCTTTGGTGCCTGTCCGGCCAAACCCTTGGCGGACACGCCTCACATCATCCGGCAGCCGGATAGGGAGCCCGCCGCCATGCAGACGGCAGGCCATTGTCGTCAATCGAATTTGGCGAGAACATCGTTGGTCGTATCGATGATCTGCTCGGCCGCCTCTTCCGCCGTCAATTGGCCATAGGCATATTCCTCGAGCGTATCGATGAAGCCCGAGCGGATTTCAGGATGTTCGTTGAAGGGTGACACCACCGGTCCCGATGCCGCCATGACGATGGCGTTTGCGGCCCGCACTTCCGGCTCGCCCTTGTCGCCCAGACGCGCCGCCGCGGCCTTCGAGGCGGGCAGGCCGCGTGAGGTGCCGAGCGCATCGATGCCTTCCGGTTCGTTCAGCAGGCAGTTCAGGATTTGCGCGGCCGCTTCCGGGTTCCTGGAGTTTTTCGAGATCGAAAACACCATGGAAGGCTTGCGATAGACGCCCTCTGTCACGGCATCGGCAAGCTTCAGCATCGGGAACGGTTTCAGAACCTGCCCTTCCTTGAGCGGATCGGCATATTTCGAATAGGTCGAATCCCATTCATAGGATCCGGCGATGCGGCCTTCCGACCAGGACGGCTTTTCATAGAGATTGACGTTACCATCGGCCGCTTCCTCTTTCTGTGAGCGAATGGAGCCGGTTTCGACCAGCTTGCCGACGAAAGAGATACCCTCGGCCAGTTCCTCCGGCGTCCAGGCCACGCGGTTGGTCTTGGGATCGACCAGATCCTTGCCGGTCTTCTGCACGACAGCCAGTGTCACCAGCAGCTGGGCAGTCTCCTTCACGGCATTGAAGGTGTAATAGTCCTTGCCGAGCTTTTCCTTGATGGTTTTCGTTGCCGCGAAAAACTCGTCCCAGGTCTTCGGAATTTCCACGCCGGCCTTTTCGAAGGTGGTGGCGTTGAAGAAGAAGACGCGGCCGGTAGTGGAAACGGAAAGCCCCTGCAACACGCCGTTCATCGAACCGGCGTCCAGATCGCTCTCGGCCCATTGCGAAAGATCGAGCGGCTTCAGCTGGCGCAGATCGGCAAAACCTTCGCCGTTCTTGGAAAACAGCGGTAGCCAAGGCCAGTTGACCTGAACGATATCGGCCTCCGTCTTGCCCGCCATCTGCGTGGTGAGCTTCTCCAGATAACCGTCGAAGCCGGTGAATTCGCCCTTGACGGTGTGGCCGTATTTTTCACCGCAGGCGGCAATGGCCTTCTGGGTTGCGACATGGCGGCTTTCGCCGCCCCACCACGACATGCGCAGTTCCGCAGCACCCGCCGCCGGGGCGGTTGCCATCGCCACATAAGCGGCGCCGGCGAGCATCGCCATCATTCTTGTCATCGTCTTCATTGTTCTTCTCCTCCTCGAAAAATCAGGCACGCCCGTCCCCTTCTCACAGCGAGACGTTGCGACCGTCGGCCTTGTCGAAAATATGCAGCTTCTCCGGATCCGGCTTCAGCCGCAGGATGCCATCGCGCCCGAGCGCCTCGAATTCGGCCGCGCCAACGACGCTGACGACTTTCTGACCGCCGAGATCGGCGTGCAGATAGACCTCGTGACCCATGAATTCCGCATTGGTGAGTTTCGCCTGCAGCGCCGGGCCATCGGCTTCTCCCGCCAGCGAAAGATGCTGCGGGCGGATGCCGATGACGGCATCTGCGGGTCTCGCCGATAGCCGTTGCTCCAGATGCGTACCGATGGGCAGCCGCTGGCCGGCGATGACGAATTCCGCGCCGTCGATTGCCACATCCACCAGATTCATTTCCGGCGTGCCGATAAAGCCGGCGACGAAAAGATTGGCGGGGTGGTTGTAAAGCTCCTTCGGCGTCGCGACCTGCATGATGCGACCCGCCTGCATGACGCAAATACGGTCGCCCATGGTCATGGCCTCCGTCTGGTCATGGGTGACGTAAATGACCGTCGAGGACAGGCCTTCCGCCTTCAACTGACGGTGCAGATCGGTGATGCGCACCCGCATGGAGGCGCGCAGCTTGGCGTCGAGATTGGACAGCGGCTCATCGAACAGGAACACGCCGGGCTTCTTGATGAGCGCGCGGCCCAGCGCTACACGCTGCGCCTGCCCGCCCGAGAGCTGCTTCGGCAGACGGTCGAGCAGCGGCTCGATTTCGAGAATGCGAGCGACATTGTCGATTGCCTTTTCGATCTCTGGCTTGGCGACACCGGCGATCTTCAGGCCGAAGGCGAGATTGCCGCGCACCTTCATATGCGGATAAAGCGCGTAATTCTGGAACACCATGGCGATGGAGCGCTTGCCGGGCGGCAGGTCGTTGACGCGCTGGTCTCCGATCAGGATTTCGCCGCCGGTGATTTCCTCCAGCCCCGCCACCATGCGCAGCGTCGTGGATTTGGCGCAGCCGGAAGGGCCGACGAACACCATGAACTCACCATCCTCGACATCGAGATTGATGCCGTGCACGGCCTTGAAGCTGCCGCCATAGATTTTTTCGAGATTTTTAAGTTGAACGCTTGCCATTTTCAGCCCTTGACCCCGCCAGACGAGATCCCTTCAATGAAATACCGTTGCGCCGCGAAGAACACGATCAGCGCAGGCGCGATCGTCAGCACCGACATCGCCAGGATGCGGTTCCATTCGAAGGCTTCGGTGGTGTCGATGGAGAGTTTGAGCGCGAGGCTCACCGGATATTTGTCGACCGAGGACAGGTAGATCAGCGGCCCGAGGAAATCGTTCATCGTCCACATGAACTGGAACAGGCAGACCGAGATCAGCGCCGGGGCCAGCATCGGCACGACGATGTAAATCAGCGTCTGCAGGCTGTTGGCGCCATCTACCCTGGCGGCCTCTTCCATGTCCGATGGCAGCGAGCGCAGGAACTGCACCAGCATGAAAACGAAGAAGGCATCGCCGGCGAGCGCCGAGGGCACCCAGAGCGGCAGGAAACTGTCCAGCCAGCCGAGATCGCGAAACAGGATATATTGCGGAATGCGGGTAACGACATTCGGCAGCAGCAGGATGGCGATGACAGAACCGAACAGGATCTTCTTCAGCGGGAAATCGAAGCGGGCAAAGGCATAGGCCGCCATGGTGCAGGAAATCGCCGTGCCGATGACTTTCGGCAGGATGATCAGGAACGAATTCCAGAAGAACCGGCCGAAGGTATAAGGCGTCGAGGTCTCCCAGCCGCGGATATAACCATCCAGCGTCGGGTTTTCGGGGATGAAGCCCGCGCCGGAGAAGATTTCCGAATTGGTCTTGAAACTTGCGCCCACCAGCCAGATCAGCGGGTAGAGCATGATGAGGCCGACCGCGAAGAGAAGCACGTAGCGGACCGAGGTGGAGACGAGCCTCAGCCGCGCCCGGCGGGCCGCCTGCATGTCGTTTAGGATTGCGATATCGGTCATGGCATCAGTTCCGCTTGTCGCCGGCGTAATAGACCCACTTCTTCGAGGACCAGAAGGCCACGAGGGTCAGCAGGGTGATGATGGTGAAGAGCACCCAGGCGATGGCGGAGGCATAGCCCATGTTGAACTTCTTGAAAGCCTCGTCATAGATGTAAAGAGGCAGCAGATAAGTGGACTTCAGCGGTCCGCCCTGGGTGATGATGTAAGGCCCGTTGAACTCCTGGAATGCCTGAACCATCTGCATGATGAGGTTGAAGAAGATCACCGGCGTCAGAAGCGGCAGCGTGATGAAGAAGAATGTTCTCACCTTGCCCGCGCCATCGATGGCCGCGGCCTCATAAAGCGACTTGTCGATGGATTGCAGCGCAGCGAGGAAGATCACCATGGCCGAACCGAACTGCCAGCAGCGCAGCAGCGTGATGGTGAAAAGCGCGTTGCCCGGATCGCCGAACCAGTCCACCGGCGACAGGCCGATGGCGGCCAGCGCCATATTGGCAAGTCCCTCGCTTGCGAAGATATAGCGCCACAGAACCGCAATCGCGATGGAGCCGCCGAGAATGGACGGCACGTAAAAGGCGGTGCGGAAGAAGTTGATGAATTGCAGCTTATAATTGAGTATGGCCGCAATGAACAGCGCGAAGGCAAGCTTCAGCGGCACCGTCAGAAACACGTAGAACAGGGTAACGTTCAGCGATTTCATGAAGGTGCGGTCGCGGGTGAACAGCCGCTCGTAATTGGCCAGCCCCGCCCAGCTGGGATCGCTCATCAGATCGTAACGGGTGAAGCTGAGATAGAGCGAGCCAAGGAACGGGATGGCCGTGAAGACCAAAAGCCCGACGATATAAGGCGTCAGATATCCCAGCCCGAGGAAGCGCTGAGATTTCATAATGCTCCTCCCCGCGTCCCGCTGGAACGCGAATGACAGAATACAATTTCGTACAAGTGATTCTCCCGGAACGGCAGGCGGCAGGCGCGTGATGGCGCAATTTCTCGCCGCGACCGATCTCCTCCCTCATTGATACGGCGCGTAAAAGCAATTTATGCGATGACAAAACCAAATTTCCGCGCCAAGGTGAATTAACAAAGACGAGGAAAAAGATGGACGAAATCGAAGGTGGCATTCTATCGTCCGTTCCGCCTGCGGCGCTCAACCTCAACCTGACGCGCGCAACGATCAAGATGGAGCATTCGCGCACCTGGCAGATCGACAAATCCAATCAGGTGGACGATCTCATCATCTGCCTGGAAGGGCGCGGGCATTATCTCGTCGATGGCGAGGCGCGGGTGCTGGAGCCGGGTGATGCCATGCTGATTTTCCGGGGGCAGCGCTTTGTCGGCTGGAACGAGCAGGCCGTCACCTATCGCGGCGTGGCGCAACATTTCACGCTGGATATTTACGGCCGCCACAACCTGATCGCGCAGATGGATCTGAAGCCCAAAGTGAAGCTAAGCCGCTGGCCACTGCTGGAACCGCTGGTGCGCCACTACCGGCAGAGCGCCCCGCCCTCCTCCGTCACGCTTGGCCAGCATCATCTTTTCATGGTGCTTCTCATCGCCTTCATCGATGACGCCTTCCTCGGATGGGTGGACCGGCCGAGTTTCCAGCCGGAGGGCACGGAAGGCCTCGACCTTGCGGTGATGAAGGCGATCACCATGATTTCCGCCAATCCGCTCGACCCCGACATTGCCGGCCGGGCGACCGAGGCGGCTCCCTATAATCGCGATTATTTTCTGCGCGAATTTCAAAAACGCGTCGGACGTACACCAAGGAAATATCAGGAGTTCAAACGCATGGAACGCGCCATGCATTTTCTCGAGGCGGGGCTTTCGGTTACGGCGGCGGCGGCCGAAGTAGGATATGGCGATCCCTATTATTTCTCGCGCATGTTCAAACGGACATTGGGGTTAAGCCCGCGCGACCATATGAACCGCATACGCCGCAGCCGGCACGGCAATCTCATGGCCTTTGACGAACACGAACAGCAGAGGCTGCTTGCCACTGAAACGGAAAAGGCCCCGGCATAGCGGGGCCTTCTCGTTTGAAAGCGCTGGAATTACCGGAACAGTGACGGCAACCACAGGGACAGCGACGGAATATAGGTGACTGCAAGCAGCACCGCGATGCTGGCCCCGAAGAACGGCCAGATCGTCCGCATCGCTTCCCGTATCGATATGCCGCCGACCGCGCAGCCGACGAAAAGCACCGTTCCGACCGGCGGCGTGTTGAGCCCGATACCGGCGTTCAGGATCATCACGACGCCGAAATGCACGGGGTCGATGCCGAAGGCCTTCACGACGGGCAGAAGCACCGGCGTGGAGATGATGACCATCGGTGCCATATCCATGAATGTGCCGAGCAAAAGCAGGATGACATTGATGACGAGCAGCACGATGATCGGATTGTCCGAAATCGCGCTGATTGCGGCAATCATCAGCGTCTGCACCTGCAGGAAGGCCATCAGCCAGCCGAAGGACGCCGCCGTGCCGATAACCAGCAGAACCATGGCCGTCGTGCGCACCGCGCCCATCACCGCCTCTACGAAACCGCTCCAGTCCAGCTCGCGATAGACGAGCATCGCAACGAGGAAGGCGTAGAGAACCGCGATGCAGGAACTTTCCGTCGCGGTGAAGATGCCCGAACGCACGCCGCCGAAGATGATGCCGATCAACAGGATGCCGGGGAACGAGGCCAAGAGATAATACATCAGCTTCGAGAAACCCGGGAACGGCTCGGAAGGATAACCCTTGCGCCGGGCAACGATATAGGCCGTCACCATCAGCGCCGCTGCAAGCAGGAAACCCGGAACGATGCCGGCGGTGAAGAGATCGGCCACCGAAACATTGCCGCCCGCCGCAATCGAATAAAGGATCATATTATGCGAGGGCGGTATCATCAGCGCGATGATGGCCGCATTGACCGTGACATTGACCGCATAGTCCCTGTCATAACCGCGCTTGGCCATTTGCGGGATCATCAGCCCGCCGACGGCCGAGGCATCGGCCACGGCCGAACCGGAAATGCCGCCGAACAGCGTCGAGGCCACGATGTTGACCTGGCCAAGACCGCCGCGCAGGTGTCCCACGAGGCCGGCCGCAAAGCGGATGAGGCGATGGGCGATGCCACCGCGCACCATCAGGTCGCCGGCGAAGATGAAAAACGGTATCGCCATCATCGCAAACACGTTCATGCCGGAATTCATCTGCTGGAACACGACAATGGGCGGCAGGCCGAGATAAAGAACCGTGGCGAAAGAGGCAATGCCGAGGCAAAATGCTATCGGCGTGCCGATCAGCATCAGCAGGGTGAAGACCCCGAAGAGAATGGTGTAAGCCATCTACGCTGCCTCCTGCACGATCACATCCGCCGCAATCTCCTCGCCAATGGCGAGATCGACGAAACGTTCAGCCGCAAACAGCGCGATGAGGAAACCGCCGCCTATCAGTGGGAAGAAATCCGTGCCGCCCGGCCAGCCGAGAACCGGGATCGTCGCCGTCCATGTGCCCATGGAAAGCGAGGTGCCATACCAGGCCATGCCGGCGCCGAAGAAAAAGATCAGGGCAAGGCTAGTAAGGTCCATTCCCTTCTGCACGCGTGGCGGCATCATGTAGCGCAATATATCCAGCCCCAGATGCACGCTTTCGCGCACGCCCACCGCCGCCCCCAGCATGATGAACCATGACATGAGATGCAGCGACAGCGGCTCCGACCAGCTGGGTGAATCGTTCAGAATATACCGCGCAAAAACCTGCCAGCCGACGATAAGCGTCATGGCGATCATGCCGATACCGGCAATATAAAGCGACGCGTGGCTAAGCGCGCCGAGAAAGGGGCGAATGGCCCGCATGAAATTTCGCATTGTCTGTTCCTCCGCGTCAACGGCGACAAAAGAAAACCGGCCCTGTTCCCAGGGCCGGTTTTCCGCGCATTACTTGACCGCTTTCACCCGTTCCAGAAGGTCTTTCATCTTCGGATCGGTGACGAACTTGTCGTAGACGGGACCCATCGCGGCAGCGAATTCCTCCTTGTCGACCTTGATGACGTTGACGCCGCCGGCGCGGACCTTTTCTTCCGACGCCTTTTCGCGGGCGCTCCAGAGTTCACGCATCTTGCCCACGGAATCCTTGGCCGCCTGACGCAAGAGCTTCTGATCTTCCGGAGAGAGCTTGTCGTAAGAGACCTTGGAAATGACGAGGATTTCCGGGTTCAGCGAATGTTCCGTCAGGGAGTAGTTCTTCGCAACCTCGTAGTGACGGGCGGATTCGTAAGAGGGCCAGTTGTTTTCCGCACCGTCGACGACACCGGTTTCAAGCGAGGAATAGACTTCGCCCATCGGCATCGGCGTCGGATTGGCGCCAAAGGCCTGCATCATCGAAATCCACAGATCCGACTGCTGCACGCGGATTTTCAGGCCCTTCAGGTCCGCGAGTTTTTCAATGGGCTTTTTGGTGGTGTAGAAGGACCGCGCGCCGGAATCGTAAAAGGCGAGGCCGATGAGGCCGTGCGGTTCGAAGGCCGCCAGAACCTCATCGCCGATCGGGCCGTCGACCGTGTTGTGCATGTGTTCCGTCGAGCGGAACAGGAAAGGCAGGCCGAGGACGGTGGTTTCCTTGACCAGATTGTTGAAGGGCGCGGCATTGACGCGGTTCATGTCGATGACGCCGAAGCGGGTCTGCTCGATCGTATCCTTCTCGCCGCCGAGAACGGAATTGTTCATGACCTGTATCTTGATGCGGCCCTTGGTGCGCTCGGCCAGAAGCTCGCCCATATATTTCACGGCTTCGACCGTCGGATAACCGTCGGGATGAATATCGGCCGAACGCAGGGTGATTTCCTGCGCCTTGGCGGAAACACCGGCGAGCGCGATCCCCATCGCGACGCACATCATGCTTGCAATCTTTTTCATGCTTTCCTCCTCCATTGTTGAAACGATCCAGCCCCTCCAAGGCTATCGGACCGATTTTTCACGCCCATCCGGGCCGGCATGCAAAGACCTTTCACTTTAAAAGGATGATGGGGACCTCCCTTCCTCAGCCATCCCGGATTGACCTATGCCGCCGTGACTGGCGGCAGCTTGAACAGCGCTTCCGGGTTTTCCACCAGCGCACGGTGGCGCGCCGCTTCATCCGGTAGCCAGCCGAGTATGAGTTCCGCAAGGCGGGCATCGTCGGGATAGGCCGCCGTCTCGCGGATGGAATTATGCGGCCAGTTGGTGCCCCAGACGATGCGCCCCGGCGCATGGGCGGCGATGACGCGCGAAAAGGCAGCGACGTCCTCATAGGGCCAGCTCTCGCGTGAGCTTTCGTAGACGCCGGCGAACTTGAACCAGAGATTGCCGCGGTCGATGAGTTTCAGAAGCGCCGCCATTTCCGGGCCATCGGTTTTGATGCCCTTGAAGAACTTGCCGTGGTGATCGAACACCCAGCGCGAGCGGATGTTCTGAAGGCGCGGCAGGTGATCGAGCAGCGTATTGCCGTCGAATTGCACCGCCACCATCCAGTCGGCCGCATGCGCGCGCTCGTCCACGGCTTCCAGCTCGGACAGGTTCACCGCACCGCCCGGCAAATCCATGATACGCGCACCGACAGCGCCTGCGGCGGCAAGCTTTTCCATGTCCTTTTCGGTCGTGCCCGCATCGATGATAACCACCGCGCGGGCCGCCTCGCCCATTTCCGCGACACAGGCGAGTGTGTTGCCGTTATCGCGCTGATGGGCGTTGCCCTGGGTGATGATGACCCGGTCGATGCCGAGCCATTGCATGAGGCTGCGATAATCCTCCGGTCCGGGCAGAGCGCCCGGCGGCAGACCCGGTCCACCCGGCAGGGCGGGATAGTGGCGCAGATAGAGATGCATCTGCGTATCGACGGCGCCTTTCGGGAAAGCGGGCCGGGGCGCTGTGCCGCTCAGTTTTCTGACAAGTTCGCTCACGGGTCTGGCATCCTGAATTCAACCAATGCGTCGCGGTTGATCTCTATGCCGAGGCCGGGGCCGTTCGGGATGGTGACGACGCCGTTTACCGCCTCTATCGGCTCGCTCAGCACGGCCTGCCGGAACGGATTATAGGTGCGGTCGAATTCCATGATCGGCTCGATGGGATTGACCCGCACCGGATCGGGCGTCATCGCCGCCATGAATTGCAGGGCTGCCGCAATCTGTACGCCGGTGCCCCAGACATGCGGCACGATGCGCACGCCGTGCAGCGTGGCGAGCGCCGCGATCTTCTGCGTTTCGGAAAAACCGCCGCAGCCGCAGAGATCGGGCTGGAGAATATCCACGGCACCGGCGGAAAGCGCCTGCCACATGCCATAACGCCCGTGCCAGGTCTCGCCGCCCGCAACCGGTATCGGCTGGCCGGCCCGCACCCGGGCGTAGGCATCGAGCTGTTCGGGAACCACCGGCTCCTCGAACCAGTCGATACCATAGTCGGCGGCGCGGTTGCCGAGCGCGATGGCCTCGGTGACGGTGTAGCCGTGATTGGCGTCGATCATCAGCCGCATATCCGGCCCAATCGCCTCGCGCACGGCGGCGATGACGCGGAGGTCTTCCTCAATGCCGAAGCCGATCTTGATCTTGCAGGCATGAAAGCCGTCCGCCCGGCGATCCGCCATCTCGGAGGCGTTGTCGGACACGCGGTCGACGCCATCGCGCTTGAAGCTGCCGGTGGCATAGGCCCGCACGCTTTCGCGCCAGCGCCCGCCGAGCAGCATCGAGATCGAAGCGCCATAATGCTTGCCCTTGATGTCCCACAGCGCGATATCGATGCCGGACAGGGCCGTGAGGCTGAGGCCGCGCTGGCCCTGATCGCGCAGGGCGTTATAAAGCACGGCCCAGATCTTCTCGGTCTCACGCGGGTCCTGGCCGATGAGCCAGCCGGAGTAAGCCTGAACCACGGCGGCGTTGGGCCGCGCCGGGCCGAGGCATTCGCCCCAGCCGACGGTTCCGTCGTCGCATTCGATTTCCACCAGAATATGGGCGCGGCGATCAAAACGCATGGATGCGCTTTCGAACGGCGTGTCCAGCCGGTGTTCGAGCAGATGCGTGCGCACCGCTGTGATCTTCATGGCTCCCCTCCCGCTTGTCTCGATCAGGCCTCCAAATCAGGCTTTGCGCTTGTGCGTGCCGATCAA
The DNA here is from genome assembly GCF_053522445.1 of Agrobacterium sp. 22-221-1. Taxonomy (NCBI): domain Bacteria; kingdom Pseudomonadati; phylum Pseudomonadota; class Alphaproteobacteria; order Hyphomicrobiales; family Rhizobiaceae; genus Agrobacterium; species Agrobacterium sp. 22-221-1. The sequence goes on from NZ_JBNWCL010000002.1 coordinate 95,143, forward strand.
GGCGTCGAGCATGCCGATTTCCTCATTGGTCAGGTCCTTCAGCGGCGCACGCACCGGACCGGCATTGAAGCCCTGCAGGCGAACACCGGCCTTGACGGCGGAGACGGCATAACCCTTGGCGCGGTTGCGGATCGCCATGAACGGATAGAAGAATTCCGTCAGGATACGCTCACAGGTGGCGCGTTCGCCGGCGCGCAGGGCGGCGTAGAACTCATTGGCAAGACCCGGCACAAAGTTGAAGACAGCCGAGGAATAGGTGGTGAAACCGGCGCCGAGATAGGCTTCGGCAAACAGTTCCGCCGTCGGCATACCGCCGAGATACATCAGGCGGTCGCCCATCTTGGCGGTGATCTGGCGAACGAGACCGATATCGCCGGTGCCGTCCTTGAAGCCGACGAGGTTCGGGCATTCGTCGCAGAGACGCGCCAGCGTATCGGCCTGCAGCACGGAATTGTCACGGTTATAAACCATGACGCCGATACCGACCGACTGACACACCTTCTTGATGTGGGCGTAAAGGCCTTCCTGCGGCGCATCGATGAGATAATGCGGCAGAAGCAGGATGCCGTCCGCGCCGACCTTTTCGACCGAGCGGGCGATATCGACGGCGATCTCGGTGCCGTAACCGCAGCCGGAAACGATGGCGGTTTCACCGGCCACATCCTTGGCGGCGGAAACGATGGTCGGAATTTCATCCGGCTTCAGCGAGAAGAACTCGCCCGTGCCGCCGGCGGCAAACAGCACCGGCGCTTTATAACCGGCAAGCCATTCGACATGCGCCCTGTAACTGTCCTGGGCGAAACGGCCCTCGGAATCGAAATGAGTGACCGGGAAAGACAACAGGCCGGAGCCGAGCGCCGCCTTGATTTGTTCAGGGTTCATGTTTGGTATTCCTTTGCAAATTCATTGACTGGAAGCCACCTAACCCGGTTGCCGCATGCTTGTCAACAATTCATCATACATGTTGTATGATGAATTGTTGAAATCTGTAACAGATCAGCGCGCCAGCCAGCCGCCGTCGACATTGAGAATGGCGCCATGCACATAATCCGCCGCCGGCGAGGCAAGGAAAACCGCCGCCCCGGCTATGTCGTCGGAATGGCCCCAGCGGCCGGCCGGAATACGCTCGAGAATGGCCTTGTTGCGGGCCGCATCCGCACGCAGCGCCTCGGTATTGTTGGTTTCGATGTAGCCGGGCGCAATCGCATTCACATTGATACCCTTTGCCGCCCACTCATTCGCCAGAAGCTTGGTGAGGCCGGCGACGCCATGTTTCGCCGCCGTATAGGACGGCACGCGAATGCCACCCTGAAAGGAGAGGAGCGAAGCGATATTGACCACCTTGCCGGACCGGCCTTTCGCCAGCAACTCTTTCGCAAAAGCCTGGGTGGTGAAAAACAGCGCCTTGAGATTGACGTCCATCACCTCGTCCCAGTCGAGTTCGGAAAACTCGACGGAATCGGCACGGCGGATGATGCCGGCATTGTTGACGAGAATATCGAAACCGGCGCCGGCAAAACTGTCCTTCGCCGCCAGCGGATCGGCAAAATCGATAGACAATGCGCTGGCCTTGCCGCCGTCCCTGGCGATCATCTCCAGCGTTTCATCCGGCGCGCGGCGGGCGGCGCAGACCACCTCCGCGCCGGCAGCGGCGAGCCCCACCGCAATTGCCTGGCCAAGCCCTGTATTCGCGCCGGTGACTAGCGCCTTACGCCCCTGAAGCGAAAAGGGATTCTTCATTTCAGATCTCCCGGCTGAATGAAGTCCATGTCGGTGTAATCGACATTGTCTCCCGCCATGGCCCAGATGAAGGTGTAAGAACCGATGCCGGCGCCGGAATGGATGGACCAGGGCGGGGAAATCGCACCCTCTTCATTCGAAATGAACAGATGCCGTGTTTCCTGCGGCTCACCCATCAGATGCAGCACGCGCGACTTCTCATCCATGCCGAAATAGAGATAGGCCTCCATGCGGCGATCGTGAATGTGGGAAGGAATGGTGTTCCAGACGGAACCGTCCTCCAGCGTCGTATACCCCAGCACCAGCTGGCAGCTTTCCATGACCAGCGGATGGATGAACTGGTTGATGGTGCGCTTGTTGGAGGTTTCGGTCGCGCCGAGCTTGACCTCCTTGCTGTTGGCCAGTGTCACGAGCTTCGCCGGCAGGCTGCGATGCGCCGGGCAGGAGGTGATGTAGAATCGCCCTGCCCCGTCAAAGGTCACCGCACCGCTGCCTGCACCGAGATAAAGCACGTCGCCGCGATTGAGGGTATAGGTCTCGCCGCCGGCGCTGACCGTGCCGGTCTCGCCGATATTGACGATGCCCATCTCACGCCGGTCGAGGAAGGACGGCGTTTTGGTTTCTTCCACCTTGTCCAGCGTCAGCGGCGCGCCGTTCGGCACCGCGCCGCCCATCACGAAGCGGTCATAATGGGTATAGATCAGCCTGATTTCGCCGGAACGAAACATGTCGTTGGCGAGGAAATGCCGGCGGAGCCCTTCGGTATCCAGCGTTTTTGCATATTCCGGGTTCACGGCCTGCCTTGTTTCGACGGTCAACATCAAACTCATCCTTCATGATTGTTGCGTATGGCACATAATATATGTTATCCGCTTTTTGTACGATCTGTATGACAAGGTCAAGAGGCATAGGCATATCTCGACCACGCCAGAGACGTGCGACGCTGAGGGAGAATGGCAATGAAACGGCTTCTTGTTACCGGTGCTGCGGGCCAGCTTGGCCGCGTTATGCGTAAACGCCTTGCATCGATGGCCGAGATCGTTCGCCTTGCCGATCTCGCCCCGCTCGATCCGGCAGGCCCGAATGAGGAATGCATGCAATGCGACCTTGCGGATGCAGACGCCGTGGATGCCATGGTTGCCGGTTGCGACGGCATCGTGCATCTGGGCGGCATATCGGTGGAGAAGCCTTTCGAACAAATCCTTCAGGGCAACATCATCGGACTTTATAATCTCTACGAGGCCGCACGCGCCCACGGCCAGCCGCGAATTGTTTTCGCCAGTTCCAACCATACGATCGGCTATTATCCCCAGACCGAACGGCTTGGTCCCGACGTTCCGTTCCGCCCGGACGGCCTCTACGGCGTTTCCAAATGTTTCGGCGAAAACCTCGCCCGCCTGTATTTCGAGAAATTCGGACAGGAGACGGCGCTTGTGCGTATCGGCTCCTGCACCCCGGAACCCAACAATTACCGCATGCTGTCCACATGGTTCTCGCATGACGATTTCGTCTCGCTGATCGAAGCGGCGTTCCGCGCACCCGTTCTCGGCTGCCCGGTCGTCTGGGGCGCGTCGGCCAATGATGCCAGCTGGTGGGACAATTCACATCTCGGCTTTCTTGGATGGAAACCGAAGGACAATGCCGAGGCCTTCCGGGAGCACATCGCCCGGACAGCTCCCAAACCGGACCCGAGCGACGCGGTAGTCCGCTTTCAGGGTGGCGTGTTTGTCGACAACCCGATCTTCAAGGAGACGTGAAATGTCGCACGGACCTTTCCCGCTAAAAAGGCGGGATTGCATGCCAGGCCGCGAATGACGTATCGAGGAACGGTGCACGCAACCGACATTTTTTAGAACGGCGACCAAGATGACAAAAGCGACAAGCTCCGAACCGGCAGCTCCACAAGGCAGAACGCTTGTGGTGAAGGTTTCGGAGGAACTCCGCAGCCAGATCGCCAAGGGTCGTTACAAGACGGGCGAACGCCTGCCCTCCGAAGCGCAGATGACGCAGGAATTCGGTGTCAGCCGTACCGTGGTGCGGGAGGCAATCGCCTCGCTGCGATCCGACGGTCTGGTCGAGCCGCGTCAGGGCGCGGGTGTTTTCGTACTGGAACCCGCACCCACTGAGCGGCGTCCCTTCCACAATGTCGATCTTGCGCGCGTCTCGTCGCTGATCGAAATGCTGGAATTGCGCACCGCCGTGGAAGGTGACGCCGCCGGTCTTGCCGCCATTCGCCGTTCGCCGGCGCAGGAGGAAAAGATCATCGAGGCCTTCGATGCCTTCCGCGCCAGCGCCACCAAGGGCGTGCCGACGGCGGAGGCCGATTTCGCCTTCCATCTCGCCATTGCCGAAGCGACCAACAATCCCCGCTTCAGCGAGTTTCTGCAGGTGCTCGGCCCTACCCTCATTCCACGCCGCGCCGTGGCCGAAAACGGCACGGAAACCGTGCTTTCCCCCGCCGATCTCGCCCGGCTCGTCGGTGAACACGAAGCGATCCTGATCGCGATACAGGACGGCGACGAGGAGGCGGCGCGCAGCGCCATGCGCAGCCACCTGAAAAGCAGCCAGACGCGCTATCGCTCCATGCTGCGCGCGCCGCGCTGAGACTACCTGTTTAAACCGCATTGCATGACTGAGGAGAACGATATGCAGCAGCTTCCGACCTTCCCCACCGTTTCCCCCGACGATGGCGTGGAGCGCACCGTGCTTTCCGAAGCGCCGGAACTGATGGTGGTCTCCTTCCGCTTCAAGACCGGCGCCGAAGGCAGGCTGCACAGCCATCCGCATGTGCAATCCACCTATGTCGCCAGCGGCAGCTTCCGCTTTTACCGCGACGGCGAAGCCTACGACCTTCAGAAGGGCGATAGCCTCGTCATTCCCGGCCATATCGAGCATGGCTGCCTGTGTCTGGAAGAGGGCGAGCTGATCGACTGCTTTACCCCGCGCCGCGACGATTTCCTCTGATCCGGCGCTCAGTCCGCCGATAAATCCCGCAGGCTGCGCGGCAGGCTGTTCATGCATTCCGCGCCGGAGGAGGTGACGAGGAACTGGTCCTCGATCATCAGCGCGCCCAGCCCTTCGCCATAAAACGGCGCTTCGAGCGCGACGACCATGCCGGGAAGAATGATTTCCGGATTGTCATGGGAAAAGAACGGCCATTCCTCGATACCCACGCCACCGCCGACGGAATGGCCGAAATGGCCGCGATAATATTCGCTGAAACCTTGCCTGCGCATCGAGGCCAGCATGGCGGCGTGCACAGCACCGAATGTATTGCCCGGACGAAGCGCTTCCAGCCCACGGGCAAAGGCCACTTCCAGCGCGCTGAAAACATCGGCGGCCAGCGGCGAGACCGGCCCCCACGAAAAACTCCGCGCGCCATCCGATGAATAACCGTCGACCAGCGTGCCAACATCGGCCTTGATGAGCGCACCCGGCGTGACAACCGCCGCCATATCCGACAAAGCGGGTCCGACGGATATGTAATCCCAATGGCCGCTCAGCGAAAACCCGGATTTCGCGGCATGGGCCTGTGCGCCGGCCTTCCAGGCGGCAGAAAGCCCGCCGAGTGCAGCGCCGGGCCTGACGGCAGCGGCCATCGCGACCAGCCCGGCCTCCGCAGCCGTCGTCGCGCGCCTCAGAAGCTCGATCTCGCGCTCGGATTTCACGGCGCGCAGGCGGCGCAGCACGGGCGATCCGTCAACCCAGTCGACATCGGGCAGCACCTGACGCAGCGCAAAAAAATCGGCGGCGGGCATGAATTCGAGGTCTGCGCCAATGCGCGCCGCCGACAGCCCACGCTCCCGCAGCAGGTCGGCCAGCAGGCCGAAACAGGCAGTACGGTCGAATGTCTCCGGCCTCGGACCACCGGAATTGTTGTGGCGATAGGCATCGTCTACCTGCGCGATGGTTTCGACGCCCGACAGATCTACCATATCGATCCAGATGCGATGGCAGCGCAGATCGATCTCCGGCGCGGCCCTCCTGACAAGCGGGGCGGCATGATCGCTGACGACAGCGGCAAGCCGCGCATCGGCATCGGCCGGCACAAGCGCAATTGCCGAACCGGCCCTGCCCCACATGGTCGCGACACCGGCATGGGCGCCGACCGCATAACGGAAGGCTTCGGGCTGGAACAGCACCAGCGCGTCGATATCCGCTTCCCGCATCAACTGCTGGGCACGGCTTCGGTCGATATCGCTCATGGGAACCCCGGTGATTGTTTGGCTGCCGTGTTTCGCGACACGTTTATGGACCTACGCTTTAGCAGTCGCCGGGAGAGGAATGAAGGTGGAAGATGACATCTCCACCCCGAAGATCGTCAGTTCGAGCGAGCGGTTACCGCCTGTTTCTTCTGCCCGCCGGGGAGAAGTCCGCGGCAGCGGGATGAGGGGGCAAGGGTCGAGATATGCGGAGAGCTAGCCCCCTCATCCGACCCTTCGGGCCACCTTCTCCCCGGCGGGGAGAAGAAACGGGCGGCGACGTCTTGCCCAATATCGTTAAGACGGCGGATAAATCCGCCGTCTCGTTGTCTTTCACGCCTCCAGCCACTTCACCTGCTCGGCCGTCAGCCTGATATCCAGCGCCGAAAGACTATCCTCCAGCTCCGCAAGCGTGCGCGGCCCGATCAGCGGAATGACCGGGAAAGGCTGGGCGATGACATAGGCGAGCGCGATATGGATCGGGTGCCGCCCGAGGTTTTGCGCAAGCTCGATCGCCCGGTCGCGGCGAACGAAATTGCGGTCGGAATACCAGACGCGGACGATTTCTTCATCGTCATGCTTGTCGCGCCCTGCCCTGTCCGTGAAAAATCCGCGCCCCTGGCTGGACCAGGCGAAATTGGGAATCTGGCGGGATTTAAGCCATTCCTTCCACTCGTCATCGGATGCCGCGACGCAGCCCGCCCAGATGGGATCGAGCATTTCCGCCAGCGAGAAATTGTTGGAAAGCGCGGCCGGAGCCTGTTTGCCGTTCTTCGCAGCATAGGCGGCCGCCTCGTCCATGCGCTCGCGCGTCCAGTTCGAACCGCCGAAAATGCCGCGAATGCGCCCGCGCCGGACTTCAGCATCCATGGCGTCGACGAATTCGCCGACCGGCACGTCCAGATTATCGCGATGCATGAAATAGGCGTCGACATAATCCGTCTTCAGCCGCGCAAGCGACTGATCGAGCTGTTTGGCGATCATATCGGGATAGCAGAGCGGCGAATGTGCCCCCTTGCCGATCAGCACGATCTCTTCGCGCGGCACGTTGCGGCTGGTGTGCCAGTCGCCGAAGATCGCCTCGGTCTTTCCTGCACCATAGACATAGGCCGTATCAAAGAGATTGCCGCCCGCTTCATAGAAGGCATCCAGCGTCAGGGATGCGGAGGCGAAATTGGGGAAGAATTCGAAACCGAGCGCGACCACGGAAGCGGGTTTGGCAAGGCCCGGAATCTGCCGCTTCGGCACTGCGTTTCCGGCCACGACCTTGCCACCGGCAATATTGGCAACGCGCGACGTTGCTTTTTCAATGCTGTATTCGAGCCCGACGGAAGCCCGCCATTGATCCATGACACGCAGATTGCCGAGACTGTCGGCCCAGGCCATGCCGGGCGCATCGAATTCATGTCTGCCCTGGCGGATCGCCTCGCCGGCCGCATCGACTTCGAAGGAATAAAGCCAGCGATCCTCCGGCAACTCGATGGTTTCGACCTTGTCGCCCCTGATGATATCGATCCGCCCGGTGCCGCCCTTGTGGCCGGCGGCGAACCAGAAATCCTTGACCTCGATACGGCCTTCCGAGCCGATGATGCGCAGCACATTGTCCTGCGCCGCCATGATCGAGCACGAGACTTCGGCGACAATGCCGTTAGCGAATTTCAGCACCGCCGAGGCCCATTCATCGACGCCCGACTGGCCGAGATGGGCGACGCCCGCCACCTTTTCCGGTTCGGCGAAGGGTTTGCCGTCCACGGCGCCGGCGATCATCCGCACCATGGAAACCGGATAACCGCCGACATCGAGAATGCCGCCGCCCGCCGTTTCATTGGCGAAAAGCCGGTGATCGGCCCGGAACGAACCCATGTTGAAACCGAAGCTGGAGCGGATGATGCGGATATCGCCAACAGCACGGGCTTTCACCAGTTCCAGCAGTTTCGCCGTCTGCGGATGCAGGCGATACATATAGGCTTCGCCCGCGAAGACGCCGGCCTTTTTCGCTTCGTGGAAAATAGCGTCGGCATCATAGGCGGAAAGCGCGATGGGCTTTTCCACCAGCACGTTTTTACCCGCCCGGATGGCCTTGATCGCCCATTCGGCATGGCCGGTATGGGGTGTGGCGATATAGACGGCGTCGATATCGGGATCGGCAAGCAGCGCATCGTAACCCTTGATAATGCGCGCACCGGCAAAGGCCTCGGCAAGGCCGGGCTTGTCCGGATTGCGGGTGGCGATGGCCTCTAACCTGCCGGTGCGGGAATGGGCGATACCATCGGCAAAAGTTCTGGCAATGGTGCCCGGGCCGATGATGCCCCAGCGGATCGGTTGTTCGGTCGTCATGAAATCCTCGTCCTTCATATCAGTCTTGGGTGCTTGGGAAAGGGTTCAGCGCAGGCGGTCGCCCTTGCTGTCGAAAAGGAAAGCCCGGCGGGCGGAGAGGCCAACCGTCAGCCGATCGCGATTGCCGACATCGCGCGATTCCGGCCGCTCGATGATGAGCTGCTCGCCGCCTTCGGTCCGGGCATAGACATAGCTGGTATTGCCGAGATGCTCGGCGACATCGATATGCACGGTGAGATCGGCATCGCCCCCGCCCGCATCGGCAAAATGCTCCGGCCGGATGCCGAGCGACACCCTGGCTCCCTCGTTCAAACCGGCCGTGACCGGCAGGCTCAGCCGCACCGCAGGGTCGCTGTCGAGCGAAAGCTTAACGCCCTCCGCGCTGCTGCCGACGATGGTGGCTTCGAGAAAATTCATCTTCGGCGAACCGACGAAACCGGCAACGAAGCGGTTGGCGGGGTCGTCATAGAGATCGAGCGGCGCACCGACCTGTTCGATATTGCCCGCCCGCAGCACAACGATCTTGTCGGCCAGCGTCATCGCCTCGGTCTGGTCATGCGTCACATAGATCATCGTGGTGCCGAGCTGCTTGTGCAGGCGGGAGATTTCCACGCGCATCTGCACCCGCAATTCCGCATCGAGATTGGACAGCGGCTCGTCGAACAGGAAGACCTGCGGTTCGCGCACGATGGCGCGGCCGATGGCGACGCGCTGGCGCTGGCCGCCGGAAAGCTGTTTCGGCCGGCGCTGCATCAACTCGTTGATCTGCAGAATTTCGGCCGCGCGGTTGACCCGCTTTTGCGTATCGGCCTTGGGGTTACCGTTCATTCTAAGGCCGAAGGAGAGGTTTTCCGCCACCGTCATATGCGGATAAAGCGCATAGGACTGGAACACCATGGCAATGCCACGATCCGCCGGGTCGGCATCGCTGACCGTCTTGCCGCCAATCACGATATCGCCGCCGGAAATATCTTCCAGCCCGGCAATCATTCTGAGAAGCGTGGATTTGCCGCAGCCGGAGGGGCCGACGAAAACGACGAACTCCCCATCCTTTACCTCCAGATTTGCGCCATGGATCACTTCCAGCGCGCCGTAACGCTTAACCACGTTGTTGAGCGAAAGTTCCGCCATGCGGCCTCCCCTTACTTGACTGCGCCGGCGGAAATGCCGGCGATGAAGTGGCGCTGCAAAGCCACGAAAACCACGAGGATGGGTGCGGTGAGCAGCACCGCGCCGGCCATGATGCCGCCCCATGACACTTTGGTGAGCCCGATGAGGGTGCCAAGCGCCACGGGTGCGGTCATCATTCCTGGGCGGGAATTGATGAGAAGCGGCCAGAGGTAATTGTTCCACGAGGCCAGGAAGAGAATGATCGACAGCGCCGCCATGGTGGGCCGCGCCAATGGCAGGGCGATGCGCAGGAAGATCTGCCATTCCTTCACGCCCTCCACCCGTGCCGCATCGAAGAGTTCCGTCGGCATCATCGAGAAGGATTGCCGCATGAACAGCACGCCGAGCGAGTTGAACAACGGCGGCACGATCAGCGCCACCCAGGTGTTGGCGAGCTTGAATTCCCGCGCCACCATGATGAATTGCGGAATGACGACAACGGCGAAAGGCAAAGTGATGGTGCCGAGAATGATGGCGATCACCACCCCGCGCCCCGCAAAGCGGTAACGCGCCAGCGCCCAGCCGGCCATCGACGTCAGAAACACCGAAAGCACGGTGTAAATGACGGCGACGGTGATCGAGATGAACATGGCCCTGAGGAAATTGGTATCCGCCTGCAGGTTATTGAAATTCTCGATGAAGTTGGTGGAGGGCACCAGCACGATATCAGGGCTGAAAATGCCGTAATCCGGCATGGTCGAAAACACGAACATCATCCAGAGCGGAAACAGCCAGACGATGGCAAGCGGTGTCAGCGCCGCATGCAGCGCGATCTTCTGCCAGAAAAGCGATCTCGATTTCGATCTCATTTCGGCTCCCTCCCGACCCAGAGATTAAGCAGCGAAATGGCGATGGCGAGCGCAGCCATGGTGTAGGCAATGGCCGAGGCATAACCGAAATTGAGCGAGGTGAAGCCCTGGCGATAAAGGAACAGCCCCAGCGTCTCCGTGCCGCCGCCCGGTCCACCCCTGTTGGTGATGAGGAAGGGTTCGGCAAACAGCTGCATGGTGCCGATGACCGAGAGCACGACGCAGAAGAGGATGATGGGTTTGAGGAGCGGCAGGGTGATATAAAAGAACTGCTGGCGCTTGCTCACCTTGTCCAGCGTCGCCGCTTCATAGACATCGCCGGGGATGGATTGTAGCCCGGCCAGAATGATGATGGCGTTATAACCCGCCCAGCGCCAGGTCACCGCGATGATGACGAGCGCCATGGCCGCATTGGCATTGTCGAACCACGAGATGGGCGACAGGCCGACTGACGTGATGAGCTTGTTGATGATGCCGAAATCGGCGCTGAACATCAGCCGGAAGACCGCCGCATAGGCCACCTCGCCAACGACGACAGGCGCGAAAAAGGCAAAGCGGTAAAGCGGCCGCGCCTTCAGGAGCGGCGAGTTCAGCAGCACCGCCATGACGGTGGCGAGCGCGATCATCACGGGCACCTGAATGACCAGAATGATCAGCGTATTGTAGAGCGCATTATAAAAAGCCGGATCGGAAACGAGCCGCCCCCAGTTCATGGAAGGCGCAAACCGCCACGGATTGATCCGCGTGTTCTGGAACGACAGCATGAACGAGCTGATGATCGGCCAGACCCAGAAGGTGGCGAAAATCAGGAGATAGGGCGCAAGGAACGCATAAGCGATCCTGTTCCTAGACGGCATGACGACCTCCATATGCCGGACGATGGCCGGATAAATGGAAAAGCTTCAGAAAGAGCGCGCCCCTATGAGGGGAATGCCTTTGCAAAACGGCACGGCCTATTTCTTCTCCCCGAGGGGGAGAAGGTGGCCCGAAGGGTCGGATGAGGGGGCAAGCTCTCCGTACATCTCTACCCTCGCCCCCTCATCCCGCTGCCGCGGACTTCTCCCCCACGGGGAGAAGAAACTTGTGGCACCCGCTCGGTCTTAACCGCCGACTTACTGCGCGACGGGCAGCCCCGTGGCCGTTTCGATCTGCTTGGCCGCATCGTCAAGCGCCGCTTTCGCATCGGGATATCCGCCCGCGAAATATTTCGTCTGCGTCGCCTTGTAGATCGCATCGGCATCCGACTGGAAAGCCGTGCCACGGCTCGGCACGATCTTCGGCAGGGTGGCGAGAATATCGGTCCACACCGCCTGCCCGCCCCAATAGGCCTGCTTTTCCTTGACGAAAGGATCGTCGATGGCGGAGAGCAGCGAGGGAACGAGGCCGAAGGATTTTAGCATCGTCACCTGCCCTTCATTGGTGGTGAGCGCGTAATCGATATATTTCCACGCGGCTTCCTTGTGCTGGGATGTCGAGCTGATCGCCAGCGAAGAACCGCCGAGATTGGCGGCGTGCGGGCCATCCGCCGTCAGGCTCGGCATCAGATAGACGCCCCATTTGCCGGAAAGATCGGGGGAACCGGAACGAACAGTGCCTTCATACCAGGCGCCATACATCTGGCTGGCGGCCTTGCCGGCCGTATTGGCCTGGATTTTTTCATCCCAGATCGCCGCCGTGATAATGCCGGCGTCCTTCATCTCCTTGACCTTTTCAAGGGTCGCGACACAGGCGGGCTGGTTGATGGTGATGTTCTGGCCATCGGTCGAAAAGTAACCGCATCCCTGCTCATTGGCGATCATGCGAAACCATTCGCTGTCGCCGTTGAAATCGGCCTGCGCCATGACGGTGCCGGGATTGGCGGCCATGACCTTCTTGCCGGCGGCGATGAAGTCGTCCCAGCTTTTGATGGCGGCCGGATCGACGCCGGCCTTTTCGTAGAAGTCGCGGCGATAAAAAACCGCCACCGGACCAGAATCCCACGGAACCGCATAGGCGACGCCGTCAACCTCCAGTTCCGTGCGCTTGAAATCAGGGAAAAGCGCCTGTTTCTCAGGCGTATAGCCAAGCTCGGTCAGATTGGCGAAACAATCGGGAAAACGACTCCAGAACAGTTCCGCCTCGAAATTTTCAATGGTGACGATATCAGGAAGACCATCGCCTCCGGCTGCGCAAGCAGCCAGCGTCTTGTCAAAAACCTGATTGTTTCCAAGGTCTTCAACGACGATCTTGATATCCGGATTCTGCTTGTTGAAGCCCTCTACCGTGGATTTCAGCGCGGAAGCCGCGACATTCCAGCTCCAGATGGTGACGGTTTCTGTTTGCGCGAAAGCCGGGGCTGCGAGAAGCAGCATAGCCGTAGACGCGCCAAGAAATTTCAAGCACATTGAAAACCTCCCTTTTTCAATTGCCGTTCTTCAGCGAACATGGGCACATTAGCGGCGGCAGGAAATCTGTCTCGTAAAAAGGGAACATCGATTTGGCGGAAAGTAAGATTGCCGAAAGAGCCTTCTACCAGCCGGGTGCGAGCAGCATCGAAGGCATGCCGACGACGCTTCAGCTTTTTCACAATCATCCGCCCATCATGCTCAGGCCTCACTGGCACGCGCAGGTGGAGGTAAATTACGTCATGTCGGGATCGGTGCATTACCGCATGGGCGACCATGACATGACGCTCAACGCCGGCCAGATGTGCATTTTCTGGGGCGGCCAGCCGCATCAGATGGACCATTCCTCCGACGATTCCTTTTATGCCGGTGCGCACCTGCCGCTCGTGCATTTCTTCCGCATGCGCCTGCCGGCCGCCGTCTCCAGCCAGCTGATGGGCGGTGCGACAATGGTGAGTGCCGAGACGGACAGGGCCGATGCGGAAAATTTCGGCCGCTGGTTCCGTTACGTCACCTCGGGCGATCCGGCGAAAGCCCAGCACGCGGTGGAGGAATTGCTGCTCCGGGTCGAGCGGATGTTTCTGGAGCCTTACTCGGTCATATCCTCGGCTCTCGATGGAAAACGCAGACAGGATGACGAGGGCATGGCGCCCTCCATCGGCGTGGTGCGCATGTGCGATTTCATCGCCGCCAATTTTCTCGACGATATCGACGCGACTGAAATCGCCCGCGCCGCCTCGCTGCACCCGAAATATGCGATGAACCTGTTTCGCAAATCCACGGGCATGACGCTGATCAAATATCTGACCCTGCTGCGGCTTTCCCGCGCGCAGGCGATGCTGATGACCGGCAAGGACAATATCCTGCAAATCGCCATGGAAAGCGGGTTCGGCTCGGTCAGCGCCTTCAACAAGGCATTCCGCCAGATCGCCGGCATGTCACCTTCCGATTTCCGTCGCGACATGCGGGCGACGGCGGCTTAATCTTCATTATCGGCGAAAGCGGCGCTGCGCTGCCGCGCCGCATGACGGTAAGCTCGCGGCGAGCTGCCTAGCATTCGCCGGAACATGGTGGTGAAGGCCGGGATGTTTTCATAACCGGCATCGAGCGCCACATTCGTCACCGCTTCGCCGGCTGCCAGCCTCGGCAGGGAGGCGAAGATACAGGCCTGCTGGCGCCAGGTGACGAAACTCAACCCCAATTCCTTGCGGAACAGCCGCGTAAACGAGCGCCGGCTGATGCCCATGGCCGCCGCCCAGTCGTCGATCTCCACCCGCGCCACCGGCTTTTTCAGGAAATCGCGGCACAACGCCGCCAGACGCTCATTATCGGGAAATGGCAGTCCGAGCGGCCGTTCCGGCAGACGATTGATCTCATCCAGCAACAGCGCCCGCACCAGACCGCGCCGATGAAAGGCGGGCGGCTCATGCTCTTCGCCCAGCAGTTCCGCAATCAGGCTGGAGGCGAGATCGGTGATTTCCACCACCCGCGGCACTTCGGCCTGAAACAGGTCGGGATGCACGTATATCGATTGCATTTCCACCGTCGAGATGGTCTCTGACTCGTGTTCCAGTCCGGCGGGAATAATCAGCCCATGGCCGGGCGGTATCATCCAGCGACCATCCGCGGTGCTGACCAGAACCACGCCCCGGCGGGCGTGCCAGATCTGCGCCCGGAGATGGCTGTGGACCGGCGCCCGATGTCCCGTGGCATAGGTGCGGCAAATCGCCAGCACCGGCTCGTTGGTGCCATCGATCAGTTTCAGCATGTAGCTATGGTCTTCGGCCGAAAAGGAACCGAACATCATGGAATTGATTTTTGCCATTTGGCCCACTCACAAAGAAAATCGTCCAGAACACAAATGCAGGCCAGAAACAATATGAATAAAAGCGGGAAGAAATAAAGACATGTTTCCCGCCTTCCGCCGGGAACCGAAGAGGACTTCATCATGGCCACTGTTACCAGCGCCAGCACCAGCACCGGGTTCAACCCGCAACGCACGGCGTTTTCGATCATCGCAGCCGCCAGCTTCTGCCATATGCTGAACGACATCATGCAATCGCTGCTGACGTCGCTTTACCCGCTGCTGAAAGCCAATTACGCGCTCGATTTCGTGCAGATCGGCCTGCTCACCTTCGCCTTTCAGGTCACCGCATCGCTGCTGCAGCCGGTCGTCGGCATGGTGACGGATCGCTGGCCCATGCCGTTTTCCCTGCCCGTCGCCATGCTGTCCACCTGCGCCGGCCTCATCACGCTCGCCTTCGCCCATAGTTTCGAGGTTCTGGTGATCGGCGCCTGCCTCATCGGCATCGGTTCGGCGATCTTCCATCCCGAAGCTTCCCGCGTCGCGCGCCTCGCATCCGGCGGCCGCCACGGTCTGGCGCAGTCCTTCTTCCAGGTGGGCGGCAATACCGGCACGGCTATCGGCCCGCTGCTTGCCGCCTTCATCGTCATCCCGCTCGGCCAGTCCAGCCTCAGCTGGTTCTCGCTGATCGCGCTCGTCGGTTTTGGCGTGCTTTCCTGGGTTGGCGTCTGGTACACCCGCCACCGCCGCGCAACGGTCGGCAAGGCTCCGGCCAGCCGCACCCTTCCCCTTGCCCGTGGCACGGTGATCATGACGCTTCTGGTGCTGGTGGTTCTGACCGCCACCAAGAACGCCTATCTCGCCAGCCTGTCCAGCTACTTCACCTTCTACACCATCGACAAGTTCGGTCTTGGCGTACAGGACGCGCAGGTTCTGCTGTTCCTCTTCCTCGGCGCTTCGGCACTGGGCGTGTTCTTCGGCGGCCCGATCGGCGACCGTTTCGGCTCGCGCGTCGTCATCTGGTTCTCGATCCTCGGCGTCATTCCCTTCGCGCTGCTGCTGCCCTATGCGAACCTGTTCTGGACGGCGGTTCTGGTCGTCGTCATCGGCTTCGTCTTCTCCTCCGCTTTCTCGGCCATCGTCGTGTTCGCGCAGGAACTGGTGCCGGGCCGCGTCGGCCTCATCGCCGGCATGTTCTTCGGTTTCGCCTTCGGTTTCGGCGGCATCGGGGCTGCTGTTCTGGGCGTCTATGCGGATAAGGAAGGCATCGAATTCGTCTACCGCATCTGCTCCTACATGCCGCTCCTCGGCCTGCTCACGGTGTTCCTACCGAAACTGCCGAGCCACCGCTAAAAGCTGAGCCTTCAACGCTTTTCAACACGGCGGTCACCTGTGATACTCAGGTGACCGCCGTATTCCGTTGAGCAAAGCCCTAACCCATGCAGATCCCGATAAAATCAATCCTCGTTTTCCACGCCGCGGCAAGGGCGGGCAGCATTTCGCGGGCGGCAGAAGAGTTGAGCGTCACGCCTTCGGCCGTTTCCCAGCAAATCCAGCTGCTGGAAGGCCAGCTCGGCACGACCCTGATGGCGCGAACCGGCCGCAAGGTGACATTGACCGAAGCGGGCGAGCGCTATTTCTCGATGATCACCGCACAGATCGAGCAGATATCAGACGCCACCGACAGTATTCGCGGCTTCCGCTCGGTCACCACGCTGACGATCCGGGCGACGCCGACAATCTCCAACAAATGGCTGCTGCCGCGTCTCGGCTCGTTTCTGGAGGAACATCCCGAACTTGAAGTACGCCTCGACGGCACCAACGAGCCGACCGACTTTTCGCAGGAACTCGTCGATATAGAATTGCGCCATGGCGATGGCCGCTGGCCGGGCCTCTTCGTGGAAGGGCTGGTGGAGGAGGAATTCCTGCCGGTCTGTTCGCCGAAGTATCCCGGTGCGGGTAAATTTCTGCCCGAGGAATTGCAGAACCAGCGGCTGATTCATTCGGTCAAGGCGCAGGCGCAATGGAACCACTGGTTCCCGCTGGCTGGCGTGACAGCCGAAAAGCGCTGGCGGCGGGTCCTGTTCGACCGCAGCCACATGGCCATCGATGCCGCCGTTCTCGGCATCGGCGTGGCGTTGGAAAGCACCTTGATGATGGAGCGGGAGCTGCAGGACAAAATGCTGATCCCGGCCGTGACGGACGCACCGCGCATCAAGCTCGTCACCCAATGGATCGTTTGCCCGCATTCCCATCTGCGGCAGAGAAAAGTCATGCTGTTTCTGGAGTGGATGCGAAAACAACGCGACGAGTGGCAAGCCCGCCGCGTTGTCTGAGGTTTCAGGCAATCAGTTTTCGCGTCAATAAAGCCCCATCAGCCGTATCGGCCCGAGCGTCAGCACCGGGAAAAGCACCAGCGCGAAGATAGCGAGCGTCAGCACCGTCATCGGCGCCAGCGAACCGCGAATGACATCCTCGATCTTCATGTTGGCAACCTGGGCTGCGGCAAACAGGCAGACCCCGACCGGCGGCGTCACCAGCCCGAGTGTCAGCGTCATGACAGTCACGATCAGGAAATGAATCGGATCGATGCCCAGCGCCTCCACCGGCGGCATCAGCACCGGAATGAGGATGAACATGGCCGGAATCGCTTCCATGAAGATGCCGATGATGAGCAGGAAGACGAAGATGACGAGCATGCCGGTCATTGGCCCGAGATTCATGGCCTTCAGGAGATCGGCGACCTGTTCCGGCAGACCATCGAAGGTGAAGACCCAGGCGGCGAGCTGTGAGGTGGCGGCGATGAACAGGATGGTTCCCGAGATACGTGCCGTCGAGATCAATATTTCCGGCAGTTCGCGTACCGGCAGGGTGCGGTAAACGATGACGCCGAGCACCGCTACGTAAACCACCGCGATGGCTGCAGCCTCCGTTGGCGTGAACAGGCCGCTGGCAATGCCGATGATGAGGATCAACGGCGTCAGCATCGGCAGGATGGCGCGCAGACCCGTGACGACGACCAGACGGAAATTGAAAGGCGTCGGCGGATTGTAACCGTAATGCACCGAATAGAAGTGGTTAAAGACCAGAAAGGCGAAGGCAATGAAAAGGCCTGGCACCAGACCCGCGATCAGCAGCGTGCCGATCGACACGTTGGCGATGGAACCGGCAATCACGATCAGGATCGACGGCGGAATGATCGAGGAGAGCGTCGAGGTGCAGAGCGTCATGCCGACGGCATAACCCTTCGGAAATCCATGCCGCTCCATGGCCTTGATCTCGATGGCGCCGACCGAGGCGATATCGGCGACGGAGGAGCCGGAGACGCCGGAAAAGATCACCGATGAGATGACGTTGACATGGCCAAGCCCGCCGGGAAGCCAGCCGACCATGGCCTCGGCAAAATCGAAGATACGCTCCGCCACACGTCCCCGTTCCATGACGGTGCCGACGAGGATGAACAGCGGCACGGCGACGAGGAGGAAGGAGTTCATCGACGAGAACATCGTCTGCGACAGCAGGTCCATGGGCATGGAGGTGAAGAGCCACAGCGTGCCGACACTGGCGAGCGCCAGCGCAATGGCGAGCGGCACGCCAAGCATGCTGAGACCGAAAAAGGCGACGAGAAGAAAGACCGACATGGCTCAATGTCCTGCTGAAATGGAGATATCGGCATGGGCGATCTCATCCGCCGGCAGACCAAGTTCGGGAAGCGCGATGAGCTCCCGGCGGCTGCGCAGCGATTCGATGATGGCCAGCACGGCGATGATGGCGGAGACCGGCAACACGATGCCGATGGTCCACATGGGGATCGGCAGGGTCGCGGCGGTCTCGTTCATCATGATCTGCTGGCGCACCAGGGTCAGACCCGTCCAGCCCATCATGCCGAAAAAGAACACCGAGGAACCGACATAGATCGGCACCGCCAGCCGCCGGAAGAAGCGGTGAAACAGCACCAGAAACACCACGACACGGGCGCTTTCAACGGTGCGGAAGCCGGCGGCGAGGCCGAGAAACACCATCCAGATGAAGAGGAAACGCGTCGCCTCCTCGGTCCAGGGAAGCGGGCTGCCGGTCAGGCGGCCGATGACCTGAAGAAGAACGACGATGAGAATGCCGGCACAGGCTGCCCCTGCGGCCACATCGGCGATGAGTTTAACGATGGTGCCGAGCACCGAAGGTTTCGTATCGTTCATGACAATACCCTTCCACTGCTGAAACCGGATATCCGGTAAAACGAATGCCGCCCTGCCTCTGCGGCAAAGCAACCCTTGCTGACGTTGGGGAAGGCCGGACCGAGATCCGGCCATCCACCGGCGCAAAACGTCAGTTCGTCTTGAGGAAAGCCTGCGTCTTGTCGAAGAACGCCTGATCTTTCACCAGCGCGGAGAACTTTGCCGAAAGACCGGCCGCCACCGCCACGAAAGCCTTGCGCTCGTCGTCCGTCAGCGTGTTGACCTCCATGCCGTTCTTCTTCAGCGTTTCGAGCGACTTGTCGATATCGGCAGCGTCATTCTGCGCCTTCCAGGCCTCGGTCTCGGTGGCGGCTTCCTTCAGCGCGGCCTTGAAGTTCTCATCGAGACCTTCGAAGCGGGCCGGGTTCATTCCAAGCACCCAGGCGTCAGCAATGTGATTGCTGATCGTCAGATACTTCTGCACCTCGTAAAGCTTGGCGCTGACCGGCACGTTGACCGGATTTTCCTGTCCATCGACCACCTTGAGCTGGAGGGCGTTATAGACCTCGGCAAAGGCCATCGGTGTCGGGGCCGCCCCCATGGCGCCGAAAAATTCGACCCAGAGCGGATTGTTCGGCACGCGCAGCTTCATGCCCTTGAGATCGGCCGGCGACTTGATCGGCGCCTTCGAATTGGTGATCTGGCGCAGCGGCCGCGACCATAGATCGAGCCCGAGAATGCCGATCTTGCTGAGATCGGTGGAAAGCTCCTTGCCGAGATCGCTGTCGAGATAGACCCTGAGCTGGTCGATATCGCGGAACTGGTAAGGAATGGCGATGGCCGTGAACTTCGGATTGAAGGTCGCGTAAAGCGAGGTCGAGTTCAACAGCATGTCCAGCGAACCGCCGGCCAGCTGCTTGACGCCCGCCGAAGGATCGCCGCCATAAAGCGTGCCGTTCGGAAACACCTTGATCTTGAGTTTGCCGTCGGTCTTTTTCGAAACGATCTCGGCAAATTTGTTGGCGGCGAGCGTGATTTCGGACGTATCCGCGTCGGGCGTCGAAAGTGTCAGCGTTTCCGCCTGTGCGATGGATGCTACGAGCATGGTGGCGGCCAGAGCCAGCCCGTAAAGTTTTGAAATTTTCATGTGTTCCTCCCTTTGTTGTATCTCAAACAGTTTCGAGCGTTCCTCCGAACGCATTCATGCGCTTAATTTCAAGGATCACACCGCTGTGATCAAGCTCGCCCGCGCCATGCTCGACCATGGAGCGGAACAGCCGGTCAACCTCCTCGCCGACCGGTAGTCTGAGGCCACGGCTTCTGGCGAAGGCCAGCGCCGTGGACGTATCCTTCACCTGATATTTCGCCGGCCCGCCGGGACGGAAATCGCCTTCCACCATGCGTTTTCCGTGCTGGCGGAAGACGGTGGAATCGGCAAAGCCGCCAAGCAGGGCGTGGCGCACCTGCGCCGGGTCTGCTCCCCCCTCTTCCACGAGGGTGAGAGCTTCGGCGACGGCGCAGATCGTCGAGGCGACGATCAACTGGTTGGCGAGCTTGGCCAGAGAACCGCAGCCCACCGGACCGACATGGGTGACGCGCCCGAGACAACCGAGGAGCGGCCGCAGCGCATCCACATCCTGCTGTTCGCCGCCGGCCATGATGGCGAGCGCTCCTTCGATCGCTCCCTTTTCACCGCCGGATACGGGCGCATCGACATATCTGACCCCGCATGCCCTGGTCGCCTCCGCCTGTTCCATTGCGATCTCAACGGGAATAGAACTCATGACCAGCAGAACCGCGCCGGGCTTCATGGCTGAAACGACGCCCGAGGGGCCGAGCAGAACCTCGTTGCAGACCGGCCCGGAACTCAGCATGCAGAGCACGGCATCCGCTTCGGACGCGGCCTCGGCTGCCGTTGTTACCGCCAGCACGCCCTTGTCGGCCAGAACCGCAGCTTTTTCAGCGCTGCGGTTCCAGACCTTGACGGAAAATCCGGCCTCCGCCAAACGCGCCGCCATGGGAGCACCCATGATACCCGTCCCGATAACGGCGATCCGGCGGATGTCTGCCATCGTCCCCATCCTTCAAAGCCATTGCCGGTTCAGGAAACGCACCGGCAGTTCTTCTTCGATAAGGGCGGGAAACGCCTCGCGAAACCGGTCGAGATGCGGTGTTTTAAGATGATCGTCGAAAGCCTGCCGGTCGTCGTAGACTTCATAGAACACCACATTGTTTCCCGTTTCCGGCCGCACCACGTCGAATTGGCGGCAACCCGGTTCATCCTGAACCGAATGGGTGGCGTCATCGCGCGCGGCGTCGAGAAAGGCATCCATCGCGTCAGGCTTCACCCGAAATTCCGCGATTACCACGAAAGCTCCCTTCGGCATGTCCCGTTCTCCGCCCATCACGCGGCTGCGTCTTTTTGCGGACGGAAGCGGTTTTCCATGTCCTGACGCAACTTCACCACGTCAAGGTCGTTCACCAGCTCCACATCGTCGAAGCTGACGATCTGGTCCTTCTTGATGGCGCGCTTCAGCTTGACATTATGCGCAAGGCCAATCGGTAGCGCCTTCATATCGAGGCTGCGGGTGGCGGGAATGGCATTGGCCCAGACCGCGTAACCGCCCTCGCCGTCCAGCATCTCGCCGGGCTGCATGTCCTTCTTCGCGGTCGCAACCGCATCGCCGCGAAATTCTTTCGAGCAACCGGTGGCTTCGTTGCGCAGCACGGCGGAGAGCACGCTGATCGAGGTTTCGAGGCCGATGATGTGGAACGGACGCCACATGGAGGCGTACCAGCCGGACGGATCGGTCAGCAGGCCATATTGTTTGAAGCAGGCGCGGGCATATTCATTATGCGCCTTGAAGGTGACGAAAACACCGTATCGGATGTTGTTGAACACCTCGCGGCCATCCGGCTCCTGGCTTGCGGCAATGTCGACGAGACCGGAGCGCGACATACGGCCGCCATCGGCAGCGGGACGGAAGACGCGGGCGAGATCATGCAGGCCGGCGGGCGGGAAAGCCAGACCGTCATCCGGGCAATCCAGCCCCGTGCCGTTGGCGACGGCCGCCATTTCGATGGCCGCCTTGGTGCCGTCGGTGAAGGAATTGTACATTTTCGGATTGAAGTCGCCCTTGGCCACTTCCTCTTCCGTCCAACCGAAATAACCCCAGACCGTGTCCGGCGTCGAATAACGGTAACGCGGCTCGAAATTCATGCCCTTGCCGGCGGAGACGACCTCGAAACCGGTGGCGCGGGCCCAGTCGACCAGTTCGCAGATCAGCGCCGGCTGGTCACCGTAAGCCATCGAATAGATCAGGCCCTTGGCACGGGCCTTTTCGGCAAGGATCGGCCCGACCATGACATCGGCTTCGACATTGACCATGACGACATGTTTGTTGTGGTCGATGGCGCCGAGCGCGTGGCGCGCGCCGGCCAGCGGATGGCCGGTGGCCTCGATCACGCATTCGATCTCGCCGCAGGCGAAAAGCTCGTTCACATCGTCGGTCACATAGGTCTTGCCGCTCTTCAGCGCCTCGGCGCAGCTCTTCGCATCGTAACGCTCCTTCGGCCAGCCGACGCGATCCAGCGATTCCTTCGCCTTGCCGACATTGAGGTCTGCGACGGCGACCATGTGGAAACCGGCGATGCGCTGCGCCTGCGCCAGCACCATGGAGCCGAACTTGCCCGCGCCGATGAGGCCGACCCGCACGGGTTTGCCGCCGGCTGCACGCGCTGACAGAAGAGAATAGAGATTCATGTTTTGACATCCTTCGCTGGGGAAATTGCTGGCGAGAATGTCCAGTCAGCCCGGCGAAGGCCATGCGATACCGAGGCAGCGAAGGCGTATCCCTCGCGGCACCGACGGCATGACTATCCAACGTTCCTCCCGGATACCGGCACGCCTTTGCGCCGGCTCTCGCGGTCGCCTCCCAAAGCAACCTTGAGAACAGAGTAGGAGCGTTCAAATATTAGTTCTATTTAGAAAATCAGATTCTTTATTTAGCTTATCTAACAAATCATCAGGCCGATTTGCGCAGCATCAGATCGGCGCTGAGGAGAATGCGCTCGCGCATCCGCGTCGTGTCATCCGCCTCCTCGTCCAGCTTCTGCAACAGAAGCTCGATCGACAGCCTGCCGATCTCGTTATAGTTCTGCGCCACCGTGGTGATTGGCGGGCAGGCGTAACGCGACAGCGGATGATCGTCATGACCGGCGACCCTGAGGTCATAATCCGCACCATGGCCGACCCTGATGCCCTTCTGAAAGGCGGCGGCGATGACGCCGAAGGCGATACGGTCGTTGGCGCATAGAATCGTACGCGATGGCAGAGACCCCGCCCCTTCCAGCAGCCGGCCCGCCTCATCGAAGGCGAAACGCTCGAAATCCCAGGTGACGATATCCGGAACGTTGATCACCTGCGGCTCGAAACCAAGGCGCCGCATGGCCTCCTCATAGGCGGTGCGACGCGTGGCGGCATTGGTATTGACCTGCGGCATGTCGAAGAAACAGGGCGGCTCGCCCGAGCGGCAGAGATAATCCACCATCAGCCCGACACTCTGGCGGTTGTCGGTGCCGACAAAGGCCGAGGTCTCGTCGAGCGGCGAATCGACATAAACGATCGGAATGCTGGCCGCGAGCTGCTCCAGCGTGGCGCGGTGGGATTTGACGCCGAGCGGAGCGATGATCGCACCGGCAACATTCATCGACTTGAAGGTGCGGATGGCGCGGTCTTCGATTTCCGCCTTGCCATCCGATGACAGCACGAAGGCAAGGAAGCCCGCCTCGTTGGCGATGAGCTCGATGCGGCTCGTCAGCGCCATATAGAAGGGATCGGTGGAATTCGGGATGATGATGCCGATGATATTGGAGCGGCGGCGGTTGAGATTGACGGCGAAAATATTGGGCCGGAAGCCCGATTTCTTCAGCGCATCCTCGATGGCATCCCGCGTCTTCTTGCGGACCGAGGCCGGATCATTGAAGTATTTCGAAACAGTCGGGCGCGAAAGGCCGACGAATTCCGAAAACTCTTCCATCGTCCTGATAGATTTGGCCAAAGTGCTTGCCCCCATGAAATATTACATGTGGTACTTTATATCGACCGGCCTTCGCACGAAAAGCCGGTCGACTGCGGTTATCAACCACCAAACGATCATTCGGCTGCAAATTGCACTTTCATGGTGGCCGGATCGGATGGTTTCTTCGTAAAGAACGGCAGCATTTCCGAAAGCGGCAGCCGGTGCGAGACGAGCCGCGCCATGACATCGCCATCCGTTTCCAGAATGGCAAGCGCCTGCGGTATGTTGCGGTTCAGCGAATGCGAGCCGACAAGCTTCAGCTGACGGCGGAAGATTTCGAAGGGCGCAACCGAAATGCGGGCATCCGGCGCGCAGACGCCGAAGAACAGCGCCGTGCCGCCATCGGCAACCAGCGGGATCATCGCTTCCGCAACGGGGGCAATGCCGGTCGCATCCGCCACGACATCGAAAGACTTCTGTTGCCGCAGGAGCGCTTCTGAGCCGGAAACCGCCACCTGAAGCCCGAGACCTTCGGCAAAAGCCAGCCTGCTTTCGTTGATATCGGCAATCGTCACCGTCTCGATGCCGCGCGCTTTCAGCGACAGGGCAAGCAGCAGGCCGATGGGACCGGCTCCGAAAACGAGCGCATTTTCAGCCACCGTTCCGTTCTCGCCGATACCCGCGCTCTGCATGCCGTTGACGACGCAGGCGAGCGGTTCGGCCAGCGCCGCGACATGATAGGGCATGGAGCCGATGCCATGCAGGTGATCGGCGTGTACGACGCTGAATTCCGCGAAACCGCCATTATGGGAAACGCCATAGGCCTTCAGCGTGCTGCAAAGATTGGTCAACCCCTTCCTGCAACTCGGGCAGGTGCCACACGGCAGATTGGGATCGACCACCACCCGGTCGCCGGTCTTTATGCCCGTCACATCGGCGGCCACGGCCGCGACTTCACCGGCATATTCATGCCCCGGAATGACCGGAAAGGCACCGTCGCCGTAACGCGCGTGGAGCACATCGATATCGGTGTGGCAAAGCCCCGAAGCCTTGACCCGCACCAGCGCGTGGCCCAGCGGTAGATCGGCAACGGGAACTTCCGCCAGAACGGCCTGTCCCTTCTCGACGAATTGAATGGCATGCATGGTCATCTCCGGCTTTTCAGCTCATCCAGTTGCCGCCGTCGACATTATATGTCTGGGCGAGAATATAGTCGCTGTCGGAAGAGGCGAGGAAAACCGCAAGCCCCTTGATGTCGTCGGGCGTCGCAAAACGGCCGATCGGCACGGATTTCGCCACCGCCGCCTTCTTCTCACCCGGCTTCAGGCCTTCCCATTTGGCGAACTCCGCATCGACCACTTCCCAATGCTCGCCATCCACGACGCCGGGTGCAATGGCGTTGACATTGATGCCGTGCTTGACGAGCGCCAGCGCCGCCGACTGCGTGGCGGAAATGATCGCCGCCTTGGAGGCGCAATAAAGCGTGACGAGCGCCTCGCCGCGGCGGCCGGCCTGGCTCGCCATATTGATGATCTTGCCACCGCGCGCCCGCTCGATCATCACATTCGAGACCGCCTTCATCATGAACAACGGTCCCTTGAGATTGATGTCGAAGACCCGCTCATAACTCTGTTCGGTAATGCCGTTGATCGGCGCCATATCGAAGATCGCGGCATTGTTGACGAGAATGTCGATGCCGCCGAATTCCTCATCCACCGCCTTCACCACGGCATCGATCTCGGAAAGATCGGTCACATCCAGCTTCACGGCCTTGGCGGCAGAGCCGATGGCGGCGGCGGAAGCCGTCGCGCGGGCAATATCGATATCGGCGATGATGACCTTTGCACCCTCATCTGCGAAAGCCTGTGCGAAACCAAGGCCGATACCGCGGGCAGCGCCGGTGATCAGCGCGACCTTGTTGTTCAATCTCATGTCGATCTCCGTGATGCATGGTGGGCACTGGATGAACCCGGTCATGCGTTTGTTGTTAGATGCATTTTTTCCGGCAAACCCGAACACGGTACACCGGGTAAAGATTTGATATGCCAGCGCACCCCACACTCCCTCATTCCTGTGCTTGTCACAGGAATCCAGCCGACGCGCGTCGGCGCGGCGGGAGGAGTCTTTTTCAGCCCAAGGACTTGGGCTGGCTGGATTCCTGTGACAAGCACAGGAATGAGGAAGCAGGTGCTGTAACTCACACTCCACCCATGCCGCCCGCCCCCGAAAGGTGAACGGGCGGCACGCCGGGAGGACGCGGCTACTTGATGTAGCCCGCGCGGGTCATGTCACGCTCGACCTGTTTCTGTGCGCCTTCGAGCGCCGCATCGACGGTCTGCTGGCCGGAAAGGGCAGCCGCGATCTGCTGGCCGACAACCGTACCGATGGACTGGAACTCCGGTATGGCGACGAACTGCACGCCGGTATAGGGCACCGGATCCTTGGTCGGCTTGGACGGATCGGCCGACATGATCGCCTTCAGCACGGTATCCGCAAAGGGCGCGGCCTTCTTGTATTCCGGCAGCTCATAGGTGGATTTGCGCGTGCCCGGCGGCACGGCCACCCAGCCTTCGCTTTCACCGACCGTCTTCACATAGTTCTTCGACGTCGCCCATTTGACGAAGGACTTGGCGGTTTCAAGCTTCTTCGTGGTGTTCGGAATGGCGAGGTTCCACGACCACGACCAGCTCGACCCGTTCGGCGTCGCCTCGACCGGAGCACGCGTAAACGCGGTCTTGTCTGCGACCTGGCTCTGCTTGGGGTCATAAACACGGCCCGCCGCCGAAGTGGCGTCGATCCACATGGCGCAACGGCCGGATGAAAACAGCGTCTGGTTTTCGTTGAAGCCGTTGGCGGCCGCACCGGGCGGGCCGTAGGAGGTCATCAGCGCCACATAGTCAGAGATCGCCTTTTTCCAAGGCTCGCTCGTCAGTTGCGGTTTCCAGTCCATGTCGAACCAACGGCCGCCATAGGTGTTGATCATGGTGCCGAGGAAAGCCATGTTCTCGCCCCAGCCCGGCTTGCCGCGCAGGCATATGCCATATTGCTGCTTAGACTTGTCGGTCAGCTTGGCGGCGAAATCCTTGATTTGGTCGTAGGTCGGATTGTCAGGCATCTTCAGGCCGGCCGCATCGAACAGGTCCTTGCGGTAAAGCGTGAACGAGCTTTCGGTGTAAAACGGCACGGCGTAAAGCTTGCCGTCGACAGTCAGGCCCTTTTTGATCGGATCAAGCAGATCGGCGTAATCGTAGTCGTCGCCGAGATCGTTGACCGGCGCCAGCCAGCCCTGCTTGCCCCAGATCGGCGCTTCGTAACCGCCGATGGTCATGATGTCGAACTGGCCGCCATTGGTAGCGATATCGGTGGTGACACGTTCGCGCAGGACATTCTCTTCCAGCACGATCCAGTTGATCTTGTTGCCCGTCTCCTTCTCCCAGGCGCTGGAAAGCTTCTGCATGATGATCATGTCGCCATTGTTGACGGTGGCGATGTTGATTTCTTCCGCCTGCGCCAGACCGGCGAAAAGGCCGATGCCAACCACGGACGATGACAGAATTCCAATAAATTTGCTCATGAGACCCGCTCCTCCTTTACGGATGTCTACGCATAACAATACATGCGTAAATTTTTTATCTCGCAAAATCCGCTCTCTTGTCAACATCCGAAAATAAATCGGAGCATGGAGATATCGTCACGCGCGCCAATAAACCACTGTTTTAAAGCGAATAATATCATAAAAAATTATTTCCAGAGGCGTCCTGCTTGCTGCGATGCAACAAAATTTTCATCATCTCATATATTGACGCGCGTAAATTTTTGAATGATATCCGAAAACCAGAAGCCCTCGGGACGGCGGATTTTCATCCGCCAAAAGGACGGGAGCCGAATGCATATGGAGGAGACGATGAGGCAGACATCCGCACTGGCGCCGCACACGAAAGGCCCGACCATCACGGCGGGGGAAATCCTCGTGGAAATCATGGCGACGACGGTGGGCGACGGCTTTCTGGAGCCGCAGGCACTGATCGGCCCCTTCCCGAGCGGCGCGCCGGCCATCTTCATCGATCAGGTGGCGCGCTGCGGCGGAGCCGCCGGCATCATTGCGGCGGTGGGTGACGATGATTTCGGCCGTCTCAATGTCGAGAGGCTGCGCGGCGACGGCGTCGACGTATCGGCCATCGCCACCATAGCCGACCGGCCGACGGGCAGCGCCTTCGTGCGTTACCGGGAAAACGGCGCACGGGACTTCGTTTTCAACATCGCCCATTCGGCGGCCAGCGAAACGCATATGACCGATGAAGCGCAGGCTCTTATCGAAAAAGCCGGCCATGTGCATGTCATGGGATCGGCCTTTGCGATTGCCGGCATTGGCGAAATCATTCTCGAAGCCATCAGACGCGTCAGGGCGCGTGGCGGCTCGGTCTCCTTCGATCCCAACATCCGCAAGGAACTGGCGCAGGGCGACGCCGGCCGCAGGCTGATCGACGATCTGCTTGGTGTCACCGATCTTCTCCTGCCCTCCGGTGAGGAGCTTCAGGCAGCCTCCGGGCTGGATGACGAGGACGCAGCTATCGAAAAGCTGCTTGCCTCCGGTATCGGCGAGATCGTGCTGAAGCGCGGCGCAGATGGTGCAAGCCATTTCAGCCGCGCCCATGGGCGCATCGACGTCCCCGGCTTGCGGGTCCGCGAAATCGACCCGACCGGTGCCGGCGACTGTTTCGGTGCGACCTATCTCACCTGCCGCCGCCTCGGCATGCACCCGCAAAAGGCGCTCGCCTATGCCAATGCCGCCGGCGCGCACAATGTCACCCGCCGCGGCCCGATGGAGGGCGCCGCCAGCCTTTCCGAACTCGACGCCTTTCTGGCCGCGCAACTGTCGGAGGAAATCCTGTGACCGGTATACTCGAAAATCTCGCCTCCGCGCGCCGCTCCGGCAAGCCCGCCGGCATCACCTCCGTCTGCTCCGCCCATCCCGTGGTTCTGCGCGCCGCAATTCGCCGTGCCGCCGCCGGCAGGACACCGGTGCTGATCGAGGCAACCTGCAATCAGGTCAATCATCTCGGCGGTTATACCGGCATGACGCCACGGGACTTCGTCAGCTTCGTCAACAGCATTGCCGAGGAAGAAGGGTTGCCCCGCGAACTGGTGATTTTTGGCGGAGACCATCTCGGCCCCAATCCCTGGCGCAAGGAACCGGCCGAGGAGGCGCTGACAAAAGCCGCCGCCATGGTCGAGGCCTATGTGACGGCTGGTTTTCGCAAGATCCATCTCGATGCCTCGATGGGCTGCGCCGGTGAACCGGCGGCGCTGGACGACGACACGATAGCCAACCGCGCCGCCAAACTTGCGGCCGTCGCCGAAAAGGTCGCCACGGCTGCCGGCCTGCCGAAACCGCTTTATATTCTCGGCACCGAGGTGCCGGTGCCAGGCGGGGCGGACCATGTGCTCGATACGGTCGCGCCGACGCAGCCGCAGGCAGCGCGCCAGACCATCGACCTTCACCGCGAAATATTCGCGCGACACGGCCTTTCCGATGCGTTCGAACGGGTCATCGCCTTTGTCGTGCAGCCCGGCGTGGAATTCGGCAGCGACAATGTCGTCGCTTACGATCCGCAAGCGGCCACCGCCTTGAGCGCCGTGCTGGACGCCGAACCGCAACTGGTCTTCGAGGCCCATTCCACCGATTACCAGACGCAGGCCGCCCTCACGACACTGGTATGCGATGGATATCCCATCCTGAAAGTAGGCCCCGGCCTGACCTTCGCCTATCGCGAAGCGCTTTACGCTCTCGACATGATCGCCTCCGAGATGATCGGCGATTATGGCGACCGTCCTTTGGCGCGCACCATGGAGGAGCTGATGCTGTCCTCACCCGGTGACTGGCGCGGACATTATCATGGCGATGATATCACGCTGCGATTGCAGCGCCACTACAGCTACAGCGACCGCATCCGCTATTACTGGACGCGGCCGGAAGCGCTTGCGGCCGTTTCCGCCTTGCATAAGGCGCTGGATGGGAAGACAATTCCCGAACCCTTGCTGCGCCAGTATCTCGGCGAATTGCCGCTCGCGGCAGTTGCAGGAAAGGATATGGAGGAGGTTCTGGTCGCGGCAGTGGATCAGGTGCTGGCGACCTACCATGCGGCGACGGGCGAAGGCCGCCAGTAAGATAATCGTTAAATTCGGATGCCCCGGCGGGAGACGTTGCGGGTATCGGTCAGGGACGGGGAAACTCATGGCAACCCGAAACACAAGCGGATTAGCGCGGGTAATGCTTGCGCCATCGGTGCTGTTGTTGCTGGTGTGGATGATCGTGCCTCTGGCGATGACCCTGTGGTTCTCGTTCCAGAACTACAATCTCCTCAACCCGGCCAATGTCAGCTTCGCCGGTCTGTTCAATTACCAGTATTTCTACACCGACCCGGCCTTCTTCCAGTCGATCTGGAACACGCTTTTGATCGTCGGCGGTGTCCTTCTGATCACGGTCATCGGCGGCATCGCCATTGCGCTTCTGCTCGACAATGACATTTTCGGCCAGGGCATCGTGCGCATCATGATCATCTCGCCCTTCTTCGTCATGCCGCCGGTGGCAGCTTTGGTGTGGAAGAACATGATCATGCATCCCGGCTACGGCGTGCTTGCCGATCTCTCCCGCTTCTTCGGTTTCCAGCCGGTCGACTGGTTCGCGCAGTTTCCGCTGCTCTCCATCATCATCATCGTCGCCTGGCAATGGCTGCCGTTCGCGACGCTGATCCTCTTGACCGCCCTGCAGTCGCTCGATGGCGAACAGAAGGAAGCCGCCGAGATGGATGGCGCCAACTTCGTCAACCGCTTCGTCTATCTGACCCTGCCGCATCTTTCCCGCGCCATCACCGTCGTCATTTTGATCCAGACGATCTTCCTGCTCGGCGTCTATGCGGAAATCCTCGTCACCACCAATGGCGGCCCCGGTTATGCCTCCACCAACCTCGCCTTCCTCATCTATCGCACGGCGCTTCTGGGCTACGACGTCGGCGGCGCTTCGGCCGGCGGCATCATCGCCGTCATCCTCGCCAATATCGTCGCCATCTTCCTGATGCGCGCCGTCGGCAAGAACCTCGACCGGTAAGGGGGAAACATCATGGCCCGCAAGACAACCACACGTGCGAAGATCGGCTTTTCCATCGCGGCCTGGGCCGTGGCGCTCCTGCTGTTCTTCCCGATCCTCTATGCCTTCCTCACCTCGATCAAGACCGAACCGGAGGCGATCGCCGGCTTCAGCCTCATTCCCTCGGGCACGCTTGAGAATTACGTGACGGTGCAGACCCAGCGCGATTACTTCAAGCCGTTCATGAACTCGGTGGTGCTGTCGCTCGGCTCGACGATCATCGCGCTGATCATCGCCATTCCCGCCGCCTGGGCCATGGCGTTCTCGCCGACCAAACGCACCAAGGACATTTTGATGTGGATGCTCTCCACCAAGATGATGCCGGCTGTCGCCGTGCTGGTGCCGATCTATCTGATCTTCCGCAATGCCGGCCTGCTCGATACCCGCATCGGGCTCACCGTCATGCTCACCTTCATCAACCTGCCGATCGTCATCTGGATGCTCTACACTTACTTTCGGGAAATCCCCGGCGAGATTCTGGAAGCCGCCCGCATGGATGGCGCATCGCTGTGGAACGAGATCGTCCATGTGCTGACCCCGATGGCGGTGCCGGGCATTGCCTCGACGCTGCTCCTCAACGTCATCCTTGCCTGGAACGAAGCCTTCTGGACCATCCGGCTGACGACCACCAATGCAGCCCCGCTGACGGCCTTCATCGCCTCCTTCTCCTCACCGCAGGGGCTGTTCTGGGCAAAACTCTCGGCCGCCTCGATGATGGCGATCGCCCCCATTCTCGTCATCGGCTGGTTCTCGCAGAAACAACTCGTGCGTGGCCTGACCTTCGGCGCCGTGAAATAAGGAACGACAAACATGGGCAGCATTTCCCTTCAGAACGTGTCCAAGCTCTTCGGTGAGGCGAAAGTCATCCCGTCGATCGATCTCGATATCAACGACGGCGAATTCGTCGTCTTCGTCGGCCCGTCGGGCTGCGGCAAGTCCACGCTGCTGCGGCTGATCGCCGGGCTGGAGGACGTCTCCGGCGGCAAGATCGTCATCGACGGCAAGGATGTCACCGAAAAGGCGCCGGCCGAGCGCGGCCTTGCCATGGTGTTCCAGTCCTATGCGCTTTATCCGCATATGAGTGTGCGCAACAACATCGCCTTCCCGCTGAAGATGGCCAAGCTCGACAAGGCGATCATCGATAAAAAGGTGGAAGACGCCGCCCGGGTGCTGAACCTCACCGATTATCTCGAACGCCGGCCCTCGCAGCTGTCGGGCGGCCAGCGCCAGCGTGTCGCCATCGGCCGCGCCATCGTGCGCGAACCCTCCGCCTTCCTGTTCGACGAACCGCTTTCCAACCTCGATGCGGCGCTGCGCGGCACCATGCGGCTGGAAATCTCCGAGCTGCACAACACGCTGAAGACGACGATGATCTATGTCACCCATGACCAGGTGGAAGCCATGACCATGGCCGACAAGATCGTCGTCTTGAACCGCGGCAATATCGAGCAGGTC
Organism: Agrobacterium sp. 22-221-1; assembly: GCF_053522445.1. Taxonomy (NCBI): domain Bacteria; kingdom Pseudomonadati; phylum Pseudomonadota; class Alphaproteobacteria; order Hyphomicrobiales; family Rhizobiaceae; genus Agrobacterium; species Agrobacterium sp. 22-221-1. The sequence continues at coordinate 127,387 of NZ_JBNWCL010000002.1, forward strand.
GGCTCGCCGATGGAGCTTTACCGCTCCCCCGCCAACCTCTTCGTCGCCGGCTTCATCGGCTCGCCGCGCATGAACCTGGTGACCGGCGATTACGCCCGCCAAAAGGGCGCGACCACCGCCGGCGTGCGGCCCGAGCATCTGGTGCTGTCGAAGGAAAGCGGACTGTGGCAGGGCAAGGTGACGGTCGCCGAACATCTCGGATCGGATACCTTCCTGCATCTCGAGGTCGATGGCATCGGACCGATCACTGCCCGCACGGACGGTGAGTTCGAATGCAAACACGGCGATACCGTCTTCATCACGCCGGATGAGACCAAGATCCACAGGTTCGAAGAAAAGGGTGTGGCGATCTAGGTGCTGGCTTTCACAAGGTTTTTCATTCACAGCGGACCCGCAGGCGCCTGGAGCTTGCACCCCCCTCTGCCCTGCCGGGCATCTCCCCCTCAAGGGGGGAGATCGATCTGCGGCAAAGTCTCGCACATCTGGAAGCTTGCGAATGAAGCGATGAAAGAGCCTCCTGCCGATCTCCCCCCTTGAGGGGGAGATGCCCGGCAGGGCAGAGGGGGGTGCAAGCTCCAGGCGCCTGCGGGTCCGCGTGAACGAAAAATCCTGTGAAAGCTCCATCCAGCCGGAGCCTCCACGATAGACGAACGAAGGGCAATCTGATGCCACGGTTGGCGCGTTTGCGAAGGTTCTCAACGTTTCCAGCTTTCCGTCGCTCCGGCTTTAGCCAAAATGACGGAGGAGGCATACAACGGCACAGGAAACCTTCCCGCCGAGTACTATGCCAAACCTCACGCCTCGCCGATCCTGACGCCATTCCTGTCGAAGACATGCAGCCTTTCCTGCGGGAAACCGACCCGCAGGGACTTGCCCGGCTGCAACAATGCCCGGTCCGATGAAAACAGCTTGAAGGGCAATCCATGCACGGTGAGGTGCAGGATGACGCCGAGGCCGGTCGGTTCGACGAGATCGACCGTCGCTTCCACACCGCCTTCAGCCGGCGCTACGGTCACATGTTCCGGGCGGATACCGAGCGTGACCGGCTCGCCATCGGCGAGGTCCACTTCCCGGCCAAGCGCAAGGCGCGTGCCGTCACCCAGCACGACGAAACTGCCGCCATTCTCCTGCACGAGCCGTCCTTCGAGGAAATTCATGCCGGGCGAACCGATGAAGCCGGCAACGAAGAGATTGGCGGGACGATCGTAAAGATCGAGCGGCGCGCCGATCTGCTGCACATGGCCGGCATTCATGGCGACGATACGGGATGCAAGCGTCATCGCCTCGATCTGGTCATGGGTGACGTAAACCGAGGTTGCGCCAAGATCGGCATGCATGCGTTTGATCTCGGCGCGCATCTGCTCGCGCAGCCGGGCATCGAGGTTGGATAGCGGCTCATCGAACAGGAAGGCCTTTGGCTGGCGCACGATGGCGCGGCCCATGGCGACGCGCTGGCGCTGGCCGCCGGAGAGCGCCTTCGGGCGGCGGGCGAGATAGGGATCGAGGCCAAGTTTCGCGGAAGCACCGGCCACCGCCGCCGCGATGGTTTCCTTCGGGCTGCGGCGCAGGCGCAGGCTATAACTCATATTGTCGGCGACGCTCATATGCGGATAGAGCGCATAGGACTGGAACACCATGGCGATATCGCGATCCTTCGGCCGGCGATCATTGACGCGTTCGCCATCGATGGAAAGGTCGCCGGATGTTATCTCTTCAAGGCCTGCGATCATGCGCAGCAGCGTCGATTTTCCGCAGCCGGAGGGGCCGACGAGGACGATGAACTCGCCATCCCTGATATCAAGATCGACACCATGCAGCACGGCGAGGTCGCCATAGGTCTTGCCGACATTCTTCAGCTCGATGGAAGCCATGGGATTATCCTTTCACCGCGCCGGCCGTCAGGCCCTGCACGAGATAACGTTGAATGAGCAGGAAGAAGAGGCAGGCCGGAATGAGCGCCAGAACGCCCGCCGCCATCATCTGCCCGAAATCGACGGAGAATTTAGAAACGAAGGTCAGAAGGCCAACCGGGAAAGTGGCGCTCTGGTTGCCGGAGATCAGCATCAGCGCAAACAGAAGCTCGCTCCACGCGGCGGTGAAGACGAAACCGAGCGTCGCGGCGATGCCCGGCAGCGTCAGCGGCAGGATGATCTGGCGGAAGGCCGTAAACCGGCTTGCCCCGTCAATCATCGCCGCCTCTTCCAGATCCTTCGGAATGCCATCGAAGAACGACTGCATGAGGAAGGTGGCGAAGGGCACATTGAAGGCGGTGTATACGATGACGAGGCCCGTCAGGCTGTTGGTGAGGCCGAGCGGCGACAGCATCTTGAAGATCGGCGCGACCAGCATGACCAGCGGAAACATCTGGGTGATCAGCATCAGGGCGACGATCCAGTATTTGCCCTTGAAACGGAAGCGTGACAGCGCGTAACCCGACAGCGACGAGAGTATCGTTACGGCAATTGCCGTGGAGCCCGCGACGATGACGCTGTTCTTAAAAAACGTCGGGAAGGCACTGTTTTCTATGACGAAACGATAATGATCCCATGTCGCCCGCGATGGCCACATCCTGACACCTTCGCTATAGAGCAGATCATTCGGCGTGACGGATACCTTCAGCAGCCAGAAGAGTGGGAACAGCGCAAAGGCGATATAGGCAAGGATCGCCAGACGATGCGCAAGGGTGAGAAATATCCTTGAGGTCATCGGTCAGTCCTTCTCGATCAGGCGCTGGCGCAGCAGCACGATCAGCATGGAATAGGCAAGCAGCAGCACCAGCAGCACCAGCGCGATGGCCGAGGCATAACCGAAATCGAGACGCCTGAAGGCCTGCGTGAAGATGTAGCTGGCGACGATCTGCGTGCGGTCGGCCGGTCCGCCATTGGTCATGACGATGATGAGATCGGCGAAATTGGCGATCCAGACGGTGCGCAGCAGGATGGTGATGGCGATGGTGGGCGCCAGAAACGGCAGGGTGATGGAGGTGAAACGCTGCAGCGGGTTCGCCCCGTCAATTTCCGCCGCCTCGTAAAGATCGCGCGGGATGGCCTGAAGTGCCGCAAGCAAAGTGATGGCGAAGAAGGGAATGCCCCACCAGACATTGGCGATGATCGGCCCCCACATGGCAAGCTGCGGATCGGCGAGGATATTGTTGGGTGCGGATAACAGCCCGAGCGAGACCATCCAGTGCGGCAGCGGCCCGATGACCGGGTTGAACAGCCACGCCCAGTTGAGGCCGGCAAGGAAGGTCGGCACCGCCCATGGCAGGAATACCAGCGCCTGCGCCAGCCCCCTGCCCGCGAAGGGCTTATCCAGCAGCAGCGCCAGAATGAGGCCGAAGAAGAATTGCAGGAAAACCGAAGCGCCGGTCCACCACAGCGTATTTTTCAGCGCCCGGTAAAAAGCCGCATCCTGCGACAGCGCCTCCAGATGTTTGAGGCCAACGAAACCGCCGGAGAACGGGTTGAGCAACTGCACATCACGAAACGCATAGGAGAGGCCAAGCACCAGCGGCACCAGCATGACGGCGACGATGAGCACCAGCACCGGCGCGCTGTAAAGCCAGGGTTCGGCCCAATCGGCAAACCGCCGCATCGCGGGCTTGCCAGCCGGTTTGCGCGCGGCCACCGGCCCGGCGCCATGGGCATAGGACATTGTATCGCTCCCTGATCGGACGATGGAACGGACAGCTTTTCCAGCCATTCGGCTTACCGGTCCGAAAAATTTCTATGAAAAGGCCTGTCGCAGCGAAGGTCGGCAAGACCCGCCGCACGGGCATTTGCGCCCGCACGGCCGGTCAATGTCGTTACTTCGAGGCCAGGAACTTCTGCTGCGCCTTGGTCATGTAATCAGCCCATTGCTTGGCGAGGTCTTCCGGCGTGATATCGCCGAGCAGCGCTTCCTGCGATGTCTTGATCACAAGCGAATCCTTGAAGAAGGCGAATTCCTCAAGATAGGTCGGCATCGTCGTCGGCACGGCGTTCTTGTCGGCCAGTTCGTCGAACCAGCCCTTGAACTGCTCGCTGGCATAGAAGGGGTCCTTCTCCGCCGACTTGTGCACCGGCAGCGCGCCGGTCTTCTTGTTCCACTCGATATTGCCTTCCGGCCCTTCGAGCGTCTCGATCAGCTTCCAGGAAAGGTCCTTGTTTTCGGATTTCGACATCATCGACCAGCCGGCGAAACCGATCGTCGGGAAGGTCTTGCCGTCGGGGCCCTTGGGCATGGTCATGACGCCGAAATCTTCCGGCTTCATGCGCTGGGCAATGGCGATCAGCGCGTCCGGGTCCTGATCGAGGAAGGCGCAGGTGCCGGAATAAAAGCCGGCGACGATCTCGTTGAAGCCCCAGTTGACGCTGTCCTTCGGCGCATAACCGTTCTTGTAGAGATCGACCACATAGGTCAGGCCCTTCACCCAGCCGGGGCTGTCGAAGGTGGAGGTGCCGTCCTTGGTGAAGAACTCGTTCGAACCGGCCATGGATGCGCCGAACATGACCCAGCCGTTGAGGCCGCCCGGACCGCCGCGCAGGCAATAGCCATATTTGCCGGGAAGGGCCGCGACCTTCTTCGAGGCATCGGCGAATTCGTCGAGCGTCTTCGGTGGCTCCTTCACGCCTGCCTGTTCCAGCAGTTTCTTGTTGTAGAACATGGCGCGGAGATAAAAGCCGTAGGGCAGCATATAGGCCGTGTCCTTCACGTCGCGGCCGAGTTCCAGCGTGCGGTCGCTGAGGCCCGCGGTGTGTTCCCACTTTGCGAGATAGGGCTCAAGGCTTTCGAGCATGCCGTTATTGGCATAGAGAGACAGCCATGTGTCGGGCATTTCCATCACATCGGGAATATCGCCCGCAGAGACCATGGTGGCGAATTTCTGGAAGGCCTCGCTCCAGGGAAGCGAAATGATTTCCACCTTGGTGCCGGGATTGGCGGCCTCGAATTTCGAAACGATGCCTTTCAGCGTTTCCGTCCGCTCGGGACTTGTGATGACCTCGACCAGTTTCAAGGTCGTGTCCGCCAGCGCCGTTCCGGTCATCAGGGCGGTGAAGATTGCTGCTGTTACCAGTTTTTTCATGTCGTTCTCCCCTTTTTTGTCGTCAGTTTAAAAACACGTCAGGCGACGGAGGCCGCCTTGATCGCGGGTTCGAGATCGTTCCAGAGGGCTTCCGTGCCCTCCAGCCCGACATGCAGGCGCACCGAACGCGCGCTGATGCCGAAGGTGTGGGCGGAGTTTGGCTGCGCCTTCTGTTCGAGCACCACTTCCCCCGGAACGATCAGGCTTTCATGCCCGCCCCAGGAAACACCCAGTTTGAAAAGCTTGAGGCGGTCGGCAAAAGCGCGCACATCCACCCCTTCCTTGAAGATGAAGGAAAACAGGCCCGACGTGCCGTTAAGGCCGGGTGGCAGGCGGTTCGCCAGTCCCGGATGGCAGACCTTCTCCACCACATCCAGCGCCTGCAGGCGGGTTGCGATCTCAAGCGCCGAGGCCTGATGCGCCTTCATGCGCAGCGGCAGGGTGCGAAGCCCGCGAATGAGCAGCCAGGCATCGAAAGGCGACATCTTGCCACCGAGATAGGGATAGGTTTCCGCCCGGATGCGGTCGATCATCGCCTTCGAACCGGCCACCACGCCGGAGACCACATCGCTATGGCCGCCCAGATATTTCGAGGCGGAATGCACGACGAGATCGACGCCGAGCGAAATCGGCTGCTGGAAGACCGGGCTTGCCCAGGAATTGTCGATGACGGTGACGGCGCCATGACGCTTGCCGATGGCGGCGAGCGCACCGACATCATGGGCTTCCATCACCCAGCTCGTCGGGCTTTCCATGTAAAACAGCTTTGCGCCCGGCATCGCCTTTTCAACCGCCGCCTCATCGCGGCCGTCGACATAGACCACCTCGATATTCATGCGCTGCATGAAGGTGCCGAACAGGCGGAATGCATCGGGATAGACATGGCGCACGGCGACGATCCGGTCGCCCGGCGAAACGAAGGAGAGCACGGTGGAGGAAATGGCCGACATCCCGCTTGCAAAACCAAGCGCATCTTCCGCCCCTTCGAGCTTCGCCAGCATCTCCTCAAACAGCCGCACGGTGGGGTTCAGCCCGCGCGTATAGACCGGCCGCACCTTTTCGCCGCGATAGGTGGAGACCATTTCGTCATAGCTGGAAAAGGTGAAAAGCGAAGTCTGCACGATGGGCGGCACCACGGCTTCAAAAGCGTGGGCCTCGTCATGCGCAACGATAAATGAGGCGGGATCGAAGAAATCGTTGCCATGGTTCATTTCGACATGTCCTTGATATCCTCCTCGACGACAGCGAGGATTTTCAGTGTTTCTTCACGGGCGGTCTCGGCATCACCGGCGGCGATGGCGTTGAACAGCGTGCGGTGAAAGGGGAAGGAGCGGCCGGCGAAATCCGGGCGGTCGAAGGGCTTCGACCAGAAACGTTCGAAACCTTCGCGCATCTGCTCCAGAAGCTGCTTGAACAGCGTATTGTGGGTGGCGTCATAAATCGACAGATGGAAGGCAAGGTCGGCTTTACCGGAGGTGCCTTCGGCCAGATGCACCCGCTCCATCTCATCGAGCCGCGTTTCCATGATGGCGATATCCTCCGGCGTGCGGCGGCGGGCGGCCGCCATGGAGGCCTCCACCTCGATGCCACGCCGCACTTCCAGCGTCATCAGCAGCGCATCGCGCAGGCTTTCGGCATCGATGGAAATCGGCATATGCACGGTGGCGGCGGAGATCGGCTTCAGCAGATAATTGCCGCTGCCCTTGCGGCTGTCGATGACGCCCAGCGCCTGAAACTTGCGAATGACTTCACGGATGGTGGACCGGCCGACGCCCAGCGCCGCCATCAGTTCCCGCTCCGCCGGCAGCCGGTCTCCCGCCTTCAGCCCTGCCCGCTCCACATAGTCGGAAAGCGCGGCCTCGACCTGGCGCACGCGGTCGCTCGGCGGAATTGGCTGCATGAGTTCCCGGCTGGACCTGTCCAAGACACACCCTCTAAATTGGTCTGACATCTTACCATTTCAAACGGGATGTCGATTGTCAACCGGCAAGCGGCCGTGCGTGCACACCATTCGGTTGGAGTCGCGAAAGAGTACCGGCGCGACCGCTCGATACGGAAAAAGGTCGAGACGGGAGATGGCTGAAGTGAAGAGATTAAAGCGCCGGATCACGGCGACTGACAGCCGCCGGCTAAGTCACCGTCGCGCAGGAAACTGCACGCGCCAAAGCATCGGCATGCTCGTTGCCGACAGTGCCGGAATGCCCTTTGCACCATTCTACAACCACATGGGGATGCCGCTCCAGCAGGCTGTCGAGCTGCTGCCAGATGTCCCTGTCGGGGATCGGTCTTCGGCGAGTGCGCTGGTTGGGCGTGATCCGCTTCCAGCCGTTGTTGCGCCAGATTGCTCTATATCGGCGGCAGCCTTCGATGACATGAACGGCATCCGTCCAGAGCGTGACTGCCCGCGTTGGCGCCTCGACGGCGATCCAGGATAGTGCGTTGAGGACGGCGAGGACCTCGAACGTATTGTTCGATGTGCCGACAGTCCTGCCCGAGGCGGAATGGACTTGGTAGCCCGCTTCATGAACCACGAACGCCCATCCTCCGGATCTGGAAGCATCGTCGAAGGAGCCGTCGGTGAAGATGTGAAGCGCATCGGACATAGGAGGCTTTGTAGCACCGATATGGAAATCGCTAAAGGAAGAGTTCCAGGGCCATTGCATGAACACAAAAGCAGAGAGGGCGGCACAGGCCACCCTCCCCGAACTCACAGCGATATGGTCGAACTTACTGGCCGAGCACGGCCGCCGTGATCGTCTCGATATTGTGGTTGATCATGTCGATATAGGTTGCAGCCGGGCCGTCGGCAGTCGAAAGCGCGTCGGAATAGAGCGTGCCGCCAACCTTCAGGCCGGTTTCGCTGGCGATCTGGTCGATCAACCGCTTGTCGGTGATGTTTTCGACGAAGATCGCCGAGGCCTTGTCATGCTTTACCTGATCCACCAGCTTGGCGACATCGGCGGCCGAGGCTTCGGATTCCGTCGATACGCCTTCAGGTGCGAGGAAATTCAGACCATAGGCATGCTCGAAATAACCGAAGGCGTCATGCGAGGTGATGATGACGCGCTTTTCCGGCGGGATGGCGGCGATCTCGGTCTTCACCTTCTCGTTCAGTGCGACAAGCTTGGCGATATAGGCATCCGAATTGGCGGTGTAGGTCGCGCAACCGGCCTTGTCGACCTCGCAAAAGGCGCCGGCAATGTTCTTCACGTAGATTTCGGCGTTCTTGATCGACTGCCAGGCATGCGGATCGAACTCGCCGTGATGGTGATGGCCCTCATGGCCGTGGTCGTGATCATGAGCCTCGGCGGTCTCATGGCTGTGGCCGGCTTTCTCTGCCTTGTGGTCGTGACCTTCCTCTTCCTCGGCTTCCGGATGGGCGTGACCTGCCGGCTCTTCGGAAAGCTTGAGCGGCTCCACACCCTTGGTCAGCTCCACCACCGGCGCCTTGGTGCCGCTGGTGTCGATCAGCCGCTTCAGGAAGCCTTCGAATTCCAGACCGTTGACCAGCACCACATCCGCCTTGCTGACGGCGACGGCATCGGCCGGGCGGGGTTCATAGACATGGGCGTCGCCATCCGGCCCGACCAGCGTGGTGATTTCGACACGGTCGCCGCCGACGTTTTTCGCAAAATCGGCGATGATCGAGAAACTGGCAACGACCTTGAGTTCGGCGGCGGACGCCTGCGCCATCAGAACCGGGGAGAGGGAAAGAAGGCTGGCGCAGGTGGCCAGACGGAAGGTTTTGAACATGAAGGTTCTCCTTTTTCGAACGCTGTTTTCAGGCCGTCCTGTGACGGCCGGAACCGAGAAGATCGCTGAGCACGCCGCGCGTGCCGATGAGGATGGAGAGCGCATAGATGACGCCCGCAGAAAGGATGATCGCCGGGCCGGATGGCAGCGACGCGTGATAGGACAGAAGCAGGCCGGCGAAACAGGACACCATGCCGATGCCGATGGAAATGAAGCACATGGGCGCGACACGGTTGGACCAGAAGCGGCTGGCGGCGGCGGGCAGCATCATCAGCCCGACCGAGAGCAATGTTCCCAGCGCCTGAAAGCCACCGACCAGATTGAGCACGACGATGGCAAGGAAGAGGAAATGCACCGGGCTGCCCCAATTGCTGACCGAGCGCAAAAACAGGGGATCGAGGCATTCCGCCAGCAGCGCCCGCCAGAAAGTGATCATCACCACCAACGTCACGATGCAGATGCCGCCGATCAGGCCGAGCGCCTCATTGTTCAGCGCCAGCACCGTGCCGAACAGCACATGCATCAGATCGACGCTGGAACCGCGCCATGAGACGAGCAGCACGCCGAGCGCCAGCGAGATGAGATAAAAAGCGGCAAGCGAGGCGTCTTCCTTCTGGATGGTGAAGCGTGACACAGCGCCTGCACCCAGCGCGACCAAAAGGCCGACGGCCAGCCCGCCGATGGTCATGGGCAGGATTTCCAGCCCGTAGAACAGAAACCCGACCGCCGCTCCCGGCAGGATGGCGTGGGACATGGCGTCGCCCGTCAGGCTCATGCGGCGCAGCATCAGAAACACACCGACCGGGCCACAGCTGACGGCAAGGATCAGCGCACCGGCAAGCGCACGCTGCATGAAGACATATTGGACGAAGGGTTGGATGAAGATATCAGCCATGGATATTCGAATTCGCGTGGGAGTGGGCATGGGAATGGACGGATGCCGCCTGCGGACTTGCCCCGACGATCTGCAGCGAAGGCGCCTCGGCCGGCTCGCACCAGGGCGCATTCTCCTCCCACGCCTCGTGGAAATGCCGCGCCTGCCGGATGTTCTCCGCCTGTAGGACCTCGGCCGTAGGACCCAGCCCGACAAGCTTTCGGGCAAGGAACAGGGTCTCCGGAAAATGCTGCCGCACGAGCTGGAAATCATGAAGGACGGCCAGAACCGTGCGTCCCTCCGCCACCCATGATTTGATCAGGACCATAAGGTCGGAAACGGTGCGCTCGTCGACGGCATTGAAGGGTTCGTCGAGCAGGATCAGCTGCGCATCCTGCAACATGGCGCGGGCAAACAGGGCGCGCTGCATCTGGCCGCCGGAAAGCGAGTCGATATTGCGCTTTTCAAAACCGGAAAGCCCGACCGCCTCCATCACGCGGCCCATCGCCGCCCGGTCTTCGGGACGGTGGCGGCCAAGCAGGCCGCGTTTCGGCCAGAGACCAAGCGCCACCAGATCCCGCACCTGCGCTGGAAAGGAACGGTCGAGTTCCGATTGCTGCGGCAGATAAGCGACGGACAGATTTGGGCTTACCCGGCATTCGCCGCCGAGCGGCTTCAAAATGCCGGCAATGCCTTTCATCAGCGTCGATTTTCCCGAGCCATTGGCGCCGACCACCGCAGTGAGCGAGCCTTTGGCGATATCGCCGTTCAGATGATGCACGGCCGCGCGGCCGGCATATCCAAGCGTCAGGTTTTTGAAGGCGAGGCACGGATCGCTCATCGATCCCTCCGGGGCAGGATGTCATTCGATGGCCCTTGATATGTAATGTTATTACATTCGTCAAACGAATATGTAATGAAATAACATTAACTATCGGAAAGATACGTTGCGCTTCGCATAAGCCGCAGCTCCGCATTGCGGGGACGCTTTTTTTCTGTCGCCCGTTGACAGGCAACCGCTATGTAATGTTATTACGTTACAAAACCAAGACGGGGCAGCACCGAACCCGTCGTTTTCAGATCGTGCGCGTGGCCGCGATGAGGTCCACGCGAGCGTTGCCAAAAAACGAGGTCCATATGTCGCAAAAACTTCCCGTCACCGTGCTTTCCGGCTTTCTCGGCGCCGGCAAGACGACGCTTCTCAACTATATTCTCGCCAATCGCGATGGTCTGCGCGTGGCGTTGATCGTCAACGACATGAGCGAGATCAATATCGACGCCGCACTGGTGCGCGATGGCGGCGCCAATCTCTCCCGCACGGAAGAGCAATTGGTGGAAATGACCAATGGCTGCATCTGTTGCACGCTGCGCGACGACCTCCTGACGGAGGTGCGGGCGCTGGCCGAACAGGGCCGTTTCGACTACCTGCTGATCGAATCCACCGGCATCGCCGAGCCGCTTCCGGTCGCCGCGACCTTCGATTTTCGCGATGAAAACGGCCGCAGCCTTTCCGATGTCGCGCGTCTCGACACCATGGTGACGGTGGTGGATGCCGCCAATCTTCTCAACGATTACGGTTCGTCCGATTTTCTGGCCGACCGGGGCGAAACGGCGGGCGATGGCGACAACCGCACCATCGTCGACCTTCTGGTGGAGCAGATCGAATTTGCCGATGTCGTCGTCCTCAACAAGATCGGCACCGCGACGCCGGAGGAACGGGACGCCGCCCGCAAGATCATCGTCGGGCTGAACCCGGATGCGAAGCTCATCGAGGCCGATTTCGGCAAGGTGGCGCTGAATGAGGTTCTCGGCACCGGCCGTTTCGATTTCGCCAGGGCCGAAGAACACCCCCTGTGGTTCAAGGAATTGCACGGCTTCAAGGACCACATTCCCGAAACCGAGGAATATGGCATCCGCTCCTTCGTTTACCGCGCCCAAAAACCCTTCGACCCCGTGCTGTTCCAGCGCTTCATCGACCGCGCCTGGCCAGGCGTGGTGCGCGCCAAGGGCTTCTTCTGGCTGGCGACGCGTCCGCGTTATGTCGGCGAGATCAGCCAGGCCGGCGCGTTGGTGCGCACCGGCAAGATGGGCCTATGGTGGTCCGCCGTGCCGAAGGAGCAATGGCCGCGCGAAAAGCAGTTCCTCGATATGATGAAGCCCTATCTCGATCCGGTCTTCGGCGACCGGCGACAGGAAATCGTCTTCATCGGTTCAGACCCGATGAACGAGGCGCGCATCCGCGCCCAGCTCGATGCCTGCCTGATTGATACCGAGGCATTCACACCGGATGCATGGCGGCATCTGCCGGATCCTTTCGCAAGCTGGGACCGGCAGGCGGCTTGATTGTCTCCACCGCCCGCATTTCAGCCGAGCGGTTGCGTCTTTTGCCTTCTCCCCGCCGGGGAGAAGGTCGCGGCAGCGGGATGAGGGGGCGAGGGTAGTGATATGCGGTAAGCTTGCCCCCTCATCTGACCCTTCGGGCCATCTTCTCCCCGGCGGGGAGAAGAAACAGGCCACACCGTTTCTTGCGAAACACTACAGAAAATTCAGCGTCACCAGCGCCAGAACGAGATAACGCCCGACCTTGGCGATGGTGACCAGCAGCAGGAAGACAGGCAGCGGTTCCTTCATGATGCCGGCGGCAACCGTCAGCGGATCGCCGATCAGCGGTGCCCAGCTGATGAGCAGTGACCATTTGCCATGACGACGATACCAGTTCTGGGCGCGCTCCAGCGCCGCCTCCCCGACCGGAAACCAGCGTTCTTGCCGAAAGCGCTCGATGCCGCGGCCGAGCAGCCAGTTCGCAAAGGAGCCGGCGACATTGCCGGCGCTGGCCACGGCGACCAGCAGCCAGACGGGCTGTGATTTCAAAACGATGAGGCCGGCCAGTGCGGCCTCCGACTGCATGGGCAGAATGGTCGCCGCGATAAACGCCGTCAGGAACAAACCCGCATATACCGCCAGATCGGCCATTGCCCGCCCTTCATCATCCGCGAATCCCGCGCTGCCCCTGAAGTGGCGGATGAGGGCGTCGGCGGTCAAGCGCATCTTGAGCCTGAAAACGGGTTCTCAAGCCGAATTCGCGGCAATGGCGCGCACGATATCGTCATGATCCACCGCGAGAAGCGGCTTGTGGATGGATAGTTGCCGGCTGATACCGGAAGCCGACAGGATGACGATCACCGTTTCGCGCGGCGGGCAATCCGGCAGGGCGCAGGAAAGCTCGCTGACGGTGAGAATATCTTCGGGGTGGAGATGCAGCAGATCGCGGGACCATTGCTTCAGAAGACGGGCCTGCGAGACGATTGCGGAGCCGCTGCGCGCAAGCGGATTGTTCATGCCCTGCCCTTTCGCCCCGCCTGCGAGGCCAATGTATCGAAGAGAGCGCGGATCGGCTGCTGCGGCATGTCCATGCCGATCAGCACGATGCGCGTGGAACGATTGCCATCCGGCCAGCGCTCCAGGCGGGTCAATGGATAAAGCCGGTGCTGCACCGCGTGGGCGACAACCGGCCGCTCCGCGTCATCCGTCGCGCCGAAAATTCCCTTGAGCCGCAACAGGCCGGAATGCACATTGCTGGTGACGAGCTCCAGAAAAGTGACGATCGCCTGCGGATCGAAAGCGCCGTCAAAAGTGAGATCGAAAGCCTCGACCCCGACGCCATGGCGGTTGATATCGTGCTGGTGGGCGGCATGAAGGCTCAGCCTGTCGGCCGCAAGCCATCCCGGCGCATCCTCCGGCTTGCCGCGCAGCGAATAATCCGAGGCTGCAAATAACGACATCAGATCGAAATCGGCGGCATTACGGTCGTGAAACAAGGCCGCAGGATTGAGATCCGCGAGGCTTTCGCGGTCTACGGCCGCAGCATCGGCAAGATCGGTTTTCGTCAGAACGATATGGTCGGCAAAGGCAAGCTGTTTCCAGCCTTCGATAAAGCTGTCGAGCATCGCCGGACCGGAGACAACGTCGAAAGCCGTGACCACGCCTGAAAGATGGAAATGCCGGGCGACGATGTGATCGCGCAGGCCAAGCGCCGGCGTGCCGCCGGCGATCAGGCTGTTGATGATCGGCGCGGGATCGGCAAGGCCGGTGGTTTCGATGACGACCCGCGATACTTCCGGCATCATCCCTTCCAGAAAGGCCTGATGCAGCTCATAAAGCGAGGTGCGGATATCGCTGGTGGCCGTACAGCAGATGCAGCCCGTCGTCGTTCTGAAATATCGTTCAGAACCCGTTCGCACCAGACCGTGATCGATGGGCACCGAGCCGAATTCATTGACGATGACCGCGGCATCGCGCATGGCGGGCTCAGTCAGAAGCGCGTTCAGCAACGTCGTCTTGCCCGCGCCCAGAAAACCGGTCAGCAGGGTAACCGGCACCGTGCGGACAGGTGGCGCGACGGCCGAAACGTCCCTGGAATCGACCGTCTTCTTCCGCTTCATTCCGAACACATCCGCACCTTCGACATTCATAAATTCGCCGCACCATAATACGTAATGTAATAACATATCAATGCCGATTGTTGGATTTCCGCCGGGAGCTGATCCCGCGCCGGCATGCCCCTAACAGCCGGGCGCATGAAAAAACCATGGAACGAAGGAAATGGAATAATAAATCCGTTTCCTTCACTTTCGTTTTAATCGTTCCACGTTCTCTTGCATTTTCGTTAGAGTTCGCTTTTAATCAGATCGCTAGTACAGAAAAGATCGCCCGCAGCCGGATCGAGGAGGAACGACTGCAATAAGGGGCTGTATCTTTTACTGTTTTCATAACGGGAGGAATGACCTTGAAAAAACTCAGCTACCGCCTCGCCGCGGCATCCGCGCTTTCGTTTTTTGTCACATCGAATGCATATGCAGTAACGGACATTCAGTGGTGGCACGCCATGACCGGCGCCAACAACGAGGTCGTGGATACGCTTGCCAAAGAATTCAACGATAGCCAGAAAGAATACAAGATCACGCCCGTCTTCAAGGGCACCTATCCGGAAACGCTGAATGCCGGCATTGCGGCGTTCCGCGCCAAGCAGCCGCCGGCGATCATTCAGGTCTTCGACGCCGGTTCGGGCGTGATGATGGGTGCTGCCGGCGCCATCAAGCCGGTGGCGGACGTGCTGAAGGAAGGCGGCTACACTTTCAACAAGGCCGACTATCTGGCCGGCATCGTGGCCTATTATTCCAAGCCTGACGGCACCATGCTGTCCTTCCCTTACAATTCGTCCTCGCCGATCCTCTATTACAACAAGGATGTCTTCCAGAAGGCCGGCCTCGATGCCGCCAACCCGCCGAAGACCTGGCCGGAAGTTTTCGAAGCTGCCAAGAAGATCAAGACCAGCGGTGCGGCCCAATGCGGTTTCACCTCCACCTGGCTCACCTGGATTCAGACCGAAAACTTCGCCGCCTGGAACAACGTCTCCTATGGCAGCAATGAAAACGGCCTTGGCGGCACGGATGTGAAGCTTGCGGTCAATGCACCGCTCTTCGTAGAGCATTTCCAGGCGATTGCCGACCTCGCGAAAGACGGCACCTTCCGTTATGGCGGCCGCACCTCGGAGGCCAAGCAGCTGTTCATGTCCGGCGAATGCGGCATCCTGACCGAATCTTCCGGCGGCCTTGGCGATATCGTCAAGACCGGCATGAATTACGGCATCGGCCAGCTTCCCTATTATGAGGGCCATGGTCCGCAGAACACCATTCCCGGCGGCGCCAGCCTCTGGGTCTTCGGCGGCAAGAGCGACGCCGAATATAAGGGCGTGGCCGAGTTCTTCCACTTCCTCTCCCAGACCAAGATTCAGGCACGCCTGCATCAGGTCTCCGGCTATATGCCCGTGACCATCGCGGCCTATGAGGAAACCAAGAAATCCGGCTTCTACGACAAGAACCCCGCCCGTGAAACGCCGCTGCTGCAGATGATGGGCAAGCCGCCGACAGAAAACTCCAAGGGCGTGCGCCTCGTGAACCTGCCGCAGGTGCGCGACATCATGAATGAGGAGTTCGAGGCGATGCTGGCCGGCAAGCAGGACGCGAAAGCAGCACTCGACAAGATCGTCGAGCGCGGCGATGCGGCCATCAAACAGGCTGCCGGCAACTAAACGATCCCCTGCCCCGCCCGCATCCTCGAACAGGTGCGGGCGGCATTCCCATCTCATCAGGAGATCGCCGTGCAAAGCGTCGTATTCCCCAACAAGATCCTGCCCTATCTGCTGGTCGCGCCGCAGATCATCCTCACGGTGATCTTTTTCTTCTGGCCGGCAAGCCAGGCGCTTTACCAGTCGACCATGCGCGAGGACGCCTTCGGGCTGAACAGCAATTTCGTCGGGCTGGCGAATTTTTCCGCCGTGCTGTCGGATGAAAGCTATCTGAACTCGCTGCAGGTCACCGTCATCTTCAGCATCCTGACCGCGCTCGTCTCCATGGGGCTGGCGCTGCTTCTGGCGACGGCGGCGGACCGCGTGGTGCGCGGCAAGGGTTTTTACCGCACCATGATGATCATGCCCTATGCCGTTGCCCCTGCGGTGGCCGGCATGTTGTGGCTCTTCATGTTCAACCCGGCCATGGGCACCTTCTCCTACATTCTGCGCCGCAACGGCATCATGTGGGACCCGCTGCTCAATGGCGATCAGGCCATGCTGCTCGTCGTCGCGGCTGCCGCGTGGAAGCAGATCAGTTATAATTTTCTGTTTTTTGTCGCAGGCTTGCAGGCAATTCCTAAATCATTGCTGGAGGCGGCCTCCATCGACGGCGCGCGCGGTTCGCGGCGCTTCTGGACCATCGTTTTCCCGCTGCTTGCGCCGACAACCTTCTTCCTTCTGGTCGTCAACACGGTTTACGCCTTCTTCGATACCTTCGGCATCATCCATGCCGTCACCGGCGGCGGCCCGGCCAAGGCGACGGAAACGTTGGTCTACAAGGTCTATAATGATGGTTTCGTGAACCTCAATCTCGGCTCTTCCGCCGCGCAATCCGTGATCCTTATGGTGATCGTCATCGCGCTCACCGCCTTCCAGTTCCGCTTCGTCGAGAAGCGCGTGCATTACGGCTGAGGATTTACTGATGATTGAAAATCGCCCGGTCGCCCGCGTGATCGCCCATCTGATGCTGGCTCTCGGCATCATCATCGTGGCCTTCCCGATCTATTACACCTTCGTCGCCTCCTCCATGACCTCGACGGATATCATCCGCCCGCCCATGTCGCTTTTGCCCGGCGACCATCTTGGCGCTAATTACACCGATGCCATGGTTGGCGGTGTCGAAAGGGTCGTAGGCGTCAGCCTCGAGCGGCTGCTGTTCAACAGCTTCGTCGTAGCGCTCGCCATCGCCATCGGCAAGATCGTCATCTCGTTCCTGTCGGCCTTTGCCATCGTCTTCTTCCGCTTTCCCTTCCGCATGGGCTTTTTCTGGATGATCTTCATCACGCTCATGCTGCCGGTGGAAGTGCGCATCCTGCCCACCTACAAGGTCATCGTCGATCTTGGGCTTATCGACACCTATGCGGGATTGACGCTGCCGCTAATGGCGTCGGCAACGGCAACCTTCCTGTTCCGGCAGTTCTTCCTGACCATTCCCGGTGAGCTGGTCGAGGCGGCGCGTATCGATAATGCAGGGCCGTTTCGCTTCATGCGCGATATTCTGCTGCCGCTGTCGAGAACCAATATCGCCGCCCTATTCGTGATCCTGTTCATCTATGGCTGGACCCAATATCTCTGGCCGCTGCTCGTGACCAACGACGCCAAGATGAACACAATCATCATCGGCCTCAAGCGCATGGTGGATTTCACCGACGCTTCGACGCCCTGGAATTATGTGATGGTGACGGCGATCCTCGCCATCATCCCCCCGATTATCGTTGTGGTGCTGATGCAGCGCTGGTTCGTCAAAGGTTTGGTGGAGACCGAAAAGTAATGGCAAAAATTGCGCTGAAAGACGTCCGCAAGGTTTATGGCGGCAATGTCGAGGCCATCAAGGGCGTATCGATGGATATCGCCGACGGCGAAATGATCGTGCTCGTCGGCCCCTCCGGCTGCGGAAAATCCACCCTGCTGCGCATGATCGCCGGGCTGGAAGGCATATCCGGCGGCCAGATCATCATCGGCGACCGTGTCGTCAACGATCTCGAACCCTCCGACCGCGACATCGCCATGGTGTTCCAGAATTATGCGCTTTATCCGCATATGACGGTGCGCCAGAACCTTGCCTATGGCCTGAAGAACCGCAACACGCCGAAAGAGGAGATCGAACGGCGCATCACCGAGGCGGCCAAGGCGCTGGAGATCGAACAGTTCCTGGAGCGCAAGCCGCGCCAGCTTTCCGGCGGCCAGCGCCAGCGCGTGGCCATGGGCCGCGCCATCGTGCGCAAGCCCGCGGCCTTCCTGTTCGACGAGCCGCTCTCCAACCTCGACGCCAAGCTGCGCGTGCAGATGCGGGTGGAAATCCGCCGCCTGCAGCGTTCGCTCGCCACCACCAGCGTTTATGTCACCCATGACCAGATGGAGGCCATGACGCTGGCCGACCGGCTGGTGGTGCTGAATGCCGGCCGCATCGAGCAGATGGGCACGCCGATCGAGCTTTACGAAAAGCCGGCGACCACCTTTGTCGCCACCTTTATCGGTTCACCTTCCATGAACCTGCTGAGCCATGGCGCGACATCGGCAAACGGCTCTTCCGGCTGGTCGGTGCAGGGAACCGCGGCACTGCCGCAGGGCGTCGCCACGCTCGGCATTCGCCCCGAAGACATCACCCTTGCCGATGAAGCCCCCGCAGACGCCGCCTTCACCGGCACCGTGCAGGTGGACGCCGTGGAACTGGTGGGTGCGGAAAGCTACGTGCACGGCTCCTTCGCCGACGGCACAACAATCGTCTTCCGCGTCCACGGCCGCTCGCAGCTTCGCATCGGCGAGACGCTGCGGATCGCCGCACAGGCAAAGGATTTCCATCTGTTCGACGCGTCGGGGAAGCGGATTTAGGCTTGGTCGCAGAAACGGGACACCCGCCACTGGGCGGGTGCTCACACTATAGCTAGAATCTCCGCCAGCTCCCTACCACACCAGTTCCACCTGCGGCCGACCATTGGAGGTTTTCTCCACGGTGCGGCCGGATGTATCAACATTGCAGTGGACGCGTTGGCGAAAGGCGGAAAAGCTTTCGAAAGTCACCACATCCACCGGATCATCGAGATGCAGGGTCAGCCGGTAACGTTCGGGATCGCCGCCGAGCGCCTGCACGCCCAGAACGGAGGCCACAAAAGGCTGGCCGAGGTAAAAACCTTCCACCCTAGACCCCAGAAGATAGGGGTTGAAGGCGGGGCGATTGCCGGCCGATGCGTGGAGGGTGTTCCAGTCGCGGAAGCCATATTGCGCGGCGATGAGTTCCAGCGCTTTCGAATGGGTGATTGCCTGCCCCTGATCCTCAAGGGCGGCGCGCAGGCGCTTTGCCTGTTCTTTCAGCCCCTCAAGGGCGGGGAGCGGTTTGGACACGTTCATAACGGTTCTCCAACATGCGCATGCCGACTATTCCGAAGGGGGTCCGCGTTGCCATCGACGACATGCAAAACATGGGATGACCGTTATTAAAGAAAGAGCTTCACCAGGGGCGCAAACGCCTGCGGACGGCCGGGGCTCTTATGCCCGTGGCCGTCCCTATAGCCCAGAAAGCGCCGCCCGTCAAAGGCGGCGCTCAGCCGATCCGGTGATCAGAAGCGATAGGTGATACCCGCGCCGATCAGCCATGGATCGAGCTTCGCCTTGCCGCTGATCGGTGTGCCGCCGAGTTCCGCCGTCCAGTCGGTCTTGAGGAAGATCTTCTTCACGTCGAAGTTCACGCCCCAATGCTCGTCCAGCATATAGTCGAAACCGACCTGCACGGCTGCACCGACCTTGTTCTTGACGTCGAGATTGCTGAAACCGGGCTTTTCCGTCTGATTATAGAACAGCGAATAGTTCACGCCCGCGCCGATATAGGGCTTGAAAGCGCCGAAATCGGTGAAGTGATATTGCAGCGTCAGTGTCGGCGGCAGCAACCACGTCTTGCCGACGGGCGTGCCGGCCAGCAAACCCTCGCCATTGATCTTGGCATAGGTGGTGCCGAGGATAAGCTCTGCGGCGAAGTTTTCGGTGAAGAAATAGCTGATGTCGAGTTCCGGGATCACGGTGTCCGAATAGGACAGGCCCGCTCCCGGCAAACCGTCGACGCTACCGCTATCATGGGTGATGACGCCGAGGCCGCGCACGCGCAGCATCCACGGGCTTGCCGCCGCAATCGCCTCTTCGGCGGTGGGGGCCGGCGCTGCCTGGGCCAGATCGGCGGCCATGGCATTGGCGGATACCAGCATGGCCGCAACACCGACTGCGACACTGGCAAGCAAGGCGGTTTTTTTGTTTCTGTTCGTCATTCCATCTCTCCTATAGCGCACCGCAGCCGGGCAAGTCCCCGGAACCGGCTGATGACGGCGGGCTTTCGCGAATCTTCGCCTGCCGCAACCGCTTGGGGCCACTATGACGAAGGGAGAGACGGGCCGATTGAGATGGATCAAACCGGGACCCCGATCATGGATCGGAACGATTAACCGACAAGCATTGTGACAATTACGCAACAAATGCCATCCAGCGATAGAGAAGCGGATGCACAACGCGCCCGGCAGATGCCGGAAAAATACGAAAAAGGCCTGCATTTGCAGGCCTCCTTCCAGTGCATCACCTCTATCACGCGGCCTGGGGCGTCAGGGTTGCGGAACCCGGCTTGCGCAGAAGCAGAACCGAGACGGCCGCGATCATGCACATCAGACCGGCAATCTGCAGCGCGGGCATATAGGTATCGAAGTCGCTCTTGAAGAAACCGGCGCCAAAGGCGGCGGTGGCGGCTCCCAGCTGATGGCCGGCAAACACCCAGCCGAAAACGAGACCCGCCTTTTCGCGACCGAAATTCTCGGCAGCGAGCTTCACCGTCGGCGGCACGGTCGCCACCCAGTCCAGACCGTAAAAGACGGCGAAGACCGAAAGCTCCACGAAGCTGAACCCCGAGAATGAGAGGTAAAGCAAGGACAGGCCGCGCAGACCGTAGAACCAGAACAGCAGGAAGCGATTGTCGAACCGGTCGGAAAGCCAGCCGGCGAAGATCGTGCCGAAGAAATCGAAAATGCCGATCACCGCCAGCGTGCCCGCCGCCGTCACCGCAGCCATGCCGAAATCGCCGCAGATCGAAATCCAGTGTGTCTGGATGAGACCGTTGGTCGAAAGCCCGCAGACAAAGAAGGTGCCGAAAAGCACCCAGAATACCGGGTTGCCCGATACGCTCTTCAGGGTCACCAGCGGCGATACCAGTGTGGCGAGAAGATTGTGATCCTGCTTGACCGGCTTTGCCACCGCCGTCTCGCCATAGGCCGGCAGGCCGACATCGGCAGGATGGTCACGCATCAAAAGCAGGACGAGGACCATGGCGGTTGCGATTACCGCAACGGACAGGGTCAAGGCGGTTCGCCAGCCATAGGCTTCCGTCAGCGCCGCCAGCAGCGGCAGGAAAACCAGCTGACCGGTGGCGTTGCTCGCCGTCATGAGGCCGATCACCAGTCCGCGACGCTTGGAAAACCAGCGTGTCGCCACGGTGGCGCCCAATACCAGCGCGGTCATGCCGGTGCCGACGCCGATCACCACGCCCCAGAGCAGCAGCAATTGCCATACCTCGGTCATGAAGAAGGAGGCGACAATGCCGCCCATGATCAGGGCAAGCGCGGTGGAAACCACCTGCCGGACGCCGAAATGATTCATGAAGGCGGCGGCAAAAGGCCCGAGCAGACCAAAAAGCACCAGCCTGACGGCCATTGCGGAGGAAATATCGGCAATATCCCAGCCGAATTCCTGATGCAGCGGCTGGATCATCACCCCGGCGGACCCCATCGCACCGGCGGTGGCCAGCATGGTCAAAAAGGTGGTTGCGGCAACGAGCCAGCCATAATGCAGATTTCTGCCGGCCATCCAGCTGGCGAGGCGTGTGGAGAGCATGTTCAAATTCCCTTTCCAGCGGCCGCGGCCGATATTTTACGGGTATATACCCTGTATTGCGGGCAGATACCCGCTTATGTCCCCAAAAATCACAGGGCTGCGAGCAGCTCCTGCAATTGTGCTGTCTTCTCAGGCCCAAGCCGGGCCTCGATTTCATCCTGCACCCCATCCCAGAGCGGCGCGCCCGCTTTCAGGATCGCGTGGCCTTCCTTCGTCACGGTCAGCATCGCTTCCCGCTGATCCTCGCCGTGACCGATGGCCACCAGACCCATGCGCGCCAGCACCTTGGCGTTGCGGCCGACAGTGGAGCGATCCAGTTCCACCCTCGCGGCCAGATCGGTCAGCGAGACAGGCGCGGTGCGATTGATATTCCGCAACAGACTGAACTGGCCGATATTCACGCCAAGCGGCGCCAGGGCCTCGTCATAATAGGACGAAACCTTGCGGGATGCTTTGCGCAACAGGATGCAATGGCAACTATCGTTTGGCATTTGTCTCGGGTATATACCCGTAAATTTCTGTGCGCAAGAGGCATGGAGCGCGATGAGGCGATAAAACGGCCGGCAGGTCACCGCGCAGGAGGGCGTCAAAAGCGCAGTCGGAAGAAGCCATAAACGGCCAGAACCGCGCAGATAAAGGCTCCGACCAGATAAGGCATATGCAGTGCCGCAATGCGGCCGACCCCCGGCTCGGCAAAACTAACCAGTATGCCGGCGGCAAACGCGCCAAACGACATCGCCCCCCAACCGAAAAACCGATAGACGGAATTGACGCGCCCAAGCAGCTCATCCGGAATAAGCCTTTGCCTGTAGCTGACGGTCACCACATTCCACAACATGCCCGCTGCGGCCTCGAAAAACAGGCCGGTCGCAACCAGCGGCACGGAGGCCGACAGGCCGAGAACCAGATTGAACAGTGCAAATGCGCAAAGCGCCAGAAAGAGGCTTGCTCTCGCCCCCAGTTGGCGGGCAAACCATGGAGAGATCAGCCCGCCAAGAACGCCGCCCGCAGCGCCGCATGTCAACAGCACGCCATAGGCGGTCGCGGATAGATTGAGCACCTCCTGCGCATAGAGAACGAGGATCGTCATTCCCCCGACAAATACGGCGTTGATTGCTCCCAGCATGATAGCCAGCCGAAGGATCATGGTATTGCGCCGCATCCAGCCAAGTCCTTCCTGCAATGCGGGCCAGAAAGAAACGGGGCTGGAGGGCCTGCGCGGCGGCAGCACGACGAGCCAGATCAACGCCGCCGAAACCCCATAAAAACCGGCATCGAAACCGAAGGGAATGGCGATGCCCGCCGCAATCAACAGGCCGGCCAGCGGCAGGCCGATGAACTGGCCAGTGATCTGTTCGGCGCTCCACATCTGGCCATTGGCATGTTCAAGATCACCCGGCGCGACAAGTGAAGGCAGAATCGTCTGAGCCGCATTGTCCCGAACGACCTCGGCGCAGCCGAACAGGAAGGCTATTACCGCCAGCGAAAAAATCGCTGCCGAACCAGATTGCGTCGGCAATGGCGGGTTTGTGGTAGCGGAGATCATCGCGACGGCGCATACCATCAGCGCCAGCCGCACCATGTCCGCCCGCACCATCAGCAGACGCCGGTCGCTTCGATCCGTCCAGACACCGACCGGCAGTGCAAAAAGCAGCCAGGGCAGCCGTTGCGCCACCGCGATCATGGAAATCAGCAGCGGATCGCTGGTCAGCAAGGTGCCTAGCCATGGTATCGCCACCATCGAAATACCATCGGCAAGATTGGATACGGCGCTCGCGGAGAATAGCAGGCGGTAGTCGCGATTGGTTCGGAGTAGAGCTGCCTGCATGCCTGATCCCCTGCTGCTGAAATCACGCCGGAGCAGACATAAACTGTCGCAATGGCCAAAGAGGCAATTGCGACCCTATCGCCGCCGAACCGGTATCGCATCCGATTCCGCAGCCTCGCATGAAAGAATATTTTGCAGCAATACAATTTCGCTGGATCGGCTCCGGCCACCCGGCCGGAGCACGAAATCAACGGTTGACGGTCTCAGGCAAACAGCCTGCGGCCGCTTGCCACCAGCAGGCCGGCAGCGCCTTCAAGCCAGCCGGATTTCAGTTCCAGCGCCAGGAAACGGCTGCGCTCGAACGGGCCGGGCATGATGAGGTGCTGGGCCTTGTCGGCGAAAAAGCCGAAGCGCTCGTAATAGGGCGCATCGCCAACCAGAAGAACGGCGCCGTGGCCACGCTTGGTGGCTTCGGCAATGGCGGCGCGCATCAGCGCCGAGCCGATACCCTTGCCCTCATGGGCGGCATCGACGGCCAGCGGGCCGAGCAGCAGCGCTTCGACGGCGCGGCCTTCGCGCGAGATGCCGGCCTCGACGTTCCAAAGGCGCACCGTGCCGATGACATGGCCGTCCTCATCGCGGGCGACAAGCGCGAGGCCTTCGGCCGGAACGCGACCGGCGCGCAGCTTTTCGGAAGACTTGCGGCGGCGGCCGGCGCCCATGGCGCGGTCCAGCAGGTTCTCACGGGCAACGACATCGCCCGGATTTTCCTGATCGACATGAAATGTCTGCGGCGTGAAAAATGCCCGTACCGAATTCAAAAGAGCGGCCATCCTTGGCCTCCCGTCACACTACCGCCCACACGCGGCCCTTGATGAAAAATTGGTGGAGCCGTTCCGGCCCGCCGACACGCTTTCCTCGGCTGGAAGAGGTGCAGCAAGCAGGGATTTGCGCATCAGCACAATCGGCAGGGCCGGAACGGAAGCTTGGTCGAGACGCCGCCCTGCTCAGCGGACGGCACTCGGACTTTTAAGAAGCATCGGATTTTCCGAAAACCGCGTAACGCTTTTCGGTTCGATGCTTTAGATGACGTAGGCCTTCAGCGGCTCGAAACCGTTGAACGCGACCGCCGAATAGGTGGTCGTGTAAGCGCCCGTGCCTTCGATCAGAACTTCGTCGCCGATGGTCAGCGAGACCGGCAGCGGATACATGTTCTTTTCATACAGCACATCGGCACTGTCGCAGGTCGGGCCGGCCAGAACGCAGGGCTCCATCTCGTCCTGATCGCGTGTCGTGCGGATCGGGTAACGGATAGCCTCGTCCATCGTCTCGGCGAGACCGCCGAACTTGCCGATGTCGAGGAACACCCAGCGGTGGTTGTCATTGTCGGACTTGCGCGACACCAGAACTACTTCCGCCTTGATGACGCCGGCATTGCCGACCATGCCGCGGCCCGGCTCGATGATCGTCTTCGGGATCTGGTTGCCGAAGTGCTTGCGCAGCGCCGTGTCGATCGCCTGGCCGTATTCTTCGGCAGCCGGAACGTCGCGCAGGTACTTGGTCGGGAAACCACCGCCCATGTTGACCATCTGCAGGTGGATGCCCTGCTTGGCAAGCGAAGCGAAGACGCGCTTGGCATCGGCAAGTGCGGCATCCCATGCGTCGAGATTCATCATCTGCGAACCGACATGGAAGGAAACGCCGTAGGATTCGAGACCCAGCTGATGTGCGTAGACGAGAACGTCGACAGCCATCTGCGGAACGCAGCCGAACTTGCGCGACAGCGGCCATTCGGCACCTTCGCCATCCGTCAGCACGCGGCAGAAGACGCGCGCGCCGGGAGCGGCACGGGCAACCTTCTCGACTTCCTCATGGCTGTCCACGGCGAAAAGATCGATGCCGAGCGCATGGGCGCGTGCAACATCGCGTTCCTTCTTGATGGTGTTGCCGAAGGAGATACGGTCGGCCGTCGCACCGGCATCGAGCGCCATCTGGATTTCAGCCACGGAGGCGCAATCGAAGTTGGAGCCGAGCGAAGCGAGCAGCTTCAGGATTTCGGGAGCCGGGTTTGCCTTGACGGCGTAATAGATGGCGCTGTTCGGCAGGGAATGCCGGAAAGCGTTGAAATTGTCGCGCACGACGTCGAGATCAACCACGAGGCAAGGGCCTTCGGGACGTCGGGTCTTGATGAAGTCGAGAATGCGTGCAGTCGTCATCGATGTATTCCCTGTTAAACCGGCTCCGGAAAAATCCGGAGGACAAAGGACGCTCGAGATATGCATTCGAATCAGCCGGTGGAGGCGCAGAATCGATAGCATACGCTCAAGGCGCGAATGTGAACGATGCCCTGCCAGAGCATCATTCGGCTTTGTCTGCCATGGATTGGAGGGAATGACCCGACCGCACTTCAGGCAATGATGGTGTGCCTCTTTAGTACCCCGGCTGATGGAAAGCCGGCAGAGAACCAGAAAGGCCCGCACCGTCGTTGCTTCGTATGTCCTCGCATTTTCCGGTTGGCCGGAATAGCGACTGGAGGGGTTAGTTCCAGGTACCTTACCTAAATCCTCACCACATCGAGGAATCGGCGGACACACATGGGCACGTGCGACTTTGGGCAGCACGGGAAATAAGAATATTCGCAGTCATAATCAAGAGGATTTTTTCACCAAAGAGCGGATTTTTTCGGCAATGAATTAAGGGTTGAACAGTCCGCCCTCGCCGTTCAATTATATGGAACGAACTGGAGGATTTTCATGGACACGCTCACCCGCATCCGCGCCTTTATCGATGTCGTCGAAGCGGAGGGTTTTTCCGCCGCTGCGCGCAAGACGGGGCGTTCCAAGGCGCTTCTGTCCAAATATGTGCGGGAACTGGAGGACGATCTCGGCGCGCTGCTCCTCAACCGCACCACCCGGCAGTTTTCTCTGACGGAAGCCGGGCACACCTATTACCGCACCGCTTCCGATATTTTGAAGGAGATCGACAATCTCGCCGATCTGGTGCGCGAAAAGAATGCCGATCTGAAGGGCAAGCTCAGGATTTCCGTTCCCCGCACCTTCATCGATGCCGATGTCGGCCAGAGCCTGATCGACTTCGCCAAGGAAAATCCGGAACTGTCGCTGGAAATCGTCGCCGAGGACCGGTTCGTCGACCTGATCGAGGAAGGTTTCGACCTTGCGGTTCGGATAACCCGGCTGGAGGATTCGGGCCTCATCGCCCGCAAGCTCTCCGATTTCCGGGTCTACGCGGTGGCGACGGCGGATTTCGTGGCGCAGCACGGGCCGCTCGACGGACCGCAGGATTTCTCCCGCGTTCCCTTCATCATCGACACCAATACGCGTTTCCACAATACAGTGCGCTATCTCGAGCCG
This sequence comes from Agrobacterium sp. 22-221-1, assembly GCF_053522445.1. Taxonomy (NCBI): domain Bacteria; kingdom Pseudomonadati; phylum Pseudomonadota; class Alphaproteobacteria; order Hyphomicrobiales; family Rhizobiaceae; genus Agrobacterium; species Agrobacterium sp. 22-221-1. The sequence continues at coordinate 154,210 of NZ_JBNWCL010000002.1, forward strand.
GATGGCGGCTCGAATTCGGTCACCATCAGCGGGCCTATCGAGGTCAACAGCCCGCAGGCAACGCTGCGCGCCGCCCGCGCCGGCCTTGGCATTGCGCTGGTGCCCGATTTCATCGCCAGACCCTATATCCAGTCCGGCGAGCTGGTGACGCTGTTCGACGATTTTATTTCCAAGGACAGGGGTATCTATGCGGTCTATCCGCATCGCCGCTACCTGCCGGCCAAGGTGCGCAGCTTCGTGGATTATCTCTCGGCGTGGTTCAGGAAAAACGGGTGAAGGGCCGGGCGGCATTCGCCGAGCGTCCCTCCGTCATGCCGGACTTTATCCGGCATCCAGTACGGAGTGGGGATGCAGCCGTCTCGCCAAATCCAAACCTCGGCAAACTTTTAGCAGCATCGACGCCCGCGTTTCAGCGGGCGTCGCATGGCAGAAGCCAGTTCGTCAGAACGGCGAATCCGGGAAGTAGAACTGCTCGGCATTGTCCTTGGTGATGAGCGTCGCATCGAGGATATATTCACCCGCGACCGGCACCTGATCGTAGAAATGCCCAGCCGTCAGCTGCATGGCTGTCGCCACCATCGCCGGCGGGTAGAGCACATCGACCGGCACCAGCTTGTCGCCATCCATGACCTTCTTGATCATGTCCTTGGAACCGGCGCCCGCAACGATATACTGGATATCGGTGCGTTTCGCCTGCTGGATGGCTTCCAGCACGCCGATAGCCATGTCGTCATCCTGACACCAGACCACGTCGATCTTCTTGTACTTGGTCAGATAGTCCTGCATCACGCGGAAGGCGTCGTCGCGGTTCCAGTTGCCGTATTGACGGTCGAGAACCTTGACGCTGGAACCCGCGATACCCTTGTCGAAACCGTCCTGCCGCTGCTGATCGATCGGGATCGGCAGGCCGCGAATGACCACGACTTCGGCGTCAGGCGTCGTCTTCTTGATGTATTCGCCGGCCACCTGGCCAAGTGCGGGGTTGTTGCCGGCAACATAGAGATCGCGGATGGAATTGTCGTTGACGCTCGGCGCGCGGTCGACCAGCGCGACGAAGGTGCCCTTGTCCTTGATCTCCTTGATGGCGTTGACCAGCGGATCGGGATCGGACGGCAACACGACCAGCGCATCGAGCCCCTGCACGGCAAGGTCCTGCAGCGCATTCGCCTGATTGGCGGCATCCGGTGACGTCTTGACGATGACATTGAGCCCCGGATGTTCCTGCATCAAAAGCTTCGCCACACGCTCGGCATGGTAGACGACGCCCGCCGTCCAGCCATGGTCGGCCGCTGGAATGGATACGCCGATGGTGACCTTCTTGTCCTGCGCATGCGCTGAAGCGGCAAGCACCGTGGCCAGCGCGGCAAAGGCCACGCCGATGAATTTACTACGCATAGTCTCTTTCCTCCCAAGACCGGGGCGTTCCTCCTTCGACCGCGCCTGCCCCACATGGCGCGGCGTGATACGTCACCTGCGGCTGAGCGAACGCTGCACCAGCATGGCGATGATGATGATGGCCCCCTGAATGGCGCCGATCAGATATTCGCTGACGAAGTTCGAGAGGATCATGATGTTGCCGACGATCTCCAGAATGAAGGCGCCGCAGATCGTCCCCCAGATGCGCCCTACCCCGCCCCTCAGCGCCGTGCCGCCGACCACGACGGCGGTGATGGCCTGCAACTCCCACAACATGCCTGTGGTGGCCGAAGTGGAAGCGAGGCGCGGCACGTAAAGCAGCACCGCAACGGCGACACACAGCCCCTGCACCACATAAGCGATGGTGCGCACCCGCGCGACCGAAATGCCGGAATATCGCGCCACATCCTCGCTCGACCCTACTGCGGTCAGATGCCGCCCGTAACGGGTGCGGTAAAGCACGAAGGCGGCTATCGCAGCGGTGACGAAGATGACGATGACCGGCACCGGCACGCCCAGAACATTGCCGAAATAGACCGGACGATAAAGCGTCTGGATTTCCGGATTGCGCAGCGTGATCGCCCCGCCCTGCGACAGCCATGTGGTCAAGCCGCGATAGATGCCCATGGTGCCGAGCGTGGCGATGAAGGGTTCGATACGGCCGATGGTGGTGATGAGGCCGTTCGTCAGCCCGCAGGCAGCCCCGATGGCGAGCGCCAGCGCCATGGCGGTGAGCAGCATCAAAAGCGGACTGGCGATGACGCCGCTATTCATGAACAGGATCATCAGGCTGGCGACGAAAGCCACCATCGCGCCAACCGAAAGATCGAGCCCGCCCGAGGTGATGACGTAAGTTGCGCCGAGCGCGATGATGGCGATGAAGGCGCTGCGGGTGATGACGTTCAGGAGATTGTCGATGCCGATAAAATTGGGATTGGCGATGGTGCCGAGAACCAGCAGCAGGGCCAGCGCCACGAAAGGCGCGACGGCGCGCAGGTCCCAGTCCTTCGAGGTCTTCGGCGTTTTGCCGTTGTCAAATGCGGCCTCAGTCATGTTTCCCCTCAGTCTCTTTTGTCAGGCCATGTTTCCCGGCACACGGGCGCTCAGGCGGGTTCCTGCGTATGAACGCCCGTCGCCAGCGCCACGATGTCGTTTTCGGTCATGCGCTCACCCGTCACCTCGCCGACGATCCGGCCCGACCGCATCACCAGAATGCGGTCGCAGATGCCGATCAGCTCCGGCATCTCCGAGGAAACGACGATGATCGAGCGCCCCTCATCCGCGAGCCTGGCGATGAAGCGGTAAATCTGTTCCTTGGTGCCGATATCGATACCGCGCGTCGGTTCGTCGATGATGACGATGGACGGATCGATGAGCATCATCTTGGCCAGCAGCAGCTTCTGCTGGTTGCCGCCGGAAAGCTGGCCCGCCAGCAGATCCTTGCGGCCGGTGCGGATGTCGAAATCGCGGACAGCATCATCGAGCGCCGCCGTTTCCCGGCGGGTATCGATCTGGAACAGCCGGCTGAATTTCTTCAGCGAAGCAAGCGTGAGATTGACACGCAAATCCTTGGTAAGCAGCAGGCCCTTGCCCTTGCGATCCTCGCTCAGATAAACGATGCCGGCCTTCAGGCTGTCTTCCGCCTTTGCGAAATGCACCGGCCTGCCGTGGTGTCGCACCGTTCCCCGACCGGCGCGCAGGCCGAGTATTCCTTCCATGAGCTCCGTTCTGCCCGCGCCGACCAGACCGGCGAAACCGAGGATTTCGCCCCTGCGCAGGCTGAAACCGGCATCCTGAGCATAACCCGGAACAGTAAAACGCTCCACCTGCAGAACCGGCTCGTGCTCGCCGCCGGCGGCGCGGTCCGGATAAAGCTTGGCGACATCGCGCCCCACCATCAGCCGCGCCATATCGGCAGGCTCCAGCGCCGATGCCGGATGGGAGGCGACCAGCCTGCCGTCTCGCAGAACCGTCACACGGTCGGCGATCTCCTTCACCTCCGGCAGACGATGCGAAATATAAAGCACGGCCACGCCTTTCGCCCGGATGTCCCTGATGACATTCAGCAGCGCATCCGTTTCGATGGGCGTAAGGCTCGCCGTCGGCTCATCGAAAATCACCACACGATGCGGCACGAGCAGCACACGGGCGATCTGCACCAGCTGCCGCTGGGCAATCGACAGGCTGCCGACAATGGCGTCCGGATCGATCGTAGCGCCGAGATCGGCGATTGCCTTGCGGGCGCCGGCGCGCATGGCGCGGTCGTCCACCATGGCGCCCCTGCGCACTTCGCGGCCGAGATAGATGTTCTGCGCCACCGTCAAATCCGGGGCCAGCAATATTTCCTGATGCACGAGAACGATGCCGCGATGTTCGGCATCCACCGGACCGCTCAGCGTAACGGCGTCGCCATCGATGCGGATTTCGCCGCCTGACGGCTTTTCATTGCCGGCCAGCAGCTTCATCAGCGTCGACTTGCCGGCGCCATTCTCGCCAATGATCGCATGGACCTCACCGGCGCGCACCGCGATCTCTATATCCTTGAGAACCTGTACCGGCCCGAAAGACTTGGACAGCCCAACCGTCCGGATAAGGGCGTGGTCTGGAGATTCGTCAGTAAAAGCCATGTGCCGTCACCGGAATCCGGCGTGAACGGACGGCGCTTGCCCCTTGATTTTATCTGAAACGACCATCTGCGAACTCCTCCCAAAGCTCGAGGAAGAAGCTAGCCTTCGTTTTGAGGTACGTAAAGCAAATTTCGCTGGTGTTTTAGAATACACTCAAATTTGACCGCCGCGCCGGGTCTGGGAAATCCGGTCGCTATGTCGGGGAGCGTCGAAAAGCCTTCATGAGACGATGCACCGCTTCCGCACCCTCATTGGCCAGATCGAAACGCTTGCCGAACAGCAGCCAGTCCGAGCACATGCCTTTCAGCAGCCAGTAGAGCGCCCCGAGCGCGGACTCGGCTGTCCAGTTATCGTTGAAAGCCCCTTCCGCCTGCGCCCGTTCGAAAGCCTCCTCGAGCAGCCGCTTATGGTAACGGTCCAGTTCCTCCTGCGCGCGCAGCACGGGGGCGAATTCATCGGAATAATTGGTGCGCAGGCTGATGGTCATGATGCGCTGGCGCTGTTCGTCTTTTGAAAGAAGCGAAAGCCAGTTGCACGCGGCGTCCTCGATCTTGGCCAGCAGCGCCTCCCCCTTGAGGTCCGGATCGCCGAAATCGAGCAGGTCCGATTCCGGCAGCGCCACCGATTCGTAAAGGCCGATGAAAAGGTCGCTCTTGCTGGAAAAATGCCAGTAGATCGCCCCGCGCGTAACGCCGGCCGCAGCCGCCACCTCATCCAGAGAGCTGTTGGCCACGCCCTTCTTGAAGAACACCCGCTCGGCAGCGGCAAGGATCGCCTGACGCGTCTCTTCTGCCTCGGCCTTGGTTCGGCGCATGCTGATGTCTCCTTCCAGTCGCGGCACGGCGCTTTCGCACCGTGCCTTGTTTGCGATGCCGGGCTGTCAGTCAGATGAACGCATTCACGTGACTTTTCGCCCAGCCGTCACACCCGTTTTATTCCGCCGGCGATACCGCGTCAGCAGCAATCTCATTCTCCTTCTTCCGATCCCCGAAAATCTTCATGACGAAGACGAAGAAGACGGGAACGAAGAAGATCGCGAGGATCGTCGCCGAGATCATGCCGCCGAGCACGCCGGTGCCGATAGCGTTCTGGCTCGCCGCACTGGCGCCCGAAGCAATCGCCATCGGCAGCACGCCGAGCGAGAAGGCGAGCGACGTCATCAGGATCGGCCGGAAGCGCAGGTGCGCCGCCTCCACCGTCGCATCATAGGTGGATTTTCCTTCCGCCCGCAAATCCTTGGCGAATTCGATGATCAGGATCGCATTCTTGGCGGACAGGCCGATGATCGCGACGAGGCCTACGAGGAAATAGACGTCGTTCGGCATGCCGCGCAGCATCACTGCCGCCACCGAGCCGATGACGCCGAGCGGCACCACCAGCATGACGGAGAGCGGAATGGACCAGCTTTCGTAAAGTGCTGCCAGCAGCAGGAAGACGAACAGAACGCTGAGCCCGATCAATGCCGGCGCCTGCGACCCGGACTGGATTTCCTGCAGCGACTGGCCGGTCCATTCGAAACCGAAGCCGCTCGGCAACTCACCCGCTAAGCGCTCCATTTCGGCAATGGCGTCACCAGACGAATAACCGGGCGCGGACTGGCCGCCGATACGGACCGCCGGATAGCCGTTGTAACCGACCACCTGCGAGGGACCGCGCACCCATTCCACCGTGGCGAATGAGCTAACCGGCACCATGCCGCCATTGGCATTGCGGACGTTGAGGTTCAGGAGATCCTCCGTCTTCATGCGCTGGCCCTGTTCCGCCTGCACCATCACGCGCTGCATGCGGCCGGCATTGGGGAAGTCGTTGACGTAGGACGACCCCATATTGGCCGAGATGGTGGCGTTGATGTCGCTGAAGGTGACGCCGAACGTATTGGCCTTCTCACGGTCGATGATGAGATTGACCTGCGCCGCATCCGGCATGCCTTCGATGCGAAGGCCGGCAAGGATGGGGCTCTGACGGGCGGCGGCCATCAGTTGCGCACCGGCGGCGCTGAGAGCCGCCTGTCCCGCGCCCGAACGATCCTGCAAGCGGAAGGTGAAGCCGCTGGAATTGCCGAGGCCCTGGATCGGTGGCGGCGACAGCGCAAACGACATGGCGTCCGGAAGACCCCACAGCTTGGCGTTGACGCGCGCCGATATGGCGGCGGCGGAATCGTTCGGTCCGCGTTCGCTCCAGTCTTTCAGGGTGGCGAAGGCGAGACCCGCATTCTGGCCGGAGCCGGAGAAGGAGAAACCCGAAACCGCAATCACACGATCCACCGCCGGCTCTTCCATGAAGATCTTTTCGATCTGCTGGATGGATTGCAGGGTGCGGTCGCTGCTGGCTTCCGCCGGCGCCTGAATGTCGACGATCAGATAGCCCTGATCTTCGTTCGGAAGGAACGAGCTCGGCAGTTGCATATACGCCCAGCCAAGACCGACCAGCAAAGCCGCGTAGATGACCATGAAGCGACCGGAACGCTTGATGATGCCGCCGACGGACGAGGAATATTTGTGCGACGCCTTGTCGAAGCCGCGGTTGAACCAGCCGAAGAAGCCTTTCTTCTCATGGTGTCCGGCCTTGATGGGCTTCAGAAACGATGCGCAGAGCGCCGGCGTGAGCGACAAAGCAAGGAAGCCCGAAAACAGGATCGACACCACCATGGTCAGGCTGAACTGCTGATAGATGATGCCGACGGCGCCCGGGAAGAAGGCCATGGGCACGAACACGGCGGTCAGCACCAGCGTGATGCCGATGATCGCGCCGGAAATCTGGCCCATCGCCTTGCGGGTGGCCTCCTTGGGCGACAAATGCTCTTCCGCCATGATGCGCTCGACATTCTCGACGACGACAATCGCGTCGTCCACCAGAATGCCGATGGCGAGAACCATGGCGAACATGGTCAGAACGTTGATCGAGAAACCCGAGACATACATGATGGCGCAGGTGCCGAGCAGCGCCACGGGCACCACCAGTGTCGGGATGATGGTGTAGCGGATATTCTGCAGGAAGACGAACATCACCACGAAGACGAGGATGATCGCCTCCACCAGCGTGTTGATCACCTTCTGGATCGAGATTTTCACGAAGGGGCTGGTGTCATAGGGAATTTCATATTCCAGACCCGGCGGGAAATATCGGGACAGTTCCTCCATGGTGGCGCGAACGCCCTCGGAGGTCTGCAGCGCATTGCCAGTGGGCGAAAGCTGCACGCCGATGGCGGCGCTCGGCTTGCCGTTCAGGCGGCTCGAGAAGTTATAGCTTTCGCCGCCCACTTCCACGCGTGCGACATCGCGCAGCCGCACGGATGAGCCGTCCGGATTGGCGCGCAGCACGATGGAGCCGAATTCTTCCGGCGAGGTGAGCTGACCCTGCACATTGACGGTTGCGGAAATCTGCTGACCGATGGGATTTGGCGATGCGCCGATGCGGCCGGCGGCAACCTGCGAATTCTGCGCCTGAATGGCGCCGATGACGTCGTTCGAGGTGAGGCTGAGGCCCAGCATCTTGTCCGGGTCCATCCAGATGCGCATGGAGCGCTGGGTGGCGAAGAGCTGCGCGCTGCCGACGCCGGGAACGCGGCGCAATTCGCCGAGCACATTGCGGCTGAGATAATCGCCGAGACCGATGGCGTCCGTGTTGCCGTCGACGGAGGTGAGCGCCACCATCATCAGGAACGACGTGCCCGCCTGCTCCACGCGCAGGCCCTGCTGCGTCACCGCCTGCGGCAGGCGGGGTTCGACGCGCGCAATGCGGTTTTGAACCTCCACCTGGGCTTCACCGATGTTGGAGCCCGGCGCAAAGGTAACGTTGATGGAAATGCGCCCCGAGGATTCCGACGTGGATTCGAAATAGATCAGGCCTGGAACGCCGTTCAGCTCTTCTTCGATAGGACGCGTGACGCTCTGGTAAATATCCTCCGGCGACGCGCCCGGATAGGTCGTCGAGACAGAGATCTGCGGCGGGGCGACATTCGGATATTGCGCAATCGGCAGCATGGGAATGGCGAGCAGGCCCGCCAGCATGATGAAGATGGCGACGACCCAGGCAAAAATGGGCCGATCGATGAAAAAACGTGCCATGAAATCGGTCCTTATTGCTTCGCAGCCGGAGCCGCGCTCTCGCTGTCAGCGGCGGTTGCGACATCGGCCTCATCGGACCACGGTTCCGGCTTCACTTTCGCGCCCGGAGCGGTCTTCTGGAAACCTTCGGCCACGACGCGGTCGCCGTCCTTCAGACCCTCGGAAATCACCCAGCGATCGCCGATGGAACGGCCGACGCTGACGCGACGCTGCTCCACCGTGTCTTCGGCATTGACGACAAGCACGCTCGCCTGACCGCCGGCATCGCGCTGAACCGCCTGCTGCGGCACGGCGAAGGCCGCCTTCTGGATACCCTGCTGGATCTGCACACGGACATACATGCCCGGCAGCAGATCGCCGTTCGGGTTCGGGAACTCACCGCGCAGCGTCACCTGACCGGTGGTTTCATCTACCGCCGCTTCGGAAAACAGCAGGCGGCCGGGCAGCGGGTAACGGCTGCCGTCATCGAACAGAAGGTTGACTTCGGCTTCGTTCGGGCCGGTCATCAGCTTGCCATCCTGCAGGGCCTTGCGCAGGCGGATAAGATCGGCCGCCGGCTGGGTGAAGTCGGCATAGATCGGATCGAGCTGCTGGATCGTCGCCAGATTTTCAGAGCCGGTTGCGCTGACAAGGGCGCCTTCCGTAATACGCGCGCGACCGATGTGGCCGCTGATCGGGGCTTTGACATCGGCATATTGCAGATTGAGCTTCGCTTCCGCGACGCCGGCTTCGGCCACGGCCACCTCGGCATCCGCCTGCGCCAGCTGGGCGATGGCGTTGTCGAATTCCTGCTGGGAACCGACGTTGGAACGGCGCAGCTGCTGCTGCCTGTCGGCCGTCTGCCGCGCCTGAAGCTGCGCGGCCTGCGCCCGGCGCAGCGTGCCCTCGGCGCTGTCGACGCGCACTTGGAACGGCGCGGGATCGATCCGGTAGAGAACATCGCCTTCCGTCACCAGCGAGCCCTGTTCGAACACCCGCTCCACGATGATGCCGGAGACACGCGGGCGCACTTCGGCAAGCCGCGTCGGCGCAATGCGTCCCGGCAATTCGTTGGTGATGGGCAGTTCTTCCTGGCTCACCGTCACGATCTTCACCGCACCGGGCGGCGGCGCGCCGGGCGCGGACGCCTGCTCATCGCTACATCCGACCAAAACGATGCCCGTCAACAACACCGCCGCGATCTGCCCCAATCTCTTCGCCATACTGCGCTCCGAATCCGTAAAAAATGTCACATTTACATACATACTAAGACGTATGTAAAACTTCGGCAATAAAATTGTTGCAGCGCAAAAGCCGTCTCACGCGCTTGTGAAGGCGTGTGAGACGGCTTGCGGAGAGCGCTGTAATTGGGAACGGAGGACTAACTGGCGTTCGAGGCAGGACATATCGCGACAGGCCGGAGGCGACAGCCAGCCGAATGAAGCTTTCCGCAGCTTCCGTCACGTCCAAACCACCGCTGTGCGGTTTAGATTCCGGGGATAAACATTCTCTCGACGTCATCCTCGGGCCCGTCCCGAGGATCTGCAACCGATTGATTTTATTCGACGTGATTAGATCCTCGGCACGGGGCCGAGAATGACGTCGGGGCTAAGGGAATGCCCCACGACGCTCTCACTCCCCGTTAGGACAGACGCTTCAGCGAGGAGGCTTCCGACTGTGGGTCAAGTTTCGTCGTGTCATTATTGTCGGCGGATCTGCTGCGCAGGGCCGCATAATAGGCGTTCTTCTGCTCGTACATATTCATATCGGCGCGGCGCACCAGCGATTCCATCGTCTCGCCGGCCTCGCTGGTCGCCACGCCCAGCGACAGGCTGAGCGGCGCGCTGGAATAGAACTGGTTGTTGATCTTCAGCAATTCATAAACGGTCTCGACCATGGCGGCGGCAATCTGCCTGTCGGCGCCGGGAAGAAGGATCGCGAATTCGTCGCCGCCGATGCGCGCAGCATGGTTCGGCGCGGTCACCACGCCGTTCAGCACCTCGCCCACACGCCGCAACAATGCGTCGCCGGCATCGTGCCCCAGCTTGTCATTGGCGTCCTTCAGGCCGTTGAGATCGATGACAATGGCCGAAACCGGCCTGAGCGCGCTGCGCTCCAGCCGGTTCAGCTCATCCGAATAAAAGGCGCGATTGTGCAGCTTGGTCAGTACATCGTGCTTGCCGAGATATTCGAGATAGGCTTCCGCCTTCTTGCGCGCGGTAATGTCCGTCAGCGCCACCTGCACCAGCGACCAGTCGCGCTCATGGCCGGGGAAGACGGAAAAATGCAGGAGCACGTGCCGCTCCGAACCGTCAAGCGCGTAATTCACCACCTCGCGATGGTGGGTGAGATTGCCGTTCCAAAGCTCCATCAGCTGTTCCCGGAACGGTTTTTCCATCTCGCCGCGAAAAATATCGCCGAGCCGCTGCAACAGAACCTGCCGGTCCGGCGCGCAGAACAGGTCGAGCGTCGCGCGGTTGACGTCGATGACGCGGATTTCGCTCATGCATTGCCGCACGAATTCGGGATGCACATCCATGAACACGCGGAAATCGACGATGCCGCGGTCCCTGACCTCCTCGATCAGCCGCCGCACGCGACTGAAATCCTCCACCCACAGGGAAACGGGCGAATGTTTGAACATGCCTTCGGCGTAACGGCGGTTGAGAAGCTCCTTGCGGCGCGCCTCCTCCCGCTCCGTCACATCCTCGGTGGTCAAAAGCAGCCGTCCGAGCGTTTCCTCATGGCCGGGTATGACCGCGCCGCGCAACTGGATATCCAGCCGCTTGCCGCCGATTGAATAATTGACCGCGTTGCTGGTGAATTCCGTCTTGCCCGCCCAGAGTTCGGAAAGCTCGTTCACATGGCTTTCCAGCATGTCGTCACGAAAAATCCGGTGGAGATTGTCGACGAGATGCGCCTGATCGCGGGCCTCGAACAGTTCCAGCGTCCTGGCGTTGACCTTGATCACGCGGATTTTCTGCGAGCAGGCCGCCACTCTCGATAAATCTTCCAGAAGAAACGCCCGGATATCCTCGACGCCCTGCGATCGCCAGATATCGAACTGGCTTTTCACCTCGCTGAAATCCTCGATCCACATCGCCACGGGGGCAAGATTGAAGACATTGGTATCGATTATCTCATTCATACGGGAGGTCTTCTCAAGGATAGCAGGCGAATGCCGAAACGGTGCGGAACGGCGATAGCCGCCCGCATAACCGGATTTATTAGTGATATTCGATTTAACGCAAGCATTTATCGCGCAAACCGCCGGATTGCGCGATAATTCATGGGTTTTGCGGATATGACGCCCGTTACCAGAGCTTCACGTGCCGGTTCACATCCTTGTAAAGCAGGTAACGGAAGCGGCCCGGTCCACCCGCATAGCAGGCCTGCGGGCAATAGGCGCGCAGCCACATGAAGTCGCCCGCCTGCACTTCCACCCAGTCCTCGTTCAGCCGGTAGACGGCCTTGCCTTCCAGCACATAAAGGCCGTGTTCCATTACATGGGTTTCCATGAAAGGAATGGTCGCACCCGGCTCGAAGGTGACGATGTTGAGATGCATGTCGTAACGCACGTCTTCCGGATCGATGAAGCGGGTCGTCGCCCATTTGCCGTCCGTATCCGGCATGGCCGACAAAGCGTGCTCATCCTCATGCGTGAAGATCGCCGGCGGCGGCTCCAGTCCGTCGACCGCCTGAAACGCTTTGCGGACCCAGTGGAACTTGACGGGCGCCTTGCCCGAATTGCGAATCTGCCAGCGGGAACCGGCAGGAAGGAAGGCGAAGGAGCCCTCCCGCAACGCATGCTGCACGCCCTCGAATTCCACGGTCATTTCGCCGTCGACAACGAAGATCGCCGCTTCGGCCCGTGCGTCCGGTTCCGGCCGCTCACTGCCGCCGCCCGGCTGCACCTCGACGATATATTGCGCGAAGGTTTCGGAAAAACCCGTCATCGGCCGGGCGATGATCCACGCGCGAGTGCCGGTCCAGTGCGGCAGCACGCTCGTTACGATATCGGACATGACGGTTTTGGGGATGACCGCATAGGCGGTCTTGAACACCGCCTTGCTCGACAGAAGTTCCGTCTGTCCCGGCAGACCGCCCATATCCGAATAATATCTCTTCATTTCAGCCATTCCATTCTGCAACGCATTCGGCGCGGATTCTTAGGCCCGCGCCGAGGTTTAATCAAATGGTTATTGGCAAGCAGAGACTGGCCCGAAGGATGTCACACCTTCTTACGCATCGTGGCGTAGACGATATTGTGGTTCTCCCCGAAGAACACATCCGCCTCGATGCTTGCAGGATCGGCGCTGGCATTGACGATCCGCCACATATCCGCCTTGGAGCGCAACAGCAGCGCCCAGTTCATGAAGGTTTCCATGTAACCGTCGACGACGATGTCTTCCGAGAAATTGGCGAAGAGGAACATGCCGCCGGGTTTCAGCATTTCCATGCAGCGCCGCGTGAGTTTGATCGCCACGCGGTCGTTCAGATAATCGTAGAGACCGGCCGCGTAAATCAGATCGAAAGTACCGAGTTCCTGCGTGCGCAGGACGATATCGCGCACCGAACCGTCGATCGCCTCGATGCAGCTGCCATTGAAATCGCGGGCGACGGAACCGACGCTCAAGGGGTCCTGATCGAGCGCCACCCAGCGCTTGATTTTGCCCTCTTTCAGCGCCACGGAGGCATCCGCCTCGCGCAGATGGCCGGAAGCGATGGTGAGGATTTCCGTCTCATTGCCATGCCGGGCCGCGGCCTCGTCGACGAACCGCGTCAGCAAATCGCGCCGCTCGCGCACGGCAACCGAGGAACTGGCATCCTTGGTGTAGTCGTAAAGGGCCGCACCGAGCGGCGTGGCATTATTTACCAGTTCGGCAACACTGTCGTGGCCATAAATGAAATCGAGCAGCTGCGCATCGCCCGAATAACCCCGCGGCTTTTCGAAAGACCAGCGCGTGAACGGGTCCTCCAGAAAATGGACCGAAACGGGGTGATTCTGCACCAGCGGAATCAGTTCAGCCCACACGCTGGAGTGGAGCTTCTCCCGCAAGCCATGCAGTGCACCCGCCGTTCTATGTATTATCTCACGTGCTGAAACACGATTGTCGAATTGCTGCTGTGCCAATTCGAGAATGAGCGCAATCTCTGCTTTCGCAACTGCGAACTGCTCATCGAATGTTTCCGTTCTGCGTGCAAAAATCTCTTTTGCGACAGTATCCGGGGTAATCAGACTTGCCCCGTCAAGATTTTTCTTCTTTACCCGCACCACTTCAGCCTCCAGTATTAACACATTGTTAACTATACGTTTCTGGGAGGCGGAAGGCCACTCGCTTTCGATTTTTGAGCGGTGTAGGGATACATTAGTAGATTAGCGTATTTTTTTGGTCACACTCGTGAGGACGGGAGAAAGCAGATACGCGATTTAGTGAAACTTAATGTTGCGAACGTATGATGCGTTCTTCCTTTCCATGTTCTCCGCACGCATCGGCAGAGATCGACGGGAACCCTCACTGGGTGCGACAGCACACGGAAAAGTGGAATAAGCAGTTACTTAATAAAGTATACGCAACACTATGGGAAAGTGCATGAAGCACACATTGGGAGAGGTGAGTGGACAGCAAGACTATCGGCGGCCGGACTCCCGGTTTTCTGATGAACTCCTTGCCCTTTACCAGCAGGAAGGTGAGCGCAGCCGCCGCGGTTCGATCCGGCGGGGCCTGTGGACCGCTGTCTTCATCTATCTGCTGTTTGCCGCAACCGACATCATTCTGATACCCGACGTCGCTTTTTACACCATTATCGCACGTCTGATTGTTGTCCTGTCATCCCTGCTGACGCTGGAGATTCAGCTAAGCAAGGGCGCCAGCACCACCGCGCTCGATCTCACCTGCGCCACCGCTCTCGTCATGGGCTATATCGGCTGGCTGCTGCCTTCGCTGTTGACCGACAATACCGAAAACATGTCCTATTACATGGTTTTCGGGGCGATCTTCATGATGGGCGCCAATCTGTTTTTCACCTTCCGCTTCCATCTGTCGCTGGTGTCTTCAGGCATCATTCTCGTTACCTATTTTCTGGCGGCAACGCAGTTTCCCGAAGACAGCTTCTACAAGTTCGCCTTCGGCACCTTCTACATATCCTGTTTCGTCTTCACCTCTTACGTGAACTGGAACCTGAACCGGGAGCGCTACCACGTCTTCGTCAACGGGCTGGAAGCGAAGGCCCAGCAGAAGGCGGCGGACGAACGTGGCCAGGCGCTGCTGCGGCTTTCCAATACCGACTCCCTGACGGGCCTGCAGAACCGCCGCGCCATCGACCACCATCTGCGCCTGCTGTGGGACAACTGGATCAGGAAGGAAGAAGGCTTTGCCGTTTTCCTGATCGACGTCGACTTCTTCAAGAAATACAACGACCGTTACGGCCACCAGGAAGGCGACAAGTGCCTGGTGACGGTGGGCAACGCCCTGCAGGATGCGATCACCGAACACGGCGCTTCCATCGGCCGCTATGGCGGGGAGGAATTCATCGTGCTGGCGCCGTTCAAGTCCAAGCAGCAGGTGGGTGAGCTTGCCGAGACGATCCGCCACACCGTTGAAGACCTGTCGCTTGCGCATGACCAGCGCCGGGATGGCACCTTTATCGTCACCGTCAGCATCGGTGCATCCTTCACCCGTCCCAATGCGGACGGCAAGCTGGAAAAGATCATCAACGAGGCCGACCGCGCGCTCTATATAGCCAAGGGCAATGGCCGCAACTGCATGAAGCTGTTCGATCCGGACGATCCGCAGACCAGCGACGAGACGGAAAACATTGCCGCCCTGCTGAAAATCGCCGTCGCGGAAGATCTCGTTTCCCTCGTCTATCAGCCTATTCTCAACATTTCGACCAACGAGACCGCGGGGGTCGAAGCGCTGATGCGGCTTCGCCTGCTGGATGGCAATCCTGTCGCACCCGGTATTTTCATTCCGATTGCCGAACGCACCGGCACGATCATGGAACTGGGCCTGTGGACTATCAAGACCGTCTGCAAGCAGATACTGGCCGATGACAAGGTGGCGGTCGTCAGTGTCAACGTATCGCCGATGCAATTAAAAAATCCGGGTTTCGCCACCTCGGTGGCGGCCATTCTCGTGGAGGCGGGAATTGCCGGCAACAGGCTTGCCTTCGAAATTACCGAAGGCGTCGACATGGAAATGCATTCGGACGTGCTGCGTTGTCTGAACGACCTGAAAACGCTCGGCATCAATATCTGGCTGGATGATTTCGGAACGGGTTTTGCCGGCCTTTCCTGGCTGCGCATGACGGATTTCGATACCGTCAAGATCGACCGCTCCTTCCTGCACGACAGCAAGACCCCGCGTGGCCGCGCGATGCTGCAGGACATGATCCGCCTCATCCGCAATCGCGGCCACAAGATCCTGATCGAAGGCGTCGAGACCGAGGAACAGCTGAGGCTCGTGCGTCAGATGGAGATCGACTACGCGCAGGGTTATTATATCGGCCGCCCCATCGGGGCCGAAAGGCTGGGCGCGGCGGCAGCGCCCTATCCGCGCCCGAATATGCTGCTGCGGCCCGCCTGATCATGGGATGACGGCGGAACGCCGCCGTTAGCCGCAGGCCGCTTTAATGATAGGCGGGCGGGTTGACCGAGAATTTTGCAGCAAGCTCCGAGAAGGCCGCCCGCGTGACGGGATCGACAGGAGCCCCTTCCCTCTCTCGCCTTGCCGCCACCGCCCACTCCCGGTCACCCGGCGCCATGACCTTGCAATCCTCCCGCACGGGGGATCCGCGCAGGACCTCGAGATAACGCTTCATGCCCTCGTCGAACACCTCGCGCTCCAGGAAGGCTTCCGGCTTCAGCGCCAGAACGAAGGCCCCAAGCCCACGCGGCGTGGAAAAATCCGGCCCGCCCATCGGAGCGATATCGAAGCTGAGTTTCATGCCCGTAAGAACAGCGCTGAAAATCTCGACCATTCCCGCAAGTGCCGCCCCCTTGAAACCGAACTCGCCGCCGACCGGGGCAAGCATTTCAACGGCATGGGGATCGCGGGTATCGACACCATCACCATCCGAGGCGACACCTTGCGGCAGTTGCTGGCCGAGGCTCCGATAAAGCAGGACACGGTTATAGGGCACCGCGCTGGTGGCCATATCCAGCAGCCAGGGCATGTCATCCGCTGCCGGCACACCGATGGCGATGGGATTGGTGCCGTGGAAACGCATGGCGCCATCATGCAGGCGCACGAAACTGTCGGAATTGCAGAAGGTGAGGCCGATATAGCCCTGCCGCGCCGCTTCCAGCGCATAAGCGCCGGCCGGGCCGAAATGCGATGAGTTGCGGATCGCCACCGCGCCAATGCCGAATTTTTCCGCGAGCGCCATGGCGCTGTCCATCGCCGCATAGGTGGCGCGGGCACCATGGGCGTGGTCGGCGTCGATCGTCTCCACCGCGCCGAAGCCCGAAACGCGGCGGATCTGCGGCCGCCGATTGAGACGCCCGCCTTCTAGCGCGGTAATATAATGGGCGAGCAGGCGGACGCCGTGGCTGTCCACACCGAGCCTTGTGCCGTGCATCATGGCGCGTGTCGCCGCATCGGCCGTTTCGTCATCGGTGCCGGCTGCCAGGAAAACGGTGCGGCAAAACCGCTCCAGCTCATCCAGACTCGCCAGAACGGTGGCTTTTTCATTGCTGTGCGCCATGAGGGAATCCTCCCAATTCCAGAATCCATGCCGCACAAGCTATTCACGGGGCGCTTTTTTGCAATCGAATATCGCGCCCCGAAGGTTCAATCAGTCTTCCGCTCCCATGGCATCGTAAGAAGAGCGTTCGCCGGCGATGATCGCGCGTTTGCCGACATGGTTGGCAGGCCCGACAATGCCTTCCTGTTCCATGCGCTCGACCAGCGAAGCGGCACGATTATAACCGACGGACAGGCGGCGCTGGATATAGGATGTGGAGCACTTCTTGTCGCGCATCACCACCTTGACGGCCTTTTCATAGAGATCGTCGCTATCGTCCTCGCCCATGGCGGTCTTGTCGAAAACAGCGGCTTCCTCTTCCACCTCTTCGTCGGTTTCGTCGGCGTCTTCGGTAACGGTGCCGAGATATTCCGGACGTCCCTGCGTCTTCAGATGCGCGACCACCTTCTCCACTTCCTCATCCGAAACGAAGGGACCGTGGACACGGGCGATGCGGCCGCCGCCCATCATGTGCAGCATATCGCCCTGGCCGAGCAGATGCTCCGCGCCCTGTTCACCGAGGATGGTGCGGCTGTCGATCTTCGAGGTCACCTGGAAGGAGATGCGGGTCGGGAAGTTCGCCTTGATCGTACCGGTGATGACATCGACCGACGGGCGCTGGGTTGCCATGATGAGATGGATGCCGGCGGCACGCGCCATCTGCGCCAGACGCTGGATCGCACCTTCGATTTCCTTGCCCGCGACCATCATCAGGTCGGCCATTTCGTCGACGATGACGACGATATAAGGCATGGCCGTGAGGTCCATTTCCTCCTGCTCGTAGACCGCTTCGCCGGTGGCGCGGTCAAAGCCGCTCTGCACGTTGCAGAACACCGTCTCGCCCTTGGCGCGGGCGGCAGCTGCCCTTGCATTGTAGCCGTCGATATTGCGCACGCCGAGACGCGACATCTTGCGATAACGGTCTTCCATTTCGCGCACGGCCCATTTCAGCGCCATGACCGCCTTTTTCGGATCGGTGACTACAGGCGTCAACAGATGCGGAATACCGTCATAAACGGAAAGCTCCAGCATCTTGGGATCGACCATGATGAGACGGCATTCTTCCGGCTTCAGACGATAGAGCAGCGAAAGGATCATGGTGTTGATGGCGACCGACTTGCCGGAACCGGTGGTGCCGGCGACCAGCAGATGCGGCATCTTCGCCAGTTCGGCGATGACAGGTTCGCCGCCGATGGTTTTGCCGAGGCAAAGCGCGAGCTTCTGGCGGGTCTCGGCGTAGTCGGTCGCTTCGATCAGTTCGCGCAGATAAACCGTCTCGCGCACCGGGTTCGGCAGTTCGATGCCGATGACATTGCGGCCGGGCACCACGGCGACGCGCGCCGAGAGCGCCGACATGGAGCGGGCGATATCGTCCGAGAGACCGATGACGCGCGAGGACTTGACGCCGGGGGCGGGTTCGAACTCGTACAGCGTGACGACCGGGCCGGGACGAACGTCGATGATCTCGCCCTTGATGCCGAAATCCTCCAGCACGCTTTCGAGAAGCCCGGCGCTCTGCTCCAGCGCTTCCGGCGTCATGGTCGTGGTCTGCTGGACGCGGGCCTCCTGCAGAAGATCGATGGAGGGGTATTCATATTCCCCCTCGGCGAAGACAGGCGCTTCGCGGAACATCGGTTGCGAGGCCTGGATGGGCGCGCGCGGCGTGAAGCGCGGCTCGGCCGCAATTCTCTCAACCGGCTGAACCTGCTCCACAGGTCTCGGCGTCTCGACGACCATCGGCGCTTCCGCGGCGGGCGGCGGCGCGACTTCCTGTTCCACGACCGGAAGGGCGGCAGGAACGACGGACTGACGCACGCCGATCTCGCGGTAAAGCCGGATTGCCGAACCGCCCGGCACGGTGACGACAGGAGGTTCGGACGAAAGCACGATCGCAGCGGCTGCCGGCGATACGACGGCGACCGGCGCGACTATCGCTGGCGCCGTGACGACCGAATTTGCAAGAACGGCGCGCGTGGACGCGGAAACGCCCTCGCCGGCACTGCCCGGCAGATCGAGCGTCATCACTTCCCAGAAAAGCTCATCCGGCAGATGGGCGGCGAAAGCAGGAATGACGGCCTGAGCGGCCTCGACAGCAGGTGCTACGGATTGCGGCTGAACCGACGGGAATATCTGCGGCACGGGCTCTTCCACGGCTACGGAGACACCCTCCTGAACCGGCATCTGCGCAGCGGCAGCCGCCTCTTCCGCCTGCTTGCGGGCAAGCTCCAGCCGCAATTTGTAAGTCAGCGCTCTGGCTCCCCGGGCCTCCGGCGGCTGCGGCAGAAACGGCATGCGCGGCGGCGGCACGCGCTGCTCCGCCGGCTTCACGACGGGTTGGGAGACAGGAGCAACCTCCTGCTGTACAGCCTGCTGCTGCGCCAACGCTTCCTGCTCCACCGTTTCAGGCGGAGCGGCAGCCGGGATTTCCTCTTCCGGAATATTGGGTGTCTCGACAGGCATGCGCCGGGCAAAGGCGCTTTCCGGCGTGCGGGTGAAACGCACATTCGGGCCAAGCACGAAAGCATTCTGCCAGCCGGGCATCTCGGCGCGGCCTTCAATGGCGTCGGCTGCGCTGACATCGGCATTCGGCCGGGGTGCCGCGCCGGCCTTCATTCCCGCCGTCTGCTGACCGGCAACCGACTGGCCGCCGGCATGACGAGCCTTCTCGCTCCCCTCCCCTACGCTATTGGACGAATTCTGGAATCTGGATCGGGAGAAACTCATGGCAGCGTGCACACTCATCATAAACGTACATATTTCGGTCTCCCTGAAATAGAAAATAAAGGTTAATTACCCCTTTCCAAACGGGGCCGCCGCGGCAGATTTTCGCTCCGCCCACAGGCGCAACGGGGCACACACGGCCGAAGCATCGGTATCCCAACCACCTAATTTCATTACGTTAAATCAATTTTCCGGAACATCGCCGCCGGTAGGACCGCAACAGGAGAAAAGCGCATTGCCGCCGGAAAGCATATTGTTTCCGCAAAGGCCCGCGCAACGTAAAATCATTGCTGTAAAGCCGGCGAATTAACGTGGACACTGCCGAGGTTGCAGTCTTAAGATCGGCCGCCGCGGACCAAGTGGAAAGGCCCGCCCAGCCCTCATTTCCGGAGTGAATCATGTCGCCTGCCCACCTGTCCCGCCGCTCGCTTCTCAAGACGTCACTCCTTCTTGCCGCAACCACGGGTTTGGCGGGCATCGCCACCGCGCAGCAGGCGGCACCCGGCGGAAGGCTGATCGTCGCGGCCGATTCGGAGCCGAAGAACCTCAACCCGGCGATCGTCGCCTCAAACGGCGTGTTTTATATCGCCAGCAAGATCATCGAGCCGCTGGCCGAAGCCTCCTTCGATGGCAAGGACGGGCTCGCGCCGCGGCTTGCGACCGAATGGCAGGGATCGGATGACGGTCTCAGCGCCACTTTCAAGCTGCGCGAAGGCGTGTCCTGGCATGACGGCAAGCCGTTTACCTCGGCGGATGTGGCCTTTTCGGCGCTCTCCATCTGGAAGCCGTTACAGAATCTCGGACGGCTGGTCTTCGCCAATCTCGAGAAGGTGGACACGCCGGATGAACACACGGCGATTTTCCGCTTCTCCAAGCCGACGCCCTTCCAGCTCATCCGCAACGCGCTGCCGGTCGTTACCAGCGTCGTGCCGAAACATCTTTATGAAGGCACCGATATCGCCACCAACCCGGCCAATACCAAGCCGGTCGGCACCGGGCCTTTCGTCTTTGCCGAATACAAGCCCGGCGAATATTATCGCCTGACCCGCAATCCCAATTACTGGGGCAAGGAAGAACCGCAGCTCGAAGAGATCATCTACCGCGTCCTGCCGGACCGGGCCGGTGCGGCCTCCGCGCTCGAAGCAGAGGAAATCCAGCTCGCCGCCTTCTCCGCCGTACCTCTGGCCGATCTCGACCGCATCTCAAAGGTGGCGGGCATCAAGGTCATTGCCGATGGCTACGAGGCGCTTACCTATCAGCTGGTGGTCGAAATCAACCATCGCCGCAAGGAACTGGCCGATCTCAAGGTCAGAAAGGCCATCGCCCACGCCATCGACAAAAAATTCGTCATCGACAAGGTCTTCCTCGGTTACGCCACGGCATCCACAGGACCGGTGCCGAAGAACGCCCCTGAATTCTATACCGACGATGTCGAGACCTATGATTTCGATGTGGCCAAGGCCAATGCCCTGCTGGACGAGGCGGGTTATGCGCGCGGCCCGAACGGAACCCGTTTCTCGCTGAAACTTCTGCCGGCGCCGTATTTCAACGAAACCAGGCAGTTCGGCTCCTATCTTCGTCAGGCGCTGCAGGAAATCGGCATCGATGCCGAGTTGGTCAATAATGATTCAGCCGCTCACCAAAAGGCTGTCTACACCGATCATGCCTTCGATCTCGCCATCGCGCCGCCGGTCTTCCGCGGCGACCCGGCAATTTCCACCACCATTCTCGTGCGTTCCGGCATTCCGGCGGGCGTCGGCTTCTCCAACCAGGGCGGTTACGAGAACAGGACGCTGGACGAATTGATCGACAAGGCGGCGATAACGGTCGACACCGCCGCGCGCACGGCACTTTACAAGGATTTCCAGAAGCAGGTCGCCGCCGATCTGCCGCTGATCAACGTTGCCGAATGGGGCTTCATCACGGTGGCGCGCGATACCGTCAAACATGTCGCCAGCAATCCCCGCTGGGCCGTTTCCAACTGGGCGGATACGGCGGTCGATACGTAAGGACGCGTCGTGAAGCGTGCAGTAACATTGCTGAAGCGAAGGGCAGTCAGCGCCATTCCGGTGCTGCTGATCGTTCTCATCTTCACTTTCGTACTGCTTGAAAATGCATCCGGAGACGCGGTAGACGCCTATCTCGTCTCCATCGGCGGCGGCGATGCCGGGCTGCGGGATGTGTTGCGCGAGCAATATGGCCTGAACGGTTCGGTGCTGGCCCGTTTCTGGCTCTATGCCAGCTCGGTGCTGCGGCTCGATCTCGGCTGGTCGCTTGCCTTCGACCGGCCGGTGCTGGGGCTGATCCTCGAGCGACTGCCGAACACGCTTCTCCTGATGGGCAGCGCCACCGCATTCGCCTTCATCCTCGGCACCGGGCTTGGCATCGTGGCCGGCGCGCGTCCCGGGGGGCTGACTGATCGCCTGCTTTCAACGCTTTCGCTGGCGCTTTACGCCACGCCCGGCTTCTGGCTCGGCCTCGTGCTGGCCGTCGTCTTTGCCGTTCAACTCAAATGGCTGCCCACCTCAGGCATTGAAACCATCGCCTCGGGCAAGCAGGGATTTGCAAGGGCGCTCGATATTGCCCGCCATCTCGTGCTGCCGGTCGCCAGCCTCGGCCTCATTTATCTCGCGCTGTTCCTGCGCGTCATGCGCACTGCCATGGCGGCAGTCTGGCCGCTGGACTTCGTGCTTTTTGCTCAATCCAAGGGACTTTCCAGGAGACGGATCGTGCTGCGCCATGTCGCGCGCAATGCCGCTCTTCCGCTTGTCACCGTGCTTGGCCTGCAGGCCGCAACCATGCTGGGCGGCAGCGTGGTGATCGAAAGCGTCTTCGCGATTCCCGGTTTCGGCCGGCTAGCGCAGGAGGCGGTCAGCGGCCGCGACACGCCGCTTTTGATGGGCATTATTCTGACAAGCGCCGTCTTCGTCATCCTCGTCAATCTCGCCGTCGATATTGTCTATGCCGTTCTCGATCCGCGCATCGGCAGCGGGGAGCGACAGGCATGAGTTTCGCTCTCCGGCTGCTGCGCAGTTTCGAAGGCGCCACTGGCACCATCATTCTGGTGCTGCTTGCCATGACAGCGCTTGCCGCCCCCCTCCTCTTTCCGGGAGACCCGCTGGCCATTGTCGGCGAGCCGCTGATTGCGCCCTTTACGGATGCCGCCCTGCCGCTGGGCACCGACCGGCTGGGCCGCAATGTGCTGGCCGAGCTTGCCCATGGCGCGCAGGCCTCCCTGCTCGTCGGCATGGGCGCTGCTGCCGCCGCATTGGTGATCGGCACCGTCATCGGCACCATTGCCGGTTTTGCCGGCGGTCTCGTGGACGAAGCATTGATGCGCGTCACCGACGCCTTCCAGATCGTGCCGAATTTCCTGCTCGCGCTCGCCTTCGTCAGCACCATCGGCCCCTCAATGCCCATCGTCATTCTCGCCATTGCGCTCGGCGCATGGGCGGATCCGGCGCGGCTGATGCGGGCGCAGGTGTTGAGCATCCGCGAGCGCGACTACGTGCAATCTGCCCGCGCCATCGGCATGCATCCGCTGGAAATCGCCTTCCGGCAGATTTTACCGAATGCCCTGCCGCCGGTTCTGGCGCTCGCCGCCATCATCGTCGCGGCAGCCATCCTCACCGAAGCGGCACTGTCCTTCCTCGGGCTTGGCGATCCCAATATCGTCACCTGGGGTTCGATGATCGCCGAAGGACGCAACGTCCTGCGCTCGGCCGCGTTTTTGTCCGTCATCCCCGGCATCGGCCTTCTGGTCACCGTTCTCGGCGTTTATCTTCTCGCAGAAGGCATCAACAGGGCGATGGCGACGAGGAGGCAAGCGCCATGAGCGGAAATGCGCTGTGCCGGATCGACGATCTCAGCGTTTTTTATACCGCGGGCGATGCACCGGCCTTGCAGAATGTCTCGCTGACGATCCGGCAGGGGCAGAGGCTGGCGATCATCGGCGAAAGCGGTTCGGGAAAATCCACGCTCGGCAGAGCCATTGCCGGGCTTCTTCCTGGCAATGCGCGGGTTTCCGGCGATATTTCCTGGAGCCGCGATAGCGGCCTGTTTCACGGCAGGCCACAGCCCGGACGCGATATCGGCACGATCTTTCAGGATACCGGCGCGACGCTGAACCCGGTTCTCACCATCGGAGAACAGGTGGCGGAAGGCGCCGTGCGGCATCTCGGCCTGTCATGGAGGCAAGCGCGCGATCTTGCCCGCGATCTTCTGGACCGGGTGCGGCTGCCGCATCCTTCCCATCTGCTCACCGCCTATCCGCACCAACTTTCCGGCGGCCAGAGGCAGCGCGTGGCGATTGCCGCCGCCATTGCCGCCAGTCCTTCGATCCTGATTGCCGACGAGGCCACGAGCGCGCTCGATACGGTCAGTCAGGCCGCCATCGCCACGCTGCTGGACGATCTGGTGCGGCAGGAAAACAAAACGCTGGTGTTCATCACCCATGATATCGGCCTTGCCTCCAGCCTTGCCGACGAGATCGCGATTCTACGCGCGGGGCTGCTGGTGGAACACGGCCCGACGCGGCGGGTGCTTTCCACACCCGCCCATGACTATACGCGTGTGCTGCTTGCCGATTATCTCGATCTCTCCACTCCGCCGCTCATCAGCGAGGCCGCGTCATGAACGAAGCCCTTCTGAGTGTCGACGGACTGTCGAAAACCTATCGCACCGGCGCAAGAACGGTGGCGGCGCTTTCCGACATCTCCTTTTCGCTTCAGCCCGGCGAGACCCTGGGGCTTGCCGGTCCCTCCGGCTGCGGGAAATCGACGCTGGCGCGCATTCTGATGCGGCTGATCCCGGCCGACGAAGGCACGATCCATTTCAAAGGCCGTGACTGGCTGGCGCTTGACGACGGCAAGCTTCGCGCCGCCCGCCGGCACATGCAGATGGTGTTTCAGGACACGCATGGCGCCTTCAATCCGCGCGCCAGCGTCGAGGATGCCATTGACGAACCGTTACGCATCCATCGCATGGTCAAAAGGCGCGAGCGTGCGGCGGAAATACGCCGCCTTCTCGAACGCGTGGGCCTGCCCGCCAGTTATGCCGGCCGCTCGGTCTTCGAGCTTTCCGGCGGCCAAAGGCAGCGTGTCGCGATTGCACGGGCCATTGCGCTTAAACCGTCGCTTCTCATTCTGGACGAAGCCGTATCCGCGCTCGATGTTTCCGTTCGCCGGCAAATCCTCGAACTGCTGGTGGAAATACAGCGGGAGACGGCCGTTTCCTGTATTTTCGTTTCCCATGATCTCGCGGTCATCCGGGCCGTCTGCCACCGCGTCGCCATCATGGAAGCGGGGCGGATCGTTGAAATCGGCAGGACGGGAAATATCGTCTCGGCGCCGCAATCCTCGACCGCCAGAACCCTGATCGACGCCGCACCGCGCCTGACCATCGCCACGTAAGGAAAAGACATGCCCGTTCCGGATTATGCATTGCTGCTCGACCCATCCGCTTTTCCCGCGGAGCGTTACGCCATTCTTTCTGACCGGCTGGCAGCCTTGATGGGCACGGGGAACGACGTCCTTCTCATACAGGCGGAAGCCGTGCTGGCGCTTGAGGCGGCGGCGACGAGCCTTGCCCGACCGGGTCTTAGAGCGCTCAACATTGTCACCAGCCCCTATGGCGCATGGTTCGGCGACTGGCTCGCGAGAGGCGGCGCGACGGTGCGCAACCTGACCGCCAGCCCGGCAAAGCCGGTCACGCTGGAGGAGGTGGAGCGGGCGCTGAACGAGGGTCCGGGCTTCGATCTTCTCGCCATCGTCCATGCGGAATCGGCAAGCGGCATTCTCAACCCCCTGCCCGCCATTGCCGCGCTCGCTCGGCAAAGGGGCATAGTGACCCTTGTCGATGCCGTCGCCTCCATCGGCGGCCATGCCTTCGAGGTCGACCGGCTGGGCATCGATATCGCCGTCATCGGCCCGCAAAAGGCGTTGGCCGGCCCGGCCGGGGTTTCCGCCATTTCCGTCAGCGAAAAAGCGTGGGAGCTACTTTCCCATGGTAGTGCGCCGGCAAACTCCATGCTCTCGCTTCTGGACCAGAAGAAACTCTGGCTCGATGCCGGCCGCGGCGCACTGCCCGGAACGCCCGCTCCGCTGGAATTCTACGCGCTGGAGGCCGCCCTTGACAGGATAGAGGCGGAAGGTCTGGCATCCGCCAATGAACGCCATGAAAGGGCGGCGGCGGCCACCCGGAACGGCATCAGGGCGCTCGGTATCCCGACCTGGGTGGAAGAGGCACACGCCTCCGCCCTCGTTTCCACGGCGATCCTGCCGGATACCGTGGAAGCCGGAGCGTTCCTCGCCGCTGCATCCCAAAAGCAGGGCGCAGATCTTTCCGCCGGTGTCGGCCCCGGCGCGGAACGGCTGATAAGGCTCAATCACACCGGTCGGAGGGCGCATCCGGAGGCGGTGAAAGCCAATATCGCGGCCTTCTCCAGCGCCCTGAAGAGCCTCGGCCATGCCGCAGATACCGATTCCGCACTGGAAGCGACTGAAAAAGCCTATTCTGACGCCCCTGCGAACGGCGTTTAACGCCGCTAATAAACGTTCATTGCGCCAAATCCGGCAGCGTTGGAATGTCAGTCACGACATTGTTGTTAAAAATGGTAGACAAATTCCTCGGCCAATCTTGACGAAATCGTGGCAACGCGCGAAACTTAACGCTACGTTAACTCGCGTGAAGAAGGGAAATGGCCATGGTAGCAGGGTTCAACATGCTCTCCTTTGACCTCTTTGGCATCGGCCGAAGGATGCCCGTCGTTAATGAGCGGGTGGAGACCGAGTTTCAGGACAAAACGCCGCGCAGACCCGACGACGAGTCGCACGACGACGATCGCGATCAGGAATATGAACTGTTCTTCTGGTCGCTTTACCCGGTGATCTGAGCCATTCACAGCGGCTTGTAGGCATGAACCTTGCCAAGGACCGCGGGTTCATTCAATGATTGCCGCATGCGCCGGTCCGGAAATGAAAAGAACTCTGCGAACAGAGACTTGCAACTGTTGCGCCGCCTTCTGCGGGCCAAGGATCATATGGACGCGGCGCCCCATGAGGCGTGGCCTGTTTCACGTCTTGCAAGCGTCAGCGGCGCCTCGCAGGCGCACTTCGCGAGATCGTTTCGCGATGCTTTCGGCATACCTCCTCACCGTTATCTGCTGACCCGCCGGGTGGAGCGCGCCGTGGCGCTGTTGCGTGACACGGATCTTCCGGTCATCGACATCGCGCTGCAAACCGGCTGGAACAGCATCGGCACGTTCGGCCGTGTTTTCCGCGACGTGACGGGGGAAAACCCGAGTGAATTGCGGCGCAGAATGCGGTTTTTGCCTGCCGACCTTGAGCAGGTTCCCCATTGCTTCGTCAGCGCCGCGCATCGTCCCCATCTCACAATCGCAGTTTCGGAGAAGCGCCGGCGAACGGAAAGCGATAGGCACGGTGAGTGAAAGGGAGATAGCTCATGAAAAATGGTGTTCAACTTGTCGGGCTTTATGTCCATGACCAGGACGAAGCGCTGCAATTTTATGTCGAAAAAGTCGGATTTCGTCTGCATACGGACGCACGCAACGGCGATTATCGTTGGTTGACCGTGCAGCACCCGGACCAGCCGGATTTCCAGCTGGGTCTGTTTCGGCCGCAGGCCCCGACCGTTGACGAGGCGACGGCGCAGGATCTGAATGAAGCCGTGGCCAAAGGCGCCATGCCGCCACTGGTTCTGGTGGTCGAGGATTGCCAGAAAGCCTTTGACGCCATGCACAAACGCGGCGTCGAATTCACCCAGGAACCGATCGCCCGCTACGGCTCGGTGGATGCGAGCTTCCGCGATCCTTCCGGCAATGGCTGGAAGCTCGTTCAGGCCCGCTGAAGCGCCGATGTGTCACATTCCATCATGGATGTTTTTTCTTGGGGGCGACTTTGATCTTGCAAAACTGGATAAGGCAGGGCCATCGGTGGCTGGGCATTCTGCTGACCGTCACCATTCTGGCGAACTTCGCTTCGATGGCCTTCGGCCCGACGCCACCGATGATCGTCTATGCTCCGCTGATTCCGCTGACTTTGCTTGTTTTCAGCGGGCTTTACATGTTCTTCCTGCCATATCTGGGAAAGCCGCCAGCCCCATCGGGGAAGTAGGCAGGTAAGCAATGATGCTATCGCGCTCTTCGGCCGCCCGCACGGTTTACGCGGTTGCGAAGCACGGTATTCAAAATGTTTCGGCCCCGGGTTTTACCCCGGGGCCGATTAAAAAGCGGTCGGCCGAAACTACCTGACCTTAGTGGTTGTCGCGCGGCAGGCCCTTGGTCTGGGCGATGCGCTGATACTTCACGGCCGGTTCCAGAACCGCGCCGGTTTCCATCTGGCTGACGATACCGCGCTGGATTTCCTGCCATGGCGTCTGGTGGTCGGGGAACTTGTAACCGCCCTCAGCCGACAGCGCCTCGTAACGCTTGGCCAGTTCCTCGCCGGAAATCAGGATATCCGCCTTGCCGCGGCCCACATCGATGCGGACGCGATCACCCGTCTGCAGAATGGCGAGACCGCCGCCAGCCGCCGCTTCGGGCGAAGCGTTGAGGATGGACGGGCTGCCCGAAGTGCCGGACTGGCGACCATCGCCGATGCAGGGCAGCGAATTGACGCCTTCCTTCAGGAGATAATCCGGCGCGCGCATGTTCACCACTTCCGCCGCACCCGGATAACCGATGGGGCCTGCGCCGCGCATGAAAAGGATGGTATTGGCGTCGATCTTCAGCGACGGATCGTCGATGCGGTGATGGTAGTCCTCCGGACCGTCGAACACTACGGCGCGGCCTTCGAAGGCCTCCGGGTCGTTCGGGTTGGAGAGGTAACGGTTGCGGAACTCTTCCGAAATCACGCTGGTCTTCATGATGGCGGAGGAGAACAGGTTACCGCGCAGAACGCGGAAGCCGGCGCGCTCCTTGAGCGGCTGTTCATAGGGGCGGATGACCTTCTCGTCCTCGATGATCGCGCCACGGCAGTTTTCGCCGATGGTCTTGCCGTTGACGGTCATGGCATCTTCCATGATCAGTCCCTGATTCATCAGCTGATTGACGACAGCGGGAACACCGCCGGCATGGTAATAATCCTCGCCGAGATATTCGCCGGCCGGCTGCAGGTTGACGAGCAGCGGCACGTCTTCGCCATAGGTCTGCCAGTCATCCACCGTCAACTCGACGCCGACGTGGCGTGCGAGGCCGTTCAGATGGATCGGCGCATTGGTGGAGCCGCCAATCGCCGAATTGACGCGGATGGCGTTGATGAAGGCATCCTTGGTCATGATATCGGAAGGCTTCAGATCTTCCTTGACCATTTCGACGATGCGCAGGCCGGTCAGGTAGGAGACTTCCTGACGGTCGCGGTAAGGCGCCGGAATGGCGGCGGAGCCCGGAAGCTGCATACCGAGCGCTTCGGCAAGCGAGTTCATGGTCGTCGCCGTGCCCATGGTGTTGCAATAACCGGTGGAGGGAGCCGACGAGGCGACGAGCTTGACAAAGCCCTGGTAATCGATCTCGCCCTTCGCCAGCAATTCGCGCGCCTTCCAGACGATGGTGCCGGAACCGGTGCGTTCGCCACGGAACCAGCCGTTCAGCATGGGGCCTACGGAAAGGGCGATGGCCGGAATGTTGACGGTGGCCGCCGCCATAAGACAGGCAGGCGTGGTCTTGTCGCAGCCGATGGTCAGAACGACGCCATCGAGCGGATAGCCATAAAGCACTTCCACGAGGCCGAGATAGGCAAGGTTACGGTCGAGACCGGCGGTCGGGCGCTTGCCGGTTTCCTGGATCGGATGCACCGGGAATTCGATGGCGATGCCGCCCGCTTCACGGATGCCTTCGCGCAGGCGGTTCGCCAGTTCCAGATGGTGGCGGTTGCAGGGCGAAAGGTCCGAACCGGTCTGCGCAATGCCGATGATCGGGCGGTCGGACTGAAGCTCGGCCTGGCTCAGGCCGAAGTTCATGTAACGCTCGAGATAAAGCGCGGTCATATCCGCGTTGGCGGGATTGTCGAACCACGCGCGCGAGCGAAGCTTGCCTCCCTTGCCCTGGGTTGCGGGAAGATTGTCGGATGTAGTCATGATGCGGTCTCCAGCCGGAAGTGGCCAACGGTAAAATATTACGAAATGCGACAAGCTTATGTTGTGCGCAAGGAAAATGGAATCAGCTTTCGGAGATCACGCATAACCGACAGAGCAGCCCCAGACGAGTGATTTGGAGCTGTTCTTCGGCTTTAGCCGAATATTTTTCGGCATTTACGATGATACCGGTGTCGCGCAACGTCCTCTTCCTCCCTGCCTTGCCGGAATGCGTCTGGCCCGATGGCCCGGCACTCCGCCTCAGTCTGATCTCTTTATTTGTATTACTATTAGATGCCATCATTGGCTGTCAAGCCACATCACGGGCCATTTTCGGCGCATCCAGACAGGGAAACAGTGCAATTTATTTCCGCACAAACCATTGATTCATCGTATTTTATGACAAAATTTCGCAGTAACTCGCGAAAGCCAAATTGCGAAAAGGCTAAAAAACCACTTTTCAAGAGTATTACTATATGCTCATAGTGTCGCCGTCACGCTGACATCATCTCTGGGAGGATAAGATGAGAAAAGCTCTTGCGGCATTCACTGTCGCCGTTTCCGCATGCCTTGCATCCAGTGTTTCCGCACAATCGCTTACCGTCGGCTTCTCGCAGATCGGTTCGGAATCCGGCTGGCGCGCGGCTGAAACCACCGTCACCAAGCAGCAGGCGGAGAAGCGCGGCGTCACGCTTAAATTCGCCGACGCACAGCAGAAGCAGGAAAACCAGATCAAGGCCGTTCGCGGCTTCATCGCGCAGGGCGTCGATGCGATCCTGATCGCTCCGGTCGTCGCAACCGGCTGGGACGCCGTGCTGAAGGAAGCCAAGGAAGAAAAAATCCCTGTCATCCTGCTCGACCGCCAGATCGAGGCTTCGGACGATCTTTACCTCACCGCCGTGACCTCCGATCAGGTTCATGAAGGCAAGGTTGCCGGCGACTGGCTGGTCAAGGATGTCGGTTCCAAGGACTGCAAGGTCGTTGAATTGCAGGGCACGACCGGCTC
The DNA here is from genome assembly GCF_053522445.1 of Agrobacterium sp. 22-221-1. Taxonomy (NCBI): domain Bacteria; kingdom Pseudomonadati; phylum Pseudomonadota; class Alphaproteobacteria; order Hyphomicrobiales; family Rhizobiaceae; genus Agrobacterium; species Agrobacterium sp. 22-221-1. The sequence continues at coordinate 184,863 of NZ_JBNWCL010000002.1, forward strand.
TTCGCCCGCCATCAACCGCAAGAAGGGCTTCGAAGAGGCGATTGCCTCGCACAAGAACATCAAGATCGCGCGCTCGCAGACGGGTGACTTCACCCGCACCAAGGGCAAGGAAGTGATGGAAAGCTTCATCAAGGCCGAAGGCGGCGGCAAGGATATCTGTGCGGTCTACGCTCATAATGACGACATGGCCGTCGGCGCGATCCAGGCGATCAAGGAAGCCGGCCTGAAACCCGGAACCGACATCAAGGTCGTTTCCATCGATGCCGTGCCTGATATCTTCAAGGCCATGGCGGCTGGCGAAGCCAACGCCACCGTCGAACTGACGCCTGACATGGCCGGCCCCGCCTTCGACGCGCTCGAAGCCTATCTGAAGGACAAGAAGGCCCCGCCGAAATGGATTCAGACCGAATCCAAGCTCTACACGGCGTCCGACGACCCGATGAAGGTCTACGAGGCGAAGAAGGGTCTGGGTTACTGATACCCCATTCTTCGGAAGGAGCGGCGCGTCGTTCGTGCCGCTCCATCATGGCATTTTTCATGCGGAACCTGCTCAATGTCCGAAACGGCACCACTTCTGGAAGCACGCGCCATCGGCAAATCCTTTCTGGGGATCACGGCGCTCGATGGCGTCGATTTTTCGCTTGGGCATGGTGAAATCCATGCCCTGCTCGGCGAAAACGGCGCGGGTAAATCGACGCTCATCAAAATCCTGACCGGCGTTTATCACCGCGACAGCGGCTCGATCTTTCTGGAGGGCAGCGAGATTTCGCCCGCCAATGTGGGCGAGGCGCAGGCGCTTGGCATCGGCACGGTCTATCAGGAGGTGAATCTTCTCGAAAACCTGACGGTTGCCGAAAACCTGTTTCTTGGGCGCCAGCCGCGCCGCTTCGGGCTGATCGACCGCAGCACGATGCAGAAGAATTCGCAGGCGCTGCTTGCGCAATACGGGCTTTCCATCGACGTCAACGCGCTTCTCTCCAGTTATTCCGTCGCCATCCGGCAAATCATCGCCATTGCCCGCGCCGTCGATCTTTCCGGCAAGGTGCTGGTGCTGGACGAGCCGACTGCCAGCCTTGACGCCCATGAGGTCGAGATGCTGTTCGGGGTTTTGAAAAACCTGCGCGCCCGCGGCATCGGCATCGTCATCATCACCCACTTCCTCAACCAGGTCTATGATATCGCCGACCGGGTGACGGTGCTGCGCAATGGCCGCCTCGTCGGCACCCGCGACATCGGCAGCTTGCCGAGGTCCGAACTCATTTCGATGATGCTCGGTCGCGAGCTTCAGCACATTACCCATGACCATCAGGCGACCGAAGATACGGTTGCCGAGGGTGAGCCGCCGATCCGTTTCGAAGGTTACGGCAAACGCGGCAGCATCGCGCCCTTCGATCTCGGCATCCGGCCGGGAGAAATCGTCGGCGTCGCCGGTCTCCTTGGCTCCGGCCGAACCGAAACCGCCTTCCTGCTGTTCGGCATCGACCGGCCCGATACCGGCACGGCGACAATCGACGGAAAGACGGCGGCAATTTCGTCTCCTGAAGCCGCCATCTCGGCCGGGTTCGGCTTCTGTCCGGAAGAGCGCAAGACGGACGGCATCATCGGCGACTTTTCCGTCACCGATAATATCGCGCTGGCGCTTCAGGCGCGGCAGGGCTGGGCACGGCCACTCTCGCGCCGGCAGAAGGCGGAACTGGCCGAAAGCTTCATCAAGTCGCTCGATATCCGCCCGGCCGACCCCAACCGACCGATCAAATTCCTGTCCGGCGGCAACCAGCAGAAGGCCATTCTGGCGCGCTGGCTCGCCACCCACCCCCGGCTGCTGATCCTCGACGAGCCGACACGCGGCATCGATATCGGCGCGCATGCGGAAATCCTGAAAATGATCGAAAAACTCTGCAGCGAAGGCATGTCGCTCGTCGTCATCTCCTCCGAGCTGGAAGAGCTTACCGCCGTCGCCCATCGTGTGGTCGTGCTCTCCGACCGCCGCCATGTCAGCGAGTTGAAGGGCGGCGAAGTGACCGCCGACAACATCATGCGGGCGATTGCCGATGCGGCGAAAACGGAGGCGGCGTGATGGCGGCTGTGACACGACGCTTCAAAAGGCTTGCTCCCCAGCTTGCCGCGCTATTCATCATTCTGGCAGCGATTACAATCCTTTCGCCGGGTTTCCTGCATGTCTCCTTCCAGAACGGCCGGCTCTATGGCAGTCTGGTGGATATTCTCGTGCGCGCCGCACCCGTGGCGCTTTTGACCATCGGCATGACGCTGGTCATCGCCACCAAGGGCATCGATCTTTCCATCGGCGCAGTCATCGCCATCTGCGGCGCGGTCGCGGCCACGCTCATCAGCAACGGCCATTCCATTCCTTCGGTCATCGTCATTTCGCTTGCCGTCGGCATCGCCTGCGGCCTCTGGAACGGCGTGTTGGTCGCCCTTCTCGACATACAGCCGATCATTGCCACGCTGATCCTGATGGTGGCGGGGCGCGGCATCGCCCAGCTCATTACCGAAGGTGTCATTCTCACCTTCAACAATGACAGCTTTTCCGCCATCGGCTCCGGCTCGTTCGCAGGCATTCCACTGCCCGTCATCATCTGGGTGGCGGCCGCGCTGGTGATCGGCCTGCTGGTGCGCAAGAGCGCGCTCGGTTTCCTGATCGAGGCGACCGGCATCAATCGTCGCGCCGCAGCTCTCGCCGGTGTGCGGGCGCGCTTCCTGCTGTTCTTCGTCTATGCCGTTTCCGGCCTCTGCGCAGCCATCGCCGGCATGATCGTCACCGCCGATATACGCGGCGCGGATGCCAATAATGCCGGGCTGTGGCTGGAACTGGACGCCATCCTCGCCGTGGTCATCGGCGGCACCTCGCTGAATGGCGGGCGCTTCTCCATCACCGCCTCGCTGATCGGCGCGCTCATCATCCAGACCATCAATACCGGCATTCTCGTCTCGGGCTTTCCGCCGGAATTCAACCTCATCATCAAGGCCGGCATCATCATGGTGGTGCTGACGCTGCAATCGCCGGCAATCATGACGGTGCTTGGCTTCGTGAAAGCGCCCAAGCCACACGTCAAACCGGCCGCCGCCAATGGCATGACCAAGGAAGGAACCGCGCGATGATCCACAGCCGCAACCTGCCCTTCCTCACCACACTGACGATCTTCGTCATCGCCTATCTCCTCTGCGTGCTGCAATATCCGGCGATCCTGTCGACGCGGGTGATCGGCAATCTTCTGACTGACAACGCCTTTCTCGGCATCGCGGCCGTCGGCATGACCTTCGTCATCCTGTCTGGCGGCATCGATCTGTCCATCGGTTCGGTCATCGCCTTTACCAGCGTCTTCGTGGCGGTCATGGTCGGCACCTATAACATCCACCCGCTGCTCGCCTTCGCCATCGTGCTGGTTGTCTCGACATTGTTCGGCTGCCTGATGGGGGCGATGATCCGCTTCCTCGCCATCCCGCCCTTCGTGGTGACGCTGGCGGGCATGTTTCTGGCGCGCGGCGCGGCTTACCTCATCTCCACCCAGTCCGTGCCGATCTCGCATCCCTTCATCGATGCGATACAGGGCTTCTATTACCGCTTTCCCGGCGGCGGCAGGCTGACGGCGCTGGCCATGCTGATGCTTCTCGTCTTTGCTGCCGGCATGCTGATCGCCAGCCGCACCCGCTTTGGCGCCAATGTCTATGCGCTCGGTGGCAACCCGCAATCGGCCGAGTTGATGGGCGTGCCGATCGGGGCGACGACCATCGGCATCTATGCGCTTTCCGGTTTCCTGTCGGGCCTCGCCGGCATCGTCTATACGCTCTACACCTCGTCGGGTTATTCGCTGGCGACGGTGGGGGTGGAGCTCGACGCCATCGCCGCCGTCGTCATTGGCGGCACGCTTTTGACCGGCGGCACGGGGCTGGTGGCAGGAACCTTCATCGGCCTTCTGATCCAGGGCTTGATCCAGACCTACATCGTTTTTGACGGGACTCTTTCCTCCTGGTGGACGAAAATCGTCATCGGTGTGCTGCTTTTCATCTTCATCGTGTTGCAGCGCGCAATCATCTGGTATTCAAACAGGAGACTGGCCGGACCGCATCCGGCATAATTGCCAAGGGAGGCTTGCTTGGGGCTGCTCGAAACGACGATAAGCGGGCGAAAACGCCGGAACAGCCACGCCCATGTGGTCTCCGAACTCGGCAGCGCCATCGTTTCGGGCAGAATTGCGGAAGGCTCCCTGCTGCCCAATGACGCGGAACTCTCCATGCGCTTCGGCGTCTCGCGCACCGTGCTGCGCGAAACCATGAAGACGCTGGCGGCCAAGCGGCTGGTGGAGCCCAAGGCGAAGGTCGGCACCCGCGTTCTCGACCGCTCAAGCTGGAACTTCTTCGATCCGGATGTGCTGGGCTGGCGCTGCGAAGCCGGCATAGACCAGGAATTCGTCACGCATCTGGCGGAGATCCGCCTGGCGCTGGAACCGGCGGCGGCAGCGGCGGCGGCCCTGCAGGCCTCCAATGACGATATCGTTTCGCTTTACGTCATCGCCGCCAAATTCGACAATCCGAAACATACGCCCGAAAGCATTGCCAAGGTCGATCTCGAATTCCACCTTGCCGTGGCGCATATGTCCGGCAATCCCTTCATGCGCTCGGCAAGCGGGCTGATCGAAGCAGCACTTGCCATTTCCTTCCAGCTCTCGTCGCCGGCCGCTTCGCCGGGCACCATCGCCGAAATCGCGTCCAATCATTTACGTATCGTGCATGCGATTGCAGCGCGTGACGCGGATGCGGCGGTGAAAGCCATGCGCCACGTGATCGAGGTCGGTAAAGACCGGACGCAGAAGGCAATCAAGACGGTTTGAGGAGTAGTAGGACCCGCAGGGATGCGAGTCCGTTTTCTCCAACCAATTACCCCTGCGATGCCTCGACCTGCGGCACCACGCCACGGCGCGACGCCATCAGCGATGCGCCGAGAAGGGCGGCAATCGCCACGAAGACGAAAACCATCGTCGCCCCCTGAAGATCGATCAGCAGGCCGCCCAGAACCGCACCGCTGGAAATGGCGATCTGGAACGTGGTGAGCAGCAGCGCACCGGCGCTTTCCGCTTCATCGGAAGCGGCCCGCGTGATGAAGCTCTGCACACTGACCGGAAGCGCCCCGAAGGCAAAGCCCCAGGAGGCGATGGCAAGACCCGCAACGAGGGGCGACGCACCCGCAACGACCAGAACGGAGGCCGATGCCGCGATGAGAGTCGCGGCGAACGTCACTGCCCATGCCGTGTTTTTCTCGGAGAGGAAACCGCCGAAAAGATTGCCGAAAAAGCCGCCGACACCATAAACCAGAAGGACGAGGGAAATCGCCTCGACGCCAAGAAGCGTCACATCCTCCAGGAATGGACGGACATAGGTGAAACCGGCAAAGTGACCCGCAACGATGAACAGCGTCGTCAGAAGGCCGATCCGGACCTGCGGCCGCTGCAACAGGCGGAACATTGTGGAAAGACCGGGTGCGCCAGCCGGCGGCAGCGACGGAACGGTGAGCAATTGCACGAAAAGTGCGATGACACCGAGTGCACCCGCAACCACAAAGGCCGAGCGCCAGCCAAGCGTCGCGCCGATCCACGCGCCCACCGGCGCTGCACAGACGGTGGCAACCGAAACCCCTGTCAGGATGATGGCCATGGCGCGCGGCATCTTCTCAAGCGGCACGAGCCTCAGTGCCAGCGCCGCCGACATAGCCCAGAAGCCGCCAAGGCCGATGCCGAGCAGGACGCGCGAGGCGAACAGCATGAAAAGACCGTTGGCGAAGGCGGCCAGCGTGCTGGAAATGATCAGCAACGTGGTCAGCCCAAGCAATGTCCAGCGGCGGTCGATGCTGCGTGTGCCGATGACGACGCCAGGGCCGGCGACCGCCGCGACCAGCGCCGTAACGGTGATGGATTGACCGGCGATGCCGGAGCTGACGGCGAGATCGGCTGAAAGCGGCGTAAGAAGGCTGACCGGCAGGAACTCCGCCGTCACCAGCCCGAAAACGCCGAGCGAAAGCGAAACCACGGCCGCCCATTTCGCATCCGGCTCTGTCTTGCGCGGCACATATTCAAGCTCGTTTATGGTCCGGTTGTTCATGAAAATCTCCTGATGCGCATTCCCGGAATGCGTCCTGAAACGGAAAGGCGAAATGGTGAAACCGGTGGGAGTCCGGTTCAACAACCGCAAATCGATGCACATAAGCTATGCGTGACATCCCGGCGTTTCCATGCTAGAAAATCCATATTCCTTAACCAAACATCCGAATTTGCGAGCAAGCCATGAATGATGCCCTGACCGAAATGTTGCGTGGCCTGAGGCTCGATGGTGTCGAATACGGCCGGTGCCGCATGGCCACACCCTGGGCGACGGCCTTTCCCGAACAGGAAGCCGCGCGGTTTCATTTCATCGGCGTCGGTCAGGCGAAATTGCAGAAACCTTCCGGGGAATGGCTGACGCTGACCTGCGGCGACGCCGTGCTTCTGCCGCGAGGGCACGCCCATGTGCTGGGCAGCGGCGAGGATGTGAAGCCCACCCTTTTCGACCGCTTCGGCAAGAAGGAAGTCTGCCAGGGCATCTTCGACATGGAATGTGCGAGCGCCGGCGGCGATACCGTCGCCTTTACCGCCTCGATGCGTTTCAACATGGACAATCTGCACCCGCTGCTGCAGCTGATGCCGGATGTGATGCTGACCAGCGATCTGGCCAAAAGCGACCCGGCTATCCCCCATCTGCTGGAAGCCATGACGCGCGAGGTGGAACTGAACCGTGTCGGCGCGGGCGGCATTCTGGCACGGCTTGCCGATGTGCTGACGGCGACCTTGATCCGCACATGGGTGGAATATGGCTGCGGCGATTCCAGCGGCTGGCTGGCCGCCGTGCGCAATCCCGAACTCGGGCGGGTATTGGCCGCCATCCACCTCAACCCCGAAAAGGACTGGAGCGTGGAGGAGCTTGCCTCGTTGATGGGCGCATCCCGCTCCAGTTTCGCGGAACGTTTCACCCGCGTGGTGGGCGAAAGCCCGGCCCGTTATGTGGTGCGCGTGCGCATGCATCAGGCGCGGCTGTGGCTGCGCGAAGGCATGCGCGTAACGCTGGCGGCGGAAAAGCTCGGTTACGATTCCGAAGCCTCCTTCAGCCGCGCCTTCAAACGCGTGCTCGGTGCGCCGCCCAGCCAGTTCCGCAGGAAGGACACGGCCGGGCTGGAGGATGCGGCTTAAAAGCTTCAAATAAAACGGATATGGATACGGGGTGAAATCAGATCCGCTTGACGCGAAAGCGCTCGGTTCGGGGAGCATCCACCATGAGCATTGCCGACGACGCCCGTTTCTGGAACCGGACTGCCCGGAAATATGCCGGAGGCAGGATTTCGGACGAAACCGGATATGCGCGCACGCTGGAACGGACCCTCGCCCTGCTGAACCCGGATGACAGGGTATTGGAACTGGGCTGCGGCACCGGGACAACGGCAATCCGGCTGGCAGGCGGCGTCAAAAACTATCTTGCGACGGATATTTCCGCCGACATGATCGCGATTGCCGAGGAAAGAAAACACGCCGCCGGCTCTCTCACCAACCTCGTTTTCAGCATGGCGACCGTGGAAACGCTTGTGCCCAACCCTGCGCAGTTTAACGCGGTGCTGGGTTTCAATTACCTTCATCTGGTCCGCGATCTGCCCGGTACATTGCAGCGCATCCATTCCCTGCTCGCCGCGCAGGGGCTTCTCATCACCAAGACACCCTGCGTCGGCGATATGAACCCACTCATCCGCCTTGTGTTGCCGGCCATGCGCGCAATCGGCAAGGCGCCCTATGCCGGCATCTTCACCGCCACCGAGTTGAGCCGGCATATAACAGCCGGAGGCTTCGACATTCTGGCCACGGAATTCCACGCGACAAAGGGCAATGACAAGCGGCCTTATATCGTGGCGCGAAAAAGATAATCTGAACTGCCTTTTCAATGAAAATTGCGGGAAATGACCTTTATCCGCTCCACCTCATCGTCATCATCGACTGTAGCCGGCGGGCGTTTCCTAATAGTGCGATGATCCTCCGGCGGCATGCCGTGGTGGAACTCATCGCCACGCCCATGCGGCAGGGGAAAGGCACGGTTGCGCTCGCCCACGCTTGCCAGCGCTTCCGACAGATCGGTCAGCCGGTGGGCGACCAGATGCACCACCTCGCCTTCCCGCTGGATCTTGCCGTAAATGCCGACCATGCCGGCTGAAAGCACCACCCGCCGGTACTTTTCGAAGGTTTTTACCCACAGCACCGCATTGGCAATGCCCGTCTCGTCCTCCAGCGTCATGAAAATCACGCCCTTGGCCGAACCGGGACGCTGGCGCACCAGCACCAGACCCGCCGTTTCCAGCCATGTACCATCACGGACGCGCACCGCCTCCGCACAGGTAACGATGCGCCGGCGGGAAAGATCGCGCCGCAGGAAGCACATGGGATGTTCGCGCAGGGTGAGCCCCACATGACCGTAATCCTGCACCACCTCGCCGCCATCCGTCATCGGCCTGAGCGCGACGGCGGGTTCCTGAAGTTCGTCCACGACAGTATTTTCCCGGCTGGCGGCGGCGGCAAAAAGCGGCAGCGGCTCATCCCGCAAAGCCTTGATGGCCCACAGCGCCTCGCGTCTGGCAAGCGAAAGCGACGGCAGAAAGGCATCCGCTTCCGCAAGGCAGACGAGGGCAGCGGCGGGAACGCCGGCCCTTCGCCAGAGATCATCCACCGAGGCAAAAGCCCGGTCCTGCCGGCCGGCGACGATATCGGCAGCATGATTATTGGAAAGCCCCTTCACCAGACGCATGCCGAGCCGCACGGCATAACGTTCTTTGCCATTGGCATCCCTCTTGCCAGTCGGTTCCAGTGTGCAATCGAAGCGGCTGTTATTGACGCAGACCGGGCGCACCTCCACGCCATGATCACGCGCATCGCGCACGATCTGCGCCGGGGCGTAAAACCCCATGGGCTGCGAATTGAGAAGCGCCGTGCAGAAAATATCGGGATGATGGCACTTCAGCCATGAGGAAGCATAGGCGATCAGCGCGAAGGAGGCCGCATGGCTTTCGGGGAAACCATAGCTGCCGAAACCTTCGAGCTGTTTGAAGATACGTTCGGCGAAGTCCTGCTCATAACCGCGCTCCACCATGCCATCAATCAGATCCTGCCTGAATTTGGAGATGGTGCCGACATTCTTGAAGGTTGCCATGGCACGGCGCAACTGATCCGCCTTGCCGGGTGAAAAACCCGCGCATTCGATGGCGACGCGCATGGCTTGTTCCTGAAACAGCGGCACGCCGAGCGTCTTGCCCAGCACACCTCTCAGTTCCTCTTTCGGATAGTGCTCCTCCTCTTTTTTGTCACGGCGGCGCAGATAGGGGTGTACCATATCTCCCTGGATGGGGCCGGGGCGGACAATGGCCACTTGAATGACGAGGTCGTAGAATTTTGCGGGCTTCAGGCGTGGCAGCATCGACATCTGCGCCCGGCTTTCGATCTGGAAGGTGCCAAGCGTATCGGCCTTCTGGATCATTTTGAAGGTTGCGGGATCATCATCAGGCATGGAAGTCAGATCGTGCTTCTTGCCTGTCCGCTCCTCCAGAATATCGAAGCCGCGCTTCATGCAAGAGAGCATGCCGAGCGCCAGACAGTCCATCTTCATGAACTTCATGATATCGATATCGTCCTTGTCCCATTCGATGATCTGCCGCTTATCCATGGCAGCGGGTTCGATCGGGACCAGTTCGTCCAGCCGGTCATGGGTCAAAACGAAGCCCCCCGGATGCTGGCTGTGATGGCGTGGCGTGCCGACAAGCTGGTTGGCAAGCTCGAAAGCGAGCTTCAGGCGGCGATCCTCCATATTGAGGTTCAGCTCCTTCACCTGCTTTTCATCCACACCCTCGCTCCAACGCCAGACCTGCGAGGACAGAAGTTTGGTCAAATCTTCCGGCAGGCCGAGAACCTTGCCAACATCGCGTAGCGCCCCGCGCCCGCGATAACGGGTGACGACAGAACACAGCGCGGCTTTGTCATGGCCATAGGTTTTATAAACCCACTGGATGACCTCCTCGCGCCGCTGATGTTCGAAATCCACGTCGATGTCAGGCGGTTCGCGCCGTTCTTCCGAAACGAAACGCTCGAACAGGAGATCGACCTTGAGAGGATCAATGGCGGTGATACCGAGCACGTAACACACCACCGAATTGGCCGCAGAACCGCGACCCTGACACAGAATATCTTCCCCGCGCGCAAATTGGACGATGGCATTCACCGTCAGGAAATACGGCGCATATTCCAGCCTGCCGATCAGGTCCAACTCGTGATGCAGCGCTTTTTCCACCTTTTCCGGCACGCCATCCGAATAGCGCTCCGATACCGCCTCCCAGACGAGCTTTTCCAACGCCTGCTGCGCTGTCAGCCCCGGCAGGGTGCGCTCCTCTGGATATTGATAGACCAGTTCCTTCAGCGAAAAGGTGCAGCGCTTCGCGATTTCAAGACTGCGGGCCAGCGCCTCGGGGTAGCGGGCAAACAGCCGGTGCATTTCCTGCGGCGGCTTCATATAGCGGTCGGCATGGCGTTCGCGCCGAAAACCCGCCTCGTCGATGGTGCAATTATGCCGGATGCAGGTGACGACATCCTGCAGCATGCGCCGCTCGGGCACATGAAACAGCACGTCATTGGTCACCACGGTCGGCACACCAGCCGCTTCCGCCATGTTCGACAATTCGAAAAGCCGCATCTGGTCGTTGGGCCGCCTTCGGAGGCTAAGCGCCATATAAGCCCGGTCCGCAAAGGCTGTCTTCAGTCGCCGCAGGCGAAAGGCGCAGAGATCGTCGGCCAGATCGGCGAGCAGCACCACGATCAGGCCTTCGCCATAGGCGACGAGGTCATCCCATGTCAGCCGGCATTTGCCCTTGCCACCCCTTTTCTTGCCAACGGAAAGCAGCCGGCAAAGCCGGCCGTAGGCCGGGCGATCCATGGGATAGGCAAGCACGGAGATATCATCATCCAGATCAAGCCGGCAGCCGATGACGAGGCGGATGCCATGATTATTGGCGGCTTCGTAAGCGCGGGGAATGCCCGCAAGGCTGTTGCGATCCACGATGCCCAGCGTCTCGATGCCGAGATTTTTGGCCTGTTCGAACAGCTCCTCACAGGAGCTTGCACCGCGCAGGAAGGAGAAATGCGTGGTCACCTGCAGTTCGGCATAAAGCGGCATGCTCATGCGAAAACCCCGTGGATGAACCATCCCTGCGAGCCTGTTTCGGCATGTTCGCCGTCGCCGGAGCGGAAAATCCAGAAGCGCTCGCCGCTTTCATTTTCCACCGTGAAATAATCGCGCACGGCGGCCTTTTCCCGGTCGCGTTTCCACCATTCGCCGAACACCCGCTCCGGCCCGTCGGCGCGCCGCACATTGTGGCGCACGCCCTTCCAGAGGAAATAACGGGGCGGATGATCCGGCAGCAGCGCCAGCGTCTCGATGGGTTCCGGCCTTGAAAAAAGCCTGACCGGGCGCGGCCAGTGGCCGAGCCAGCCGAGCGTATCCCCAGGCGCAAGGGCCGCAACGCGGGCAACGGAGCGTTCTGGCACATCGCTCGCCACCGCCGCATAACGATAGACCCTGTGGCCGCGATTGAGAATGACATCGACCGTATCGGCGATGTCCGCACGTCCCTCCTCCAGAAGCGAAGAACGGGCCTGTGCGGCGACAAGCGGCTCGGCATGGGTGGCGGTCAGCACCATCATTTCGATGCCGAAACCGGGATCGATGGTGTCGATACGGTCGGTCAGCAGCCGGACAAGCTGTTTGACATCGCGCACCGGTCTGGAGGTGCCGGCCCGCACCGCCTGCAGGCCGCTATCCACCCGGTGCAGCACCAGATCGACACGGCGGGCGCCGAGGCCGCGCTTTTCCAGCGCGACACAAAGCTCCGCAACCAGCTTCTGCGTATAACGGGCAATCGTTTCCGCCGCCGCAATCGGCTCGGGAAAGGCGCGGCGCACCTCCACCAGCTCGGCCACGCGCACCGGTTCAATGGGTTCGCCGATTTCTCCGGAAGCCTGGGAAAGACGGCGCACGAGTTCGGGCCCGAAACGCAGGGTCAGCGGTGCGCGCGGCGCATCGGCCAGCTCGCCGATGCTGCGGAAACCAAGCGCTTTCAGCCCGGAAACAATACGCTCTTCCAGCCTGAGCGCGGCCAATGGCAAAACGCTAACCGCCGCCCGTTGCCCGCCCGGTGGCACGATGCTGATTTCCTCACGGCCGAAACGGGCCAGCGCATGGGCAGCCCCCCAGCTATCGGCAATGGCGGCGCGGGCGGCAAAACCGGCGGCATGCAGGCGGTTGACCATGCCGCTCAGCATCAGCGCCTCATTGCCGTGCAGATGGTCCGCCCCCCCCGTGTCCAGCACCAGCCCGTCCGGCGGGTCGGCGGCAACGATGGGGGCATAGATGCGCAGGAAATGAAAGGCCAGCTGCTGCAGGGCGCAGGCATCACCAGCCGTATCCATATCTTCCACGATAAGGCCCGGCACCAGCGCCTGCGCCTTGCTGACCGGCGTGCCGGGCCGGATGCCCGCCGCCTTTGCCGCCTTGTCGAGCGCCAGCACCAGCCGGCGGCTGCCCTGGCGGCCGATCATGACCAGAGGTTTTTCAACCGGCGGCGCGTCCTTGCCCGAAAGACGCCGGAAACGATCCGTCGGCCATGTCGGCAGGTAGAGCGAGACGACCCTTTGCATCACAGGCTTCCACTTCAAATTCGGCACTTTCGCCGCCGCGACATCGCAAAAGTTCCAGGAACCAGCGCGGCCTGCCCACCCCCGGCACCGGCAAGGGAGAAGAGGGCCGGACGGAGATGCGCCAGCGGGTCACCGCCGCCGTCGGCTCTCCGAACAGCGCCGCATCGGCCAGACGCCGGAAACGACGGATGGCGATGCCGGTAACGCCAGAGGTTTCCGCTGCCAGTTGCAGCCGCCGCGAGGCGTTCATTGGCAGTTTCGCCACCTCACCCATCACCGCGCCGAAACCATTGCAGCGCAGTCCCTCCTCGAAACAGTCGAGCACGCCTTTCTCATCGCGGCATTCAACGATGATGAGCCGGTTCTGCGACAGGCCGGCCTGCGTCAGCCCCGGCATGAACAGATCCCGGCGGGTGACGCACCATAAAACCTTGCCGGAAAGCCTTGCCGCCACGCCGGCCGAAAAAAGGGCCGCCGCCGCGCCATCGGCAGCGCCATTGCCGCCGCCGCTCACCTCATGCAGACAACCGAGCTTCAGCCCGCCTCCCGGCAGGCGATGGTCGATGGCATCCACGCCGAAAGGCAAGGTCTCGTGCAGGCGCGGAGCGCCGTTACCGATCCTTTCCAGCCTTTCATGCAGCTCTTCGACAACGAGCAACTGATCCGCGCGCTTTTGCATGGCATGACAGGTTTCAATTCCGGTTATTCATCTTTATTGTTCCTGTTTTGTTCCTATTTCAGCAAAGAGTCAAGCAATAGGCTGCCGGTCTTCAACAGTTTGCACGGGAAGAGAGGATTCTGACCTTGCGGCCCTCTGTCCTGCCGTTAAAACGGAATTGTCCGCTCGCCACCTGTTTTACCCTGACAGCCGCCGGCAACGGACATCATGGTTTGGAGGAAATCGCCGATGATCGCCAGCATTCTGATTGCCGTGGTTGCGGCCATCCATATTTACATCGTCATTCTGGAAATGCTGCTGTGGGAAAAACCAGCCGGCCGCAAGGCCTTCGGTCTTTCGGCGGATTTCGCCCGGCAGACGAAAGTACTGGCCGCCAATCAGGGACTGTATAACGGTTTTCTCGCAGCGGGGCTGATCTATGGGCTGATGCAGGGCGATGAAGGGCTGAGCTTCAAGGTTTTCTTCCTCGTCTGCGTTCTGGTGGCCGGTATTTTCGGCGCCATCACCGCCAATATGAAGATCCTGTTCATTCAGGCATTGCCGGCATTGTTCGCGCTCGGCTTCCTCTGGATCGGAGCATGAACCGATGAGGGCATGGAACGATCACAGCGCAAAAGACGCCCTCAACCGGATTTTCATGGCGGCAGTGGCAAGCGCCGATCCGGCAAAGGTGCTGCAACACCACCTTCCCTCCCCGCCCAAAGGCCGCTGCGTGGTGGTGGGCGCCGGCAAGGCTTCCGCCGCCATGGCTGCCGCGCTCGAAGCGGCATGGCCGCATGTCGATCTTTCCGGTGTGGTGGTGACACGTTACGGCCATGCCGTCCCGACCACACGCATCGAGATCATCGAGGCCTCGCACCCCGTGCCGGACGATAAAAGCGCGGAAGCGGCAAAACGCATTCTCGCCGCCGTTGAAGGCCTGACCGCCGACGACATGGTCATCGCCCTGATTTCCGGCGGCGGTTCGGCGCTGATGGTCGCGCCGGCCGAAGGCATGACGCTTGCCGACAAGATGGCCGTCAATCGTGCCCTTTTGGCCAGCGGCGCGACGATTTCCGAAATGAACGCCGTGCGCAAACATCTCTCCCGCATCAAGGGCGGGCGGCTGGCGCTGGCTGCCAAACCGGCCAGGGTTGTTTCGCTGCTGATTTCCGATGTGCCGGGAGACGATCCCTCCGAAATCGCCTCCGGCCCGACGGTTGCAGATCCGAGCGATATTGAAACCGTGCGGGAAATCGTCTCCCGTTATGCGCTCGATCTTCCCGAAAACGTGCGCAAGGCGCTGGAAAAAGGCGAGGAAACCCCGAAGGCGGGCGATATCGACGAGGATATCCGGCTCATCGCGGCTCCTTCGCTCGCCCTGCAGGCCGCAGCGGATGAGGCGGTGAAACTTGGCCTTACGCCGCTCATCCTCGGAGATTCACTGGAGGGTGAGTCAAAAGATGTCGGCGCTGTCATGGCCGGCATCGCGCTTTCCGCCAGCCGTAAGGGCCTGCCTGTCAAAGGCCCGGCCGTGCTGCTTTCCGGCGGCGAAACCACAGTGACGCTGAACAGGGGCGTTGGCGACAAAGGACCGGCCGGCAAGGGCGGCCGCAATACGGAATTCCTGCTAAGCCTTGCGCTGACGCTCAAAGGTGCGGACGGCATCTGGGCCATTGCCGGCGATAGCGACGGCATAGACGGCGTGGAGGATGCGGCAGGTGCGGTAGTAACACCGGACACGCTTGCCCGCATGCGCGAAGCCGGTGTCGATCCGCGTCAGTCGCTCGTGGGCCACGACAGCTACACCGCTTTCAGGGCAGCAGGAGACCTTGTCGTGACGGGGCCGACGCTGACGAATGTGAATGATATCCGCGCGATTTTGATCGGGTGATAGCGGAGAAGTTTGCAGCGACTACGGGCTTTCCCGCGCGTGGATCGCGGAGGGAAGACGTTTTGACTATGCCCTCGGACAGGAGTAATCTGGCGGGATATTCTTTGGAGCCTCAGCCATGCGACCTGGAGTGCTCATACTTGGCCTGATCATGGCCCTTATTCCGACTTTGGCGGATGCCCACAATTGCAAATGCCGAAATCGCGGTGTCATGTTCCAGCTCGGCCAGACATCCTGCCTGAAGGTCGATGGCGGCTCTTATCTTGCGCGCTGCGAGATGAAGCTCAACGTTTCGTCCTGGACCAAGCTTCAGGACGGTTGCCCCATAACGGAAAGGGTGCAGCAGCAGACGACACGCGTTAATTGATAACGTCGTCAGATGGCAGACCAAGCTCCACATCCCGGCCACCCTACCGCCGTCAACTTCTGCCGTTAACCGATAGTCCTAAGCCCAAAGAGCTGCGCGATGACGCAAGCGCGCGCCGCTTGTTTCTTCTCCCCGAGGGGGAGAAGGTCGCGGCAGCGGGATGAGGGGCACCGGTAGAGATAAACCGAGAGCTTGCCCCCTCATCCGACCCTTCGGGCCACCTTTTCCCCGGCGGGGAGAAGAAATACGCCGCGCACAATCTTACAGCTTCACCCAGCCGCCATTCTTCTTGCCGGACTCGATGCAGGCAGTGACGAAAGCGACACCTTTAACCCCGTCATCCACGGTGGGGTAAATCACCGCCTTGTCGAGCGTCGAGCCGGTGCGGCGGGCTTCGATGGCATGCGCTGCCTCGGTATAGATGGTGGCGAAGGCTTCGAGATAACCTTCCGGGTGGCCGGACGGAATGCGGGTGACGCGTGCTGCGGCAGCCCCTGCCCCGGCGCCGCCGCGGGTGATCAACTGCTTGGGTTCGCCAAGCCTCGTGAACCAGAGATAGTTAGGGTCCGCCTGCGTCCACTCGATGCCGGCCTTGTCGCCATAAACACGAACCTTCAGCCCGTTTTCGTGACCGACCGCAACCTGGCTGCACCAGAGCAGCCCCTTGGCCGCCTGCTTGCCGCCCTTTTGCTTGAAGCGCAGCATCACATGCGCATTGTCGTCCAGCCGGCGGCCTTCGACAAAAGTGTGCACATCCGCCGCCAGCTCATCCGCTTCCAGACCGGAAATGAAGCAGCCGAGATTATAGGCATGGGTGCCAATATCGCCGGTGGAGCCGCCGACGCCCGATTGCGCCGGATCGGTACGCCAGACAGCCTGTTTCGCACCGGTCTGTTCCACCGCCTCCGTCAGCCAGTCCTGCGGATATTCCATCTGCACCAGACGGATATTGCCGAGTTCACCGGCCTCCACCAGTTCCCGCGCGTGCCGCACCATGGGATAGCCGGTATAATTATGCGTCAGGATAAACAGGGCATCGGCCTTGTCGGCCACCTGCTTCAGCTTTTTGGCATCTTCCAGATTGGAGGTCAGCGGCTTGTCGCAGATGACATGAATACCGCGCTCCAGAAACGCCTTGGCGGCCGGATAATGCACATGGTTGGGCGTGACGATCGCCACCGCCTCGATGCCATCCTCGCGCAGCGCTTCCTTTTCGGCCATCTCCTCGAACGAACCGTAGCAACGCTCGGGATCGAGCCCCAGCTCACGGCCGGAGGCGAGGGATTTTTCCGGCGTCGAGGACAGGGCCCCCGCCACGAGATCGAAACGATTGTCGAGCCGCGCGGCCATGCGGTGAACGCCGCCGATAAATGCACCCGAACCGCCGCCCACCATGCCAAGGCGAATCCGCTTGTTCGCCTTGTCGGTTGTCTTTCCTTCAATAGCCATAATATCTCCCCTGAAATGCTCTCAAAGCCCAAGCATACGGCGGTTAGCCGCATCGTCCGTGCCGCTCGATGCGAAATCGTCAAAGGCTTTTTCCGTGACGCGGATGATATGCGCCTTGACGAATTCGGCTCCTTCCCGAGCACCGTCTTCAGGGTGCTTCAGCGCGCATTCCCACTCGACCACGGCCCAGCCATCGAAATCATTGGCCGCCATTTTCGAGAAAACCGCACCGAAATCCACCTGCCCGTCGCCCAGCGAACGGAACCGGCCCGCGCGGTTGACCCAGCCCTGATAACCGCCATAAACGCCCTGCCGTCCGGTCGGGTTGAACTCCGCATCCTTGACGTGGAACATCTTGATGCGGTCCTTGTAGATGTCGATATTGTCGAGATAATCGAGGCATTGCAGAATGTAATGCGAGGGATCGTAGAGCATGTTGGCGCGCTTGTGGTTCTTCACCCGCTCCAGGAACATCTCGAAGGTCACGCCATCATGCAGGTCTTCACCGGGATGGATTTCGTAGCAGACATCCACACCCTGCTCATCGGCGTAATCGAGGATCGGCGTCCAGCGTTTCGCCAGTTCGTCGAAGGCCGTTTCCACCAGACCAGCCGGGCGCTGCGGCCACGGGTAAACGAAGGGCCAGGCAAGCGCACCGGAGAAGGTCGCATGCGCCTTGATGCCGAGATTTTTCGACGCCTTCAGCGCCAGCTTCACCTGCTCCACCGCCCATTGCTGACGCGCCTTGGGGTTGCCGCGCACTTCCGGTGCGGCAAAACCGTCAAAGGCCTCGTCATAGGCGGGATGAACGGCGACAAGCTGGCCCTGCAGATGGGTGGAAAGCTCGGTCACTTCCACGCCGTTCTGGCGTGCGACACCAGCGAACTCGTCGCAATAGTCTTTCGATTCCGCTGCTTTTTTGAGATCGATCAGCTGCCCGGCCCAAGTCGGCACCTGCACGCCGAGGTAGCCTTTTTCCGCCGCCCATTTGGTAATGCCGTCCCAGCTGTTGAAGGGTGCGGCATCACCGGCAAACTGGCCGAGAAAAAGACCCGGTCCCTTGATCGTTCTCATAAAAATCTCCTCCTGCATCGATACAGTTTCGCGGTAATCCGCTTTTTTCCCAAGCGCCAAGCTAACCGCTCGTGATTTTCAAACAAGCCCCAAAAGCGGAGGGACGAGAGAATTTCCGCATTTCGTTGAAAATGCGGAAGGCGCTTAAAGCGCCAGTCCGCTCGCCCTGTCGAAGACGTGCACACGCTCATGGTGCACGGTGGCGGCAAAGGGAGTGTTGACCTTGACCGGCTGCTCGCCATCCACCACCGCCGTCACCTGATCGCCCGCCAGTTCGAAGATCACATGGGTCTGCGCACCTGTCGGCTCCACCAGCAGTGTCCGGCCGGAGAGCGACACATCGCCGCCGATGGCCGAGCCGATATGTTCCGGCCTCAAGCCAATCGTCACCGGCTGGCCGCGTTTGACCTTTCGAGAGGCGGCAATGCGGATCGCGGTTCCGTCCTTCAGCCGGGCCGCCGGCTGGTCTCCCTCGCCATCGACCACGCATTCGATGAGGTTCATGGCCGGTGAGCCGATGAAGGCGGCGACGAAGAGATTGGCGGGTGTCTTGTAAAGTTCGAGCGGCGTACCCTGCTGCTCGATGCGGCCATGATTGAGCACCACGACCCGGTCCGCCAGTGTCATCGCCTCGATCTGGTCATGGGTGACATAGATGGAGGTGGTGCCGACTTTCTGATGAAGCGCCTTGATTTCGCTGCGCATCTGCACGCGAAGCTTGGCGTCCAGGTTGGACAGCGGCTCATCGAACAGGAAGACGGCCGGATTGCGCACCACCGCGCGACCCATGGCGACACGCTGGCGCTGGCCGCCGGAGAGCTGCGAGGGCTTGCGGTCGAGAAGCTTGCCGAGATCGAGCATGCGAGCGGCTTCCGCCACGCGCTCCTCGATCACATTTTTCGGCTGGCCGGCGAGCTTCAGGTTGAAGCCCATGTTTTCGGCCACCGTCATATGCGGATAAAGCGCATAGGACTGGAACACCATGGCGATGTTGCGCTCACGCGGGGTCATACCGTTGACCACCTTGTCGCCGATGAGAATATCTCCATCGGTGATTTCCTCCAGCCCGGCGATCATACGCAGCAGGGTGGACTTGCCGCAGCCGGAAGGACCGACCAGCGCGATGAATTCGCCATCCGTAATATCAAGCGAGATGCCGTGAATGACATCGAGCGCGGCGTAGGACTTGGCGATATCCCTAAGTTCGACGGAAGCCATGTTTTGCTCCTTTCAAGTCACGATTTGACGGCACCGGCCGTCAGGCCCGCGATGATGTGTTTCTGTGCGAGGAAGAAGACGATGACGGTCGGCAGGATCGTCAGCGTGATGAAGGCGAGAACGAGCTGCCATTCGGTGCCGAATTCACCGCGATACACCATGATGCCGAGCGGCCAGGGATATTTCGATTCCGAATTCAGCATGATCAGCGGCAGGATATAGCTGTTCCAGCTGCCGACGAAGGACACGATGCCGACGGTCGCCACGATCGGCCGCGATAGCGGCACGGAAATGTGCCAGAAGAACCGCAGATAACCGCAGCCATCCACGAAGGCTGCCTGAAACAGCTCTTCCGGCAGATTGCGAAAATAATTGCGGAACAGGAGAATGCTCATGCCAAGCCCGAAGGCCACCTGCGGCAGCACCACACCCCAATAGGTATCGAGCAGGCCCAGATCGCGGATGCGGATGAACAGTGGCAGGATGGCCGTGGCCGCAGGAAACATCAGTCCCAGCAGGAAATAATTGAGCAGGAAGGACGAGCCGAAGAACTTCACATGCGCGAACGTGAAGGCGGCCATGGCCGAAACGGTCAGCGTCAGGAACACCGTCAACAGCGCGATGACCAGCGAGTTGAAGATTTGCAGCCAGTAGCGTTTGCCGAAGAGGATATCGCCATAATTGGCCCATTGCCATTCGGCAGGAATGCCGAACGGGTTGACGCGCAGGTCTCCCAGCGTCTTGAAGCCGCCAAGCGCGGTGGTGAGCAACGGTATGAGCACAATGGCCGCAATCAGGCTCAGCGATATGTAAAGATAAAGCTTGGTTTGCAGCGGCATGCGGACGGAGGCGGATGTATCAGTCATGGCGCATGAAAATCCTTTTGTAACCGAAGGCGAGCGTCACGCAGATGATGAAAAGAACGACGCCGACCGCGCTGCCAAGCCCCACCTGCATACGCATGACGCCGTAGGTGTAGAGGAAGGTAACCATGGTCTGCGTGGAGTTGGACGGCCCGCCGCCGGTGAGCGGCATGATCATGTCGAACAACTGCAATGAGCCGATAACCGCGAAGAAGACGGACAGGCGAACGGTGGAGCCGAGCATCGGCAAGGTGACATAACGAAACTTCTGCCAGCCGGAAGCGCCATCGATTTCGGCGGCTTCCAGCACATTCTTGTCGACGGATTGGAGGCCGGCGATGAACAGCATCATGTGAAATCCGAAATATTTCCAGACGATGACGCCGAGCACGGCATAGATCGCCACATCC
Organism: Agrobacterium sp. 22-221-1; assembly: GCF_053522445.1. Taxonomy (NCBI): domain Bacteria; kingdom Pseudomonadati; phylum Pseudomonadota; class Alphaproteobacteria; order Hyphomicrobiales; family Rhizobiaceae; genus Agrobacterium; species Agrobacterium sp. 22-221-1. Next base: position 205,557 of record NZ_JBNWCL010000002.1, read on the forward strand.
TTGTCGGCCAGCACGTAAGGATTGGCAAAGCCGAAGAAATTGGAGATGGCGGCAAACAGGCCGTAATCGCCGTCATAAACGAAACGCCAGATCAGACCGGCTGCGACATCCGCCAGCACATAGGGCAGGAAGAAAACCAGCCGGAAGGCAACGACGCCGGGAATGCGGTGCGCCAGCATCATCGCAAGCCAGATCGCCAACGGGATCTGGATCAATACGGAAATCAGGATGATGAGGCCGTTATTGATCAAGGCCTGCGAGAAGGCAGCATTGCCGAACAGGACCTGAAAATTCCGCAGGCCCACAAAATCGGTCGGCGTGCCATAGCCGTTCCAGCGGTAAAGGCTGTACCATGCCGCCTCGCCCATGGGCAGGATGACGAACAGGGTAAAGAGCAGCAGGGCGGGCGGCAGGAAGACCAGAAGGGTCAGCGACCGGTCATGCGCGACCGAGCTTTGCTTGCGCTTGGTCTTCGCCGCGCCGCGCGCCGGTATCGACGCAGAAGTCATGGAAATATCCGTCATATCTATCCGCTTTCATTGAGGCAGATATTGCGGCGCCGCGTCCTGCGCGGCGCCGTCATGGAAAACAATCAGCGAAGCTCGAAAGCATCCTGAATCTGCTTGGCGCCCTCTTCCGCGCTCATCTGGCCGGAGACGATCTCGACGGAGACGTCGTTGACGACGCGGCCGACGGCTGCGCCCAGCGTCTGGTCGAAGAAGTTCTGGTGCCAGGTGGAACCGGCAAGCTGCTTGGCCGAATCCGCCAACAGCGGGTTTTTCACCGCACCGTCCGCACCCGTAGCAACCGGCAGGATCATGCCGGCAGCCGCCATCTTTTCTTCGCTTTCCTTGCTGGTCAGGAAGGCCGCGAAATCGATTGCTTCCTTGGACGCGTTTTTCGTGACCGCCCAGCCATTCAGGCCGCCCAGCGTATCGGTGGCCTTGCCCGCGCCGCCCTCGATGACGGGGAAGGCGAAGCGGCCGATATTGTCGGCGGCCAGCCCCTTGCCGTCACCGGCATTTTTGCGCTGGTTGGCTTCGGTATTGTCGAAACCGAGGATCATCGCCGCCTTGCCGTCACCGAAGACGCCGAGCGCCTGCGGCCAGGTGGAGCCGAGATAGCCGGGCTGGAAGGGTTCCAGCTTGCCAAATTCGGCCAGCTGCTCGCCGGCCTTGATAATGGCCGGATCCATGAAACCTTCGCCCTCGCCCTTGCGGGCGGCATCGAACACGGCCTGCCCGCCATTGCGCATGACGAGATAGCTCCAGTAGAAATGGATCGGCCATTTTTCACCGCCGCCACCGGCGATCGGCACGATGCCGGCTTCTTTGATCTTCTTGACCGTGGCGCCGAGATCATCCCAGCTCTTGATGTCTTCCGCCTTCACGCCAGCCTTGGCAAACAGCTCCTTGTTATAAAAGAAGCTGACGAGGCTGACCTTGTAGGGCACGGCCCAGACCTTGCCATCAAAAGACAGGCCGTCGATTGCGGAGGAGTTATAGGCCTGCCGGAGCTTGCCGCCATCGGCGTCGAAAACCTCGGTCAGATCCTTCAGCGCACCGGTTTTAGACTGTTCTTCGAGAACGCCGCCACCCCAGCTATAGAAGAAATCCGGCACGTCGTTGGATTGTAGGAGGGTCGGCAATTTCGCCTTGAAGGCTTCGTTTTCCAGAAATTGCAGCTGTACATCCACATCAGGATGCTTGGTCTCGAAATCCTTGGCAATTTCCTCCCAGACGGCCACGGCTTTCGGGTCCAGTTCCACATGCATCCATTTAACGACCGTTGCGGCCGAGGCGCTGGCCGCGCCGAGCATGAGAGCAATGCTTGTCGTTGTGGCAAAGCCTGTCAGCCTGCCGCTCAGGCTTGCGCCTGCGTGCCAAATCGTCATGATTGTGATCCTCCCTGGGGATTTCCTCATTTATTCCCCAATGCGGATTAATTCACATTAGGCCTCGCCCAATGTCAAGGCGCTATGCCGATTTTTTGCCCAAACAGCTTGACACACCCCTCCCCTACACCGTTATTTAATCCGCAACCCGATATAAATCGGCTTCACGAACAGGCATCGATCGCAGCAGGACCCCCATGAAGACCGCAGACCCAGAACTGATGCGCGCGATCAACAGGCTGAGCGTGCTGGATAGCATCCGCCGTCACGGGCCGATCTCGCGTGTGGAAATCAGCGAAAGAACACAACTCTCCACCACCACCGTTTCGGCGATCACCGCCTCGCTGCTCGATGACGGGCTGATTCTTACCCGTCATATCGGCGATATCCGCACTGAAGGCGCGCGCGGCAGGCCGCGCGTGATGCTGGAACTAAACCCGGATGCCGCCCGCGTGGTGGGCGCCAAGATCGCCGCAAGCCGCATGGTCTTCGTCGTCACCGATTTCTGCGGCAACGTGCTTTCGACGCTTGCTCTGCCGATCCGTGTCGACCGCCAGCCCATCGGCGTCATCGCCGACCTGGTGGAGGACGGTGTGCGGCGCTGTGTGGTCGATGCCGGGCTGTCGCTGGAAGATGTGGACATGGTCTGCCTTGGCCTGCCCGGCGTTATCGAACATCGCACCGGGAAAATCCGCAGCAGCCCGATTTTGCGGGAAGTGAACGTCAATTTTGCCGAGGAAATGACAGCGCGGCTGAATTCGCCGACCATCATCGAAAGCGACGCCCACGCCATCACGCTCGCCCACCACTGGTTCGGCCATGCCCGCGATCTGGAGGACATGGTGCTGATTTCGCTCGAACAGACACTCGGGCTTGGCGTTCTGCACCAGAACCAGCTGTTTCGCGGCGCCGGCGGCCTCAGCCACAATCTCGGCGATCTCGTCATCGGCCTTGCCAATGATGGCACGGTACGGCTGGCGAGCCAGGCGGGTGAAAACGCCATTTTAGGCTCGCGCCCGGTGGACGGGCGCTTTGCCGAGGCGATCCGGCTTGGTCGCGGCATGCAGCACGCCCATGCGCTGATTGCAGCTGAAGATCACGATCTCATTGCGGCAGCCCTGCGCGCCGGCGCGGCGCTGGGCCTGACGCTTGCCAATATCGTCACGCTGTTTGCGCCGCCGCGGGTCATCATCACCGGCTCCAGCCTCGAGCTTGGCGAACCCTTCATCGCCAGTATTCGTGACAGCTACAACGCCGCCGTGCCGCCTTCACTGGCCGGCGTCGCCGAGCTGGTTTTCGACATTGCGAGCGACGAGCTCTGGGCGCAGGGGGCTGCGGCGGTCGCGCTCTACGAGCTTTACGAATCGCCATGGAACACAACGGGGCCGGCGCTTTAGCCATCAGGGCAGAGCGGCGGGCTTCGACATTTCTGATTTACGGGAGGAAATCACATGAACAGGGTCGGTATCGGCATCATCGGCTGCGGCAACATCTCCAGCGCCTATCTCAAGGCCATGGCGTCGTTTCCCATTCTCGACATTCGCGGTCTTGCGGATATGAACGCGGAGGCCGCGAAAGCCCGCGCCGATGAATTCGGCCTTAAGGCAACCAGCATCGACGCGCTTCTCGCCGATCCTTCCGTGGAGATCATCGTCAACCTGACGATCCCCAAGGCGCATGTGGAGGTGGGACTGCGCGCGCTTGACGCCGGCAAACACGCCTATTCCGAAAAGCCGCTCGGCATCAATTTCGCCGAGGGCAAACGCCTTGCGGATGCGGCAAAGGCCAAGGGCCTGCGCATCGGCTCGGCTCCGGATACATTCCTCGGCGGCGGGCACCAGACCGCACGCCGGCTGATCGATGAGGGCGTGCTGGGCCAGCCGGTCGGCGGAACGGCCACCTTTATGTGCCCCGGCCATGAGCGCTGGCATCCCAACCCGGCCTTTTATTACGAGGTTGGCGGCGGGCCGATGCTGGATATGGGACCCTATTACATCACCGATCTCGTCAACCTGTTCGGCCCGGTCGCCAAAGTCGCGGGTTTTGCCATCGCGCCGCGCAATGAGCGCCTCATCACCAGCGAGCCGAAAAACGGCGAAAAAATCCCCGTTCATGTTGCCACTCATGTGTCCGGCGTGCTGGCGTTCCAGAATGGTGCCGTGGTGCAGGTGGGCATGAGCTTCGATGTGGCGGGCCACAAACATGTGCCGCTGGAACTCTACGGCACCGAAGGCACGCTGATCGTGCCAGATCCAAACCATTTTGGCGGCGAGGTGCAATTGCTGAAAAAGGGCGGCCAGTTCGAGCCGCAAGCGCTCTCATCACCCTATGCGGACGGCAATTACCGCTCGATAGGCGTAGCGGATATGGCCCATGCGATCCGCGAAAACCGCCCGCATCGCGCCAATGGCGATCTTGCCCTGCATGTGCTGGAGGTCATGGAAGCCTTCCAGACGGCATCGGACAGCGGCACCACAGTTTCCATCACCACCAAGGCGGAGCGCCCTGCTCCGCTCGAAACATCGCTGGTCGACGGCCAGCTCGGCAAATAATCCGGAGGAGGAAATAATGCGCGAAGCACTCATCGTCTGGGGCGGCTGGAGCGGCCACGAGCCGCAGGAATGCGCCACCATCGTCAAGGACATGCTGGAGGAGGACGGTTTCAAGGTCTATGTCGAGCACAGCACGGAGGCCTTCGCCGATCCTTCAGTACATGATCTTAGCCTCGTCGTACCCATCGTCACCATGTCGAAGATCGAGAAGGAAGAGATCAAGAATCTCACCGCCGCCGTGGAAAACGGCGTCGGCATTGCCGGTTTTCATGGCGGTGCAGGCGACAGTTTCCGCGAATGCGTCGAATATCAGTTCATGATCGGCGGCCAGTGGGTCGCCCATCCCGGCAATATCATCGACTACCACATCAACATCACCCGCCCCGACGATCCGCTGATGGAGGGGATTTCCGATTTCCCCTATACGTCGGAGCAATATTATATGCATGTCGACCCCTCAAACGAGGTTCTCGCGACGACAAAGTTTACAGGCGACCATGCCTGGTGGATCGACGGCGTGGTGATGCCGGTGGTCTGGAAACGCAAATACGGCAAGGGCCGCGTCTTCTATTCGGCGCTCGGCCATCAGGCCAAGGAGTTCTCCGTGCCGCAGATGAAAACCATGTTCCGCCGTGGCGCGAATTGGGCAGCGCGTTGAGGCTATGGGAGGAGGCGGCCAAGTACTCTCCCCGTCATGCCGGACTTGATCCGGCATCCAGCAGCCGCGCGTCTGCGCGGCGTCAGGAGTCTTTCACGATCAAGGACTTGATCGCGCTGGACCCCGGATCAAGTCCGGGGTGACGGAGAATGGCTGTGTGAACCGCCCTCTCCTCAACCCCGAACGATTTCTTCCGCCGTCATCGCGACACCCAGCACATGGTCATCAGTGCCGTGCAGGCCGGAAAGCAGCAGGCCGACCGGCATGCCCGCATCGCCGGTTCCGCAAGGAATCGAAACACCGCAGAGATCGAAAAAATTGCCGATCTGGGTGTTGCGCAGGGTCTTCGCATTCATGGCGAAAAAGGCATCGTCACTCTCGAGAAGCGGCGCGACCTTGGCCGCGACATGCGGCAATGTCGGCGACACCAGCAGTTCTTGCCTGCCAATCATGCCGGAAAACGCCGCCGTCATGCGTTCGCGCGCCTCGATGATGGCGATATAGTCCGGCATGGAAATATTCGCGCCGAGCCCTGCTCTGGCCACCACGCGCGGGTCCATGTGGGCGGCGTCGGCACCTTCCAGCCGGGTCTTGTGCAGGGCGAAGGCCTCCGCCGTCACCAGCGCACCCTTCTCCTTGATAAGATCGAACAGTTCCGAAAAAATCGGGAATGCCTGCCGCCGCACCGAGGCACCGGCGCGGACAAGACGTTCCACCGCCCGCTCGAAAGCGGCTGCGACGCCATCCTCGATGCCATCGAAAAAGACGGTTTCCGGCACCACCAACGACAGGCCGGAAAGAGGCGCGCGCGTGAGATCGGCAGCCGCCTTGCCGCGCATGGCGGCATCCACCCAGACGGCGTCCTGTACGGTATGCGTGAGCGGACCGAGTGAATCGAGGCTTTTCGCCAAGGGATAAACGCCGCGCATCGAATAACGGCCACGGCTTGCCTTGTAACCCACCACGCCGTTGAAGGCAGCGGGAATACGCACCGATCCGCCGGTATCGGTGCCTATCGCCGCCGGCACCAGACCGGCAGCCACGGCGACGCCCGCACCCGACGAAGAGCCGCCCGGCAGACGGTGACCATCCGTAGAAGCAGGATTGCGGGGCGTACCGTAATGCGGATTGATGCCGAGACCGGAAAACGCGAATTCGCTCATATTGGTGCGGCCGATGCAGATCATGCCCGCCTGTTTCAGCGCCGTCACCACATCCGCGTCGCGAGACGCAGGCTTATCGTTCGCAAGCACCGTCGATCCGGCCGTGGTTGCCATGCCTTCAAGGTCAAACAGATCCTTCCAGGCCACCGGAATACCATCGAGCACACCACAGGAACGGCCATCACCAATGCGTTTTGCCGCAGCTTCCGCCTCCGACATCGCCCGCGCTGCCGTCAACTCGACAAAAATCGCCTGATCGTCCTCTCCGCCAACCGCATCCAGCGTCTCTTCCACCAGGGCACGCGGATCGAGATGGCCGCTCTGGAGGAGAACGGAAAGCTGCGCGATGTTTTTGCCTTTATGAGCCATGATATCTTCCCTGAAAGCGGCATGTTGCGCACAACATGCCGTTTATCGGCCAGTTGGCAAGGCCAATCGCCGCGCTATCGATGAGAGACATACCGGATTGGGAAACATGGCGGAGATCGCAGAATTTTGGAGTTTATCCTTGACGATTCATTTCTAACCTCCGATTTTTTCAACCTGAGGTGCAGGAACGCCATCTCTTATATAAGCTACGACTATAAAAAGACGGATTAATTCTTAATCGCATCTAAACTTTGTTGAATTATTTAGCAGACAGCATTGAAATGCATGCCCTATAAAATTCCATAAAACAATTATAACGCGACATCGCGGGGGACTATCGCGAATGGAAGAGACTGCCTATCGCGGGACAGATAGACAGGTTGAACCGGGCCACACGCTTCGCTCGCCAACGCAGCCGGAAACAGGCCGGTTTTCGCGGCGGCGTTCGCTCGCCAGCAAGATAACCCTGATATTCCTCGGCGGCGTGATCTTTTCCTACAGCATCGGCGCACTTGTCGGCTGGTATATGTTCGTCGCCGCCGCCAGCGAGCAATGGCTCAACCAGGCGCGCGTCAATTCGCAGATCGCCAGCGCCACGCTTCGCAGCATCTACACCTATGTCAGCGTCACCGCCGATGCCGACGGGCAGGTCAACGGCATCTTGACCGACAAGCCCATCGGCGACGACGAATCCATTCTCGTCACTGGCTTCAACCCCAGCGACGTTCTCGCGCTTATCGGCGCACAGACCAAGAATGCCGTCTGGCTTTTCCGTTATGACGAGGCGGATTCCGGCTTCCGACAGATCGCGGCGGCTTTCGACAACGCCACCGATGACGATGAAAAGCCGCTCGCCACCGATCCCATCTTTTCCCGGGATGCGGTCGCCGCGCGTTTTTCCACCGGTTTTGCGACCATCGGCGAATCCAGCCATTATATCGGCCTGCTGCCGATCATCAGCACGGAAACGAAGAAACCCATCGGCGCGGTCGCCGTCAGCATCGGCGGCTCGGACGCGCTTTATGGCGCGCAGCGCAAGCTCATTTATAATTCGCTCGCCGCGCTGATCGTGGTTTTGACCGTCACCGGCGTGCTGGTGACCGTCATCGCCCGGCATTTCCTGAAACCGGTCCCGGCGCTGGTGCAGGCGACGCTTCGGATCGCCCGCGAGGAAACGGATGTCGCCACGCCGTTTCAGGAGCGGCGGGACGAGATCGGCGACATGGCCACCGCCATCGAGACGTTGCGCGAAGCTGTTCTGGAACGCGGACGCCTGCGGCAGATTCGCGATATGGCGCAGCAGCTGGAACATATGGCCCATCACGATGCGCTGACCGGGCTGCCCAATCGCGTATTGCTGATGAAGACGCTGGAAAACCGTCTCGAACAGCTTGCCGCGTCAGGCCAGCCGTTCAATGTCATGCTGCTCGATCTGGACCGCTTCAAGGCCGTCAATGATACACTCGGACATGCCGCCGGCGATGCCCTGCTGGTGGCGGTGGCCTCACGGATTTCCGCCGTGCTGGGTGAAAACGACATGGTGAGCCGTCTCGGCGGCGACGAATTTGCGATCATACAATCGGCAAACGGCGACTGCGAGAGCGATGCGGCGATGCTGGCCGCGCGGGTGGTGCATGCCGTCTCGCGCAGTTTCAGTCTCGAAGGCAGCGATATCAGCATCGATACCAGCATCGGCATCGCCTGCGCGCCGGGCCACGGCACATCCGCAACGCAGCTTCTGCAACATGCCGATCTCGGCCTTTACCGGGCGAAATCCATGGGCTGCGGCTATTTCGTCTTTTATGAGCCTGGCATGGACATGGCGGCGCAGCACAAGCATGCGCTGGAAATAGACATGAAATCCGCGCTCGAAAACCAGGAATTCGAGCTGCATTACCAGCCGGTCGTCAATCTGCAGAGCGGTCGCATCGTCGCTTATGAAGCGCTGGCCCGCTGGCGGCACAGCAAGCTTGGCCTCATCGCACCGGACCGCTTCATCGCGCTTGCCGAAGAAAACAACTTCATCAAGCCGTTGGGCGAATGGGTTCTGGCGCAGGCCTGCAGAGATGCGATGACATGGCCGAAGGATATCAGGCTCGCCGTCAATCTATCCGCCGTTCAGCTCAGCAATGACGACATCGTACCGATAGTGGACCGGGCGCTGGAAACATCCGGCTTCCCGGCGGAACGGCTTGAACTGGAAGTGACGGAAACGGTCATGCTGGAGCGCGATAACAGCGCCCGAGCCCTGAAACTGCTGAAGGAAAGGGGCGTTCGCCTCGCGCTTGACGATTTCGGCACCGGCTATGCGGGCCTCAGCACGCTCACCCATGTCGCCTTCGACAAGATCAAGATCGACCGGGAATTCGTCTCCGGCCTGCCGTCCAATCCCATGTGTTCCGCCATCGTCAACACCGTCATCGACATGGCTGAACAGATCGGCCTGAAGGTCACCGCCGAGGGCGTTGAAAACAGGGAGCAGGTCGAAGCGCTCAAGCTTTCCGGCTGCGACGAAGCGCAGGGCTATTATTTTGCCGAGCCCGCGCCGCTTGCCCGCATTCTCAAGAACCGCGCCGTCATCGCGCCGATTGCGAAAGATGAATTCGGCGATATCGGTCGACCGACACAGGAAACCTATTGCCCGCCACAAAAAGCCATTTGAGAAACCGGCCGCCGGCCCAGAGGACATAAAATGCGTCTTTCAGTATTTTGCCTTTTCCTCACATGCCTTGCTCCCATCACGCCTCTTCAGGCTGCCGGCGAAGGCGATACGCTTCAGCAGATCGCCAAAACCGCAAAGATCCGCATCGGCTATCGCGAAGCCGAACCGCCCTTTTCCTATCAATTGCCGAATGGGGAGGTCACCGGTTTCTCGACCGATCTTTGTCGGGCGATCAGCGAAGATATTCGCAGGAAACTGAAGCTCGACAGGATCGAACTCGAATACGTCAAGGCGACACCCGCGACCCGTTTCATCCTTGTCCGCGGCGGCCAGATCGACATTGAATGCGCGGCCACGACCAACAATAGCGAACGCCGCAAGATCGTGGATTTCTCCTATCCCAACTTCATGACCGCGACGCAGTTTCTCTCCCGCAAGCAGGACAATCTGAAAAGCCTCGCCGATCTCGCCGGGCGGTCCGTCACATCCGCCTCCGGCACCGTCAATATCGAGCAACTCAATGCCGTCAACCGGGCGAAGAACCTCAATATCTCGGTGATGCCGACGAAAACCAATGAGGAGGCCTTCGAACTCGTGGTCTCCGGCAAGGCCTCCGCCTTTGTCATGGATGGCATATTGCTCGCGGCGCTGGCGGCAACCTCAGAGAATCCGGACCTCTATGCGCTTTCTGAGGAAACGCTGAGCGCCCCCGAGCCTTATGGCCTGGTTTTCCGGCGCAACGACCCCGGTTTCAAGGCGGCGGTCAATGAAAGCCTTCGGCATATTTTCACCGGGCCGGTCATTCATGGCCTTTATGAAAAGTGGTTCACCAAGCCCATTCCCCCAAACGGCATGAACCTGAACCTGCCGATGGCCGCCTCTCTGAAACAGGCATACGAACATCCGAGCGAATACCAGGACTGAGAGCGCAAGGCGTCCACCCGTATCGATTTTCATGAAAATGTTTTGACGGATTATTTGGCTGGAGATGCGCGATGCAGAGATCGACATTATGGCTTATGCTCGTTTTTTCAAGTCTTCTCCCCGCCCAGGCGGTGAGCGAGGATGCCCAACCGCCGACACTTGAAACCATTGCCAGAACCGGCACCATCAAGCTCGGTTATGCAGATCGCAATATTCCCTTTTCCTATCTCGGTACCGGGCCGGAGCCTATCGGCTACAGCATCGAGCTATGCCTGAGAGTGGCGGATTCCATCAAGAAAAAGCTCGGCCTGTCGGAACTGAAGGTCGAGTTCGTCAAGCGCACACCCAGCAACCGCATCATGCTTCTCAATGACGGCACGATGGACATGGAATGCGTGGCGAGCACGAATACCGAGGAGCGGCGCAAGGCCGTGTGGTTCTCCTACAGCCACTTCATCACCGGCACCCGTTATGTGGCGCTGAAATCGAGCGGCCTGAACACCGTCGCCGATCTCGCCGGGCGAACGGTGGTGGTGACGACGGGAACCATCAACATCACCCAACTCAACGTGCTCAATCGTAAACTGGGGCTGAACGTCGCGGTTCTGCAGAATGACAGCACCGAGGGCAGTTTCGACATGGTGACGGAAAACCGTGCCTCGGCCTTCGTCATGGACGATATACTTCTGCGATCCTTCGTTGCCGAGACCGGCAAGCCGGAAGACTACGTCATCTCCGATGAATATCTCGCTCCGCCGCAGCCCTATGGCCTGATGCTCCGCCACGGCGATACCGGCTTCCGCGACGCCGTCAACGAGGCGCTCGGCCAAATCTATGAGAGCGGCGAAATCGATAAAATCTACGACAAATGGTTCAACGCGCCGATCCCGCCAAACGGCATCAACCTGAAGCGCCCGCTGCCCGGCGATCTGGCCGAGGCATTTCGAAAACCCGTCGATACGACAGCGGAATAAAAACGCCGCCCGGTGGCGGGCGGCGTTTTTCAAGACGTATCTTACGCGGCGCGCAGATCGGCACCCAGAGGAATCTCGACATCGATCTCCAAGATGGAGACATGCTCGTCGCGATCCATCTTCACATGCACCCGATCATTGTCGATCTGCACATGTTTGGCGATGACGCCGAGAATTTCTTCCCTGAGGATGGCGACCAGATCGGAGCCGGAGGATGCCCTTTCGTGGGCGAGCAGCACCTGCAGGCGTTCACGCGCAAGCGGTGCCGACTTCTGTTTGCGGAAAAGACTGAAGATGCTCATGCAGCCCTCCTTGCGAAGATCTTGGAGAAGATGCCACGCTTCTCGCCCGGAATGACCACCGGAATATCCTCACCGGACAGGCGGCGGGCGGCGTCGAAATAGGCCATGGCCGGCGCGCAGCGGGCATCCGCCAGCGTAACAGGCGCACCGACGTTCGAGGCCCGCAGCACATCCGTGCTTTCCGGAATGATGCCGAGCAGCGGAATGGAAAGGATTTCCAGAACGTCGTCGACCTTCAGCATGTCGCCACGCTCGGCGCGGGAAGCGTCGTAACGCGTCAGAAGCAGGTGCTTCTCCATGCGCTCGCCGCGTTCCGCCTTCAGCGTCTTGGAATCCAGCAGACCGATGATGCGGTCGCTGTCGCGCACCGAGGAGACTTCCGGATTGGTGACGACGACGGCCACATCCGCATGGCGCATGGCCAGCGTCGCACCGCGTTCGATGCCGGCGGGGCTGTCGCAGATCACCCAGTCGAAATGTTTCTTCAGCTCGTTGATGACCCATTCGACACCTTCCGGCGTCAGATTGTCCTTGTCGCGCGTCTGCGAGGCAGGCAGGAGGAACAGCGTCTCGAGGCGCTTGTCGCGGATCAGCGCCTGCGTCAGCTTGGCATCGCCCTGGATGACGTTGACGAGATCGTAAACCACGCGGCGTTCAGCACCCATGACGAGATCGAGGTTGCGCAGGCCGACATCGAAATCGACGACCACGACCTTCTCCTTGTTCTGCGCCAGTGCGGCGCCAAGCGCTGCGGTCGAGGTGGTCTTTCCCACCCCGCCCTTGCCGGAAGTTACAACGACTACCTTCCCCATATGGCTCTCCTGTTCCTGTGTTGTTTCTCTGTTATCAGCCAAGCTTTGCGGCCTTGATCGTATCGTTTTCCAGCCAGAGCTGAACGGGCTGGCCGCGCAGCTTGTCGTCAATGTCCTCGGCCACCTTGTAGACGCCGTCGATGGCCAGAAGCTCCGCTTCGAGCTTGCGGCAGAAGATGCGCGCCGAAACATTGCCGAGCGAACCGGCCATGGCGCGACCGCGCAGGGCGCCGTAAATATGCACCGAACCGCCGGCGATGATTTCCGCCCCCGAGGCGACAGAACCGATGACAGTCACGTCACCCTCGGGAAACATGATCGACTGGCCGGAGCGAACCGGCTCGTTGATGACCAGCGACGGCACCACGGCCCTGACCTCACCGGCAGCGCGCGGCTTTTCCTCCGGCAACTCGGCGGCGATGGCGACCGGCTCAACCTCGACATCGGAAGCGGGCTTTCCGCCCTTCAGCGACGGCGGCATGCCCGGCTCGATCATCGAGGGGCGAACGCCCTCGATACCCATGATGCCGACATTGCGTTCCGTCAGCGCCGCCAGCAGCTCCTTCAGCCCCGCCTTGTCGAGCGACAGCTCCGACACATCCAGAACCACCGGACGCGACAGGAAGAAGCCCGCCGAACGGGCGGCGAGATCATCGAGCCTTTCCAGCCATTGATCGACCGGAGATTCGGGGGACAGGACGACTGCGAGGAAGGAGCGGCCTTTGATACGGATCGAACGCTGGTCTGTTAGCACTTTGGTCATCTTGGTAAACAAATCGTTGACAATTAGGTACCTCGAATATGGTTAACAAATGGTTAACGTCGCCCCTGAAGCGGCGGATTCGTTAAGAAAATTCCGCCCCGAAAAACTTCATGCGAAACATTCAAAATCCCTCATTACCTTTTGATTTAGCGCGTTTCCGGTACTTGCGAAAACTCACGATAGCAGCTCATCCTTGCTGCAACCTGACGCCCGGCATCGCGAGATGGGCACGCCTTCTCCCCTACCCTAACCCGGCGAGTCGCGGAACACGCGAACGTCCGATTCCGGGACAATATCCGCCTTCGGCCAGATGACCGCATTATGCCTTCAAGGTGGAAAAGCGATTCCGTTGTGTCCGCCGATGCTGTAGAGAGAGGCGTCCCGACAGCTTCAACGGAAGAATGAGATGCACAGCAAAGTCCCGCCGCAGAACCAGATATTTTCGCAAGACTATGCGGCCTTCCTGTTCGACATGGATGGAACATTGCTCAACTCGATTGCGGTGGTGGAGCGGGTCTGGCGCGAATGGGCCGTGGACAACGGCATAGAGCCGAACGCTTTTCTGCAGCGCATCCATGGCATGCGCGCGTCGGAAGTGGTGCGCCGCGAAGCCGTTCCCGGTCTCGATGTCGCGGAACAGGCGGCGATGCTGCTGCAGAAGGAAATGGACGATGTCGACGGCATCCTCCAGATTCCCGAGGCTGCGGCATTTCTCGAAAAATTGCCGGCCGGCAAATGGGCCATCGTCACCTCCGCCGCCCGCGCGCTCGCCGAACGCCGGCTGGCGGCCGCAGGCCTCACCCCGCCTCCGGTGATGATCTGCGCCGAGGATGTGGTGAACGGCAAGCCTGATCCGGAAGGATATAAAAAGGCGGCGGAAAAGCTCGGCGTCGCGCCTGAAAACTGTGTCGTCTTCGAGGACGCCCCCGCCGGCATTCAGGCCGGGGAAAGCATGGGCGCAACCGTGGTCGTTATCAACGCCACCCATTCCCATCTCATCGAAACGCCGCATCTTTCCATAGGCGGCTATGGTGAGCTGAATGTTGTCATCGGTGAGAATGGCGCTCTGAGGCTCATGGGCAATAGAGGCTGAAGAAGGCTGCTTGCGTTTAAGGCCTCGGCACTATTTTCAACCTTACAGGGGTAAGTCAGTCGCTTCAGACTGTCCGGCGCAACCTTTTCCCGTCATTCCGGCTCAAGGCCGGAATGACGGAAGTGGTAAAAGCCCCGGAATAAGACAACGCCCGACCTGCTGAACCGCCTCAAACTCCTCCCCACACTTTTCCACCAGCGGCCAATTGACAGCACCGCATAAATGCGTCCTAATAAAATTGGTAAGACCATCTTACCGCTTGCGCGATCGGGGGAGACTTTCGCGCTGGGAGGATATCATGTTTGTGGCTCTGGAGCCGCGCCGCCTTTACCGGCTGGTCGCGGAACAAATTCGTTTGCTCATCGAAAGCGGAGAACTGACCGAAGGCCAGCGCTTGCCGGCGGAACGGGATCTTGCCGAACGCTTCGGCGTATCGCGCCCGACGGTTCGCGAAGCGCTGATCGTTCTGGAAGTGGAAGGCCATATCCATATCCGCATGGGTTCGGGCGTTTATGTCAGCGCAGCCGGCAAGCAGGCCAAGGAAAAGCCGCCGGTGCCGGATGCGCATGGGCCATTCGAAATCCTGCAGGCGCGCTGCATCATTGAGAGTGCGATTGCAGAGGAGGCAGCACGGCTTGCCACGCCGGAATGCATCGCCAAGCTCGATGACATCATCGAACGCATGGCCGGCGCGCTCGACAGCTCGCCACAGGCGCTCAATTTCGACCGGGCCTTCCACACCGCGATTGCCGATATCATCGGCAATTCGGCGCTGAACCGCTTTACCGGCCTAATCTATGACGAGCGCAGCCTGTCACCCTTTTTCGAAAAGCTCGCCAGCTATTTCGAGGGTCCGCATACATGGAACCTTGCCGTTCAGGAACACCGCGCAATCCGCGACGCCATTGCCGCCAACGACCCGGAAGGTGCGCGTGAGGCGATGCGGCAGCATCTGACGCTGTCGCAAAAGAGATTTTCCGAAAGTTTCGGGGAGGAAACGATCGGAGAAGAGTGACCGCGCCGCAACCGGCGACGGGAAAAATGAGAAATCTGGCTTTAATTCGGGAGGAGTTAAGAATGAAAATCAGATTGTCGACTTTGATGGGCGCAACAGCCGCCATCCTGCTTTCCGCCCTGGCGGCGCAGGCGCAGACCACGCTGAAATGGGCGCATGTCTACGAGACCTCCGAACCTTTCCATACGGATTCGGTCTGGGCCGCGGAAGAAATCGCCAAGCGCACCGACGGCCGTTACAAGGTGGATGTTTTCCCCGCCTCGCAGCTCGGTAAGGAAGCCGATATCAACCAGGGCCTGAAGATCGGCACCGTCGATATCATCATTTCCGGTTCCAGCTTTGCCGCGCGTGACTTCAAGCCGATCGGCGTTACCTATTTCCCTTACATCTTCCGCGATCCGAGCCATCTGATCGCCTATACCAAGAGCGATATCTTCAAGCGTCTTGCCAAGGGTTACGAAGACAAGACCGGCAACCACATCGCCGCCGTCAGCTATTACGGCACACGTCACACCACATCGAACAAGCCGATTGCCGCCTGCGCCGACATGGCGGGGTTGAAGATGCGCGTTCCCGACGTTCCGGCCTATCTCGCCATGCCGCGCGCCTGCGGCGCCAACACGACCCCGATTGCCTTTGCGGAAGTCTATCTGGCACTCCAGAACGGCACGGTCGACGCTCAGGAAAACCCGCTGACCACCATCGAGGCGAAAAAGTTCTTCGAAGTGCAGAAGAACATCGTCCTGACCGGCCACATCGTCGACCACCTCAACACGGTGATCTCCAAGAACCTGTGGTCGCAGCTCTCCGATGAAGACAAGAAAATCTTCACCGAAGTCATGCAGCAGGCCGCCGAGCGCACCACCAAGACCATCGAAGGCCGCGAAAAAAGCCTCGTCGAAGACTTCAAGAAGCGCGGCCTCACCGTCGCCGAGGTCGACAAGGCCGACTTCGAGAAGAACGTCCTCGAAAAAGTGAAGTTCGAGGACTTCGGTTACGACAAGGCCGACTGGGAAGCCATTCGCGCCGTCAAGTGAGCCAAGATCCGGTGCGGCCCCGTTGCCGCACCGCCCTTTCTCTCCAGACGGGATATCTCAATGTCGCAGGAAATCCATACTCAGGTCACGCCTGAGGAACTCGCCCATACGTTCGACGAGGCGCCGCCGGAGGTCGATCTCAAGGTCTATTCATTCGAAGACTGGGTCACGCTCGGCCTCTTCTGGCTGATGACGGGCTGCGTGTTCCTTCAGTTCTTCACCCGCTACGTGCTCAACGACAGCTACGCCTGGACGGAAGAAATCGCCGTCAACTGCCTGATCGGCGTCGTCTTTTTGGGTTCGGTCATGTGCGTGCGCATGTCGCGCCACATTCAGGTGGACGTGCTTTATCACTATGTGCCGCCACAGGTGGCCCGCGCCATGTCGATCCTCGTCGACGTGCTGCGCATCCTCTTCTTCGCCTACACCTCCTGGCTGATGTGGCGTTATCTGGAAATCGTCGCCGATGAGGAGATGGTCACCGTGGCGCTGCCGCGCAACATCGTTTTCTACACGGTTCTGGCCGCTTTCGTTCTGATGTTCTTCCGCTCAGTGCAGGTCTTCATCGCCAATATGCAGCGTGGCTACTCCGTTCTGGAACGGCCCGAAGAATTCCAGAGCGCGGGGGATTGATCACATGCTGCTTCTTATCGGCTCCTTTCTTCTCCTGATGCTGATCGGCCTTCCGGTCGCCATTTCCATGGCCTCGGCCTCGCTGCTCTACATCGTGTTTTACAATGTCGCGCCTGACATCATCGCCGCGCAGCGCCTGATTGCGGGTGTGGAAAGCTTCCCGCTTCTGGCCGTTCCCTTCTTCATCCTTGCCGGCAACCTGATGAATACGGCAGGTGTGACAGGACGCATCTATTCCTTCGCCGTCGCGCTCGTCGGCTGGATGAAGGGCGGCCTCGCGCAGGTCAACATCATCGGCTCGGTGATCTTTTCCGGCATGTCCGGCACCGCGCTTGCCGATGCGGCCGGTATCGGCACCATCGAGATCAAGGCCATGAAGGATCACGGTTATCCGGTCGAAGCGGCCGTCGGCGTCACCGCCGCTTCCGCAACGCTCGGCCCGATCTTCCCGCCATCGCTGCCCTTCGTCATCTACGGCATGATGGCGAATGTCTCCATCGGTGCGCTGTTCATGGCCGGCATCGTTCCGGGCGTCGTCATGACGCTTCTGATGATGATCACGGTTGCGGTCTTCGCCGATATCAAGGGCTGGGGCTCCGATACGCCGTTCAGCCTCAGAACCATCTTCGGCGCATCAATCGAAGTCTTCGTGGTGATGATGGTGCCGCTTGGCATCTACATTCTCACGGCGTTCGGCCTGTCGCTCAACCTGTCGATCCTGATCGTGCTGGTGATCCTGCTCGCCTGCGACTGGTATTTCGACTTTTCCGCCGTGATGGCGCTGATGACGCCGGTGATCCTGATCGGCGGCATGACCATGGGCTGGTTCACACCAACGGAAGCCGCTGTCGCGGCCGTGTTGTGGTCGCTGTTCCTCGGGCTTGTCCGTTACCGGACGATGACTTTCAAGACGCTGGCGAAATCGACCTTCGATACGATTGAAACGACCGCTTCGGTGCTCTTCATCGTCGCGGCGGCATCGGTCTTCGCATGGCTGCTCACGGTCAGTCAGGCGGCACAGCTTCTGTCGGCGGCGATCCTGACGATCACCGACAGCAAGTGGATTTTCCTCGTGCTGGTCAATCTCCTGATGCTGTTCGTCGGCTGCTTCCTCGATACGATTGCGGCCATCACCATCCTCGTGCCGATCCTGCTGCCGCTGGTGCTGCAGTTCCATATCGACCCGGTACATTTCGGCCTCATCATCACGCTCAACCTGATGATAGGGCTGCTGCATCCGCCGCTCGGCATGGTGCTGTTCGTGCTCTCGCGCGTGGCGAAACTCTCCGTCGAACGCACGACAATGGCCATCCTGCCCTGGCTGGTGCCGCTGTTCGTGGCGCTGCTGCTGATCACCTTCGTTCCGGCCATCACGCTGTGGCTGCCGACCGAAATGGGCCTGATCCGCTAACGCCAACATCATCGCCCGCGCGTTTTCCCGCGCGGGCTTCTTCATCCCATACACATATGAGGGCATCGTCATGCAGACACGCGTGGCACGTCTATACGGCCAGAAGGACATTCGCGTCGAAACGCAGGACCTTCCCGCACCGGGACCCGGCGAAGTGCTGCTTGCCATGGCGGCGGGCGGCATCTGCGGCTCCGATCTCCACTATTATCAGGATGGCGGCTTCGGCCCGGTCCGGGTGCGCGAGCCGATCATCTGCGGGCATGAGGCATCCGGCCATGTGCGGGCGCTGGGAGAGGGTGTCAGCGGGCTTGCCATCGGCCAGCTCGTCGCCGTCAATCCATCCCAGCCCTGCGGCCATTGCCATTTCTGCCTGAAGGGCCAGCCGATCCATTGCCTCGAAATGCGCTTCATGGGCAGCGCCATGCGCCTGCCGCACGAACAGGGCATGTTCCGCGACCGGCTGGTGGTTCCCGCCAAACTATGCGCGACATTTTCAGAGGATACCTCACCCGCCGAAGCCGCCTGCACCGAGCCGCTCGCCGTCTGCCTGCATGCCGTGGCTCAGGCCGGCGACCTGAAAGGTGCAAACGTACTCGTGACGGGCGCAGGCCCCATCGGCCTACTGACCATCGCCGCCGCCCGCCATGCCGGTGCGGCCACCATTGTCGCCACCGACCTCACCGATGCCGCACTTGAACGCGCGCCCGCCATGGGCGCCGACCGCACGATCAATGTCGCGAAAGACGCCGAGGCGCTTTTGCCCTATCAGGACAATAAGGGTTACTTCGACGTCATTTTCGATTGCTCCGCGGCCGGTCCAGCACTTCGCACCGCCTTTGCCTGCGTGCGTCCACGCGGCACCATCGTGCAGGTCGGCGTCACCGGTGACATCACCATTCCGCTCAACGCGCTGGTCGGCAAGGAAATTCTCTGGCGCGGCTCACAGCGTTTCCACGACGAATTCGCCATTGCCGCCGGGCTGATCTCCACCCGCAGGATCGATGTACGGCCGATCATTTCCCACAGCTTCCCGCTCGGCGAGGCGAAGGCGGCATTCGAACAGGCCGGAGACCGCTCCGCCGCCTGCAAGGTGCAACTGACATTTTCAGCAGACTGATATTTGAGGATTAAAGATGAGACATACATGGCGCTGGTTCGGCCCGGTCGACAAGGTCACGGTTCAGGATGCGGCTCAGGCGGGTGCGGAAGGCATCGTCAGCGCGCTGCACCACATCGCCACCGGCGATGTCTGGCCGGTGGATGAAATCGCCAAACGGCATGAGGCGATCAAGGCCGGCGGGCTTTATTGGGACGTGGTGGAAAGCGTGCCGGTCTCCGAGGATATCAAGACCCAGACCGGTGACTGGAAAACCCATATAACCAACTGGCAGGAAACGCTGCGCCGCCTCTCCGCCTCCGGCATCCGCACCGTCTGCTATAATTTCATGCCCGTGCTGGACTGGACCCGCACCGATCTGCGCTGGGAAACCAGACACGGCGCAAAGGCGATGCGTTTCGATCTTCCCGATTTCGCCGCCTTCGACATCCACATCCTGAAACGCCCCGGGGCAAAGGCCGATTATCCGGACTGGCTGGCGGAGGAAGCGGCAAAACGTTTCGCCGACATGCCGGACACGAAAATCGCCGCCCTCGGGCGCAATATCGGCGCGGGTCTGCCCGGCTCGGCGGATGGCTATACGCTTGCCCAGCTTCTGGAAAAGCTGCGGTCCTATCACGGCATCGACCGCGAAAGGCTGCAACAGAACCTCATCGACTTTCTCTCGGAAGTGACGCCGGTTGCCGAGGAGGTGGGTATCAATATCTGCGCCCATGGCGACGATCCGCCATGGGCGCTGCTCGGCCTGCCGCGTATTCTCTCCACCGAAGCCGACTACGCCCATATGCTCTCGCAGGTCGATAGCCGCGCCAATGGCGTGACACTCTGCACCGGCTCCCTCGGCGCGCGGGCGGATAACGACCTGCCCTTCATCGCCAGCCGTTTTGCCGATCGCATCCATTTCGTACATCTGCGCAACGTGACGCGTGACACCGACACCGTGCCATGCTCCTTCTTCGAGAATGAACATCTGGAAGGCGGAACCGACATGGTCGCCGTCATCGCAGCACTCCTCACCGAAGAGGCGCGCCGCCGGGCGGAGGGCCGCGAAGACCGCACCATTCCGATGCGGCCCGATCACGGCCAGGAAATCCTCGATGACCTGACGCGCGGCGCACAACCCGGTTACCCCGCCATTGGCCGGCTGAAGGGATTGGCTGAGCTGCGTGGCATCGAACGCACGCTGTCGCACGGCCGTTTCGGGCTGACGGGTGGGACACGCTGAACAATGTTCCCGGCTGGGAGGCGTTCCGTCAGCCTGCGGCCAACCTCGCCCTGTACAGAAGATAGGAAAAAGCCCCTAGCCCGCCGGCGATGACGCCGGCGGCTTTCACGGCGGCGTCCATCAGATGCGGATGGCGAGTGGGCGACAGGAATTGCAGCGCCTCGATGCCAAAAGCCGCCGCGATGCCTGCCACGATGATCGCCAGCCAGTAACGCGGATAGGCGAGCACGAAGGCTGCCGAGCAGAAGGCGAAGGCCGCGGCGCGGTCCAGGCCCACCGTCGTCAGCGTGTGCGGACGAAAGCCGATAGGGCAAACTGTAACGATCACGATCAGCAGAAAAACCGACCAGGCGACATATTTCGGAAGTCTATTTGTCATCATGGCGTCACAATAGAGCGCCGTGCGCGTAAACGGAAGCGGGTCTTTTTCACGCCTCGCCCAATTAATCACACTTTTCGGTCAGATAGTTGAAAAACCGGCTTTCGCTCAGGCCCCACACGGGCTAAGGCAGAAGGCAACCGGGCGAGGATCGCGGCTGATGGCGTTTGCGCTGTCGCCCTTCGGTGCAACGTCACGGTGTCGGGTGGATTTTCCACACAGGATCAGATTTTCAGGGAAGAGCAAAATGAGTTTCAAGCCGCATGGCAAACATCTGGTTGCAGGAGAATGGGTCGCAACGGAAGCTAAATTCCGCAGCGAGCCTGCACATGGCGAAGCTTTCGATTTTTCAGTCGGCACCGTCGATCTGGTGAATGCAGCCTGTGAAGCAGCCGAAGACGCCTTCTGGAGCTATGGTTACACCACCCGCGAAGAGCGCGCCGCATTCCTCGACACCATTGCCGACGAGATCGAAGCCCGCGCCGACGCCATCACCGAAATCGGCTCCTCCGAGACCGGCCTGCCCGCAGGACGCCTGCAGGGCGAACGCGGCCGCACCGTTGGCCAGCTGCGCCTTTTCGCCTCGCATATCCGCAAGGGCGACTATCTCGACCGCCGCCACGATGAGGCGCTGCCGGACCGCCAGCCCCTGCCGCGCCCGGATATCCGCCTGATGCAGCGTCCGATCGGCCCCGTTGCGGTCTTCGGCGCCTCCAATTTCCCGCTCGCCTTCTCCACGGCCGGCGGTGATACGGCAGCAGCTCTGGCAGCCGGCTGCCCGGTCGTCGTCAAGGGCCATTCCGCCCATCCCGGCACCGGCGAAATCGTTGCCGAAGCCGTTCTCGCCGCCGTCAAGAAGCACAATCTGCATCCCGGCGTCTTCTCGCTGATCCAGGGCGGCCGCCGCGATGTCGGTTCCGCGCTCGTGCAGCATCCGCGCATCAAGGCGGTCGGTTTTACCGGTTCGCTCGCCGGCGGCCGCGCGCTGTTCGATCTCTGCGCCCAGCGCCCCGAGCCGATCCCCTTCTTCGGCGAACTCGGTTCCGTCAACCCGATGTTCCTGTTGCCGGAAGCCGTTGCTGCCCGCGGCGAGGCCATCGCCAAAGGCTGGGCTGGTTCGCTCACCATGGGTGCGGGCCAGTTCTGCACCAATCCCGGCATCGCCGTCATTCTCGCCTCGCAGGCGGATGCCGTTGCTGAAACCGCCCGTGCAGCCCTGTCGGAAGTCGGCCCGCAGGTCATGCTGACCGACGGCATCGCTGCCGCCTATCGCGACGGCCGCGACCGCATCGCCGCCGGCAATGGCGTGCGTGACGTGCTGACCACCACCTGCAACCTGCGCAACGCCACGCCTTATCTCTACCGCGTTTCCGGCAAGGACTGGATTGCGAACCACGCGCTTGCCGAAGAGGTCTTCGGACCGCTCGGCCTGATCGTAACGGTCGAGAGCCCGGAAGAGATGATCGCGGTTGCGAAAAGCTTCGAAGGCCAGCTGACCGCCACCCTGCATCTCGATGCCGGCGACGCCGAACTCGGCCGCAAGCTGCTGCCGATCCTCGAGCGCAAGGCCGGCCGCGTTCTCGCCAACGGTTTCCCGACCGGCGTTGAAGTCTGCGACGCCATGGTTCACGGCGGCCCCTACCCGGCCTCCACGAACTTCGGCGCAACTTCGGTCGGCACCATGTCGATCCGCCGCTTCACGCGCCCGGTTTCCTACCAGAACATCCCTTCGGACGTTCTGCCGGAAGACATTCGCTAAATTGAACGACGGCAGGCGCGGCAACGCGCCTGCCACTCTTTCAGCCGGCCTTTGAAGAAGGCTATCGGCCTTTCGAAAGACGCGGCCCGACGCCGGCGCGTCATCTGCTTCTTCCAGCCTCTTCCAGATTTTCCACGTCGCGACGTTCTGCTCGGTTGACATTGGCCCTGCACGTAATGCTAATACGTGACTCGTAACGTAATAACATTACAATCATCCTCAAAAGACCGCCATCGGTTCAACTCCGCAAGAGGATGACAACGTCTGGAAGGAACACCATGAGATTTTCCCTTCATCACCATCTCGGCATGAGCGCGCTCGCAACATGCCTTGCCCTCGTCATGCCCCTTGCCCCAGGCATGGCGCTGGCCGAAGAAAGCAGCGACAGCGTCAAGGAATGGCGGCTGTTCGTCGCCGATCACAGCCAGCCGGTGGTGCGCGCAATCGATTTCGAAACCGGCAAGGAACTCGGACGCTACGATCTCAAGGGCTATGCGGCGCTGACCGCCAGCGCCTCCGGCAAGACGGTCTTCGCGACGCAATCGGATGCCGACATGGTGCATGTCATCAAGACCGGCATCGTTTTCTCAGATCACGGCGAACATCGCGATCTGGACGTGGAGGATGCGGCGCTTTTGCCCGTCACCTTCGAAGGCAAGCGCCCTTTCCACGTCGTGCCGCATGACGATCATGCGATCCTTTTCTATGACCGCGGCGGCAAGGCGGAGATCATCGACGAGGCGGCCCTGCTGGACGGCAAGGCCAAGGTCCGCACCGTCGACACGACTGCGCCGCACCATGGCGTGGCGGTGACGATGGGACGTTACGTTCTGGTTTCCGTGCCGAATACCGAGGTCGAAACGAAACCCGATACGCTGCCGCCCCGCATTGGGCTGCGTGTTCTCGACAGGGAGGGCAAGCAGGTCGGCGAACAGGCGGCATGCACCGATCTGCATGGCGAGGCGACATCCGCGCGGCTTGTCGCTTTCGGCTGCAAGGAAGGCATTCTCGTTGCCCGCCCGGGCGGCACGGATGGCCCGAAGCTGGAAATGCTGGCCTATCCGGAGGATTTCCCGAAAGCCTATACCGGCACGCTGCTCGGCGGCAAATCCATGCAGTTCTTCCTCGGCAATTACGGCGAGGACAAGGTCGTCCTGATCGATCCGGACAGCAAGGACGCCTTCCGTCTGGTGGAACTGCCGACCCGGCGCGTCGATTTCATTCTCGATCCCGCCAATCCGCGCAACGCCTATATTCTGACGGAAGACGGCGATCTGCATGTGCTTGACGTGCTGGAAGGCGCCATCACCCGCAAGGCAAAGGTGACCGAGCCCTACAGCAAGGACGGCCATTGGCGCGATCCGCGCCCACGTCTCGCCGTTGCCGATGGGCAGGTCGCGATCTCCGATCCGCGCCATTCCCTGATCCGCGTGGTGGATGCGGAAAGCCTGAAGGAAACCCGCACGGTTGCGGTGGAAGGCCAGCCCTTCTCCATCGTCGCCGTCGGCGGTTCCGGCGCTTCTCACTGATCCTGAACAAAGAAAACCCCGTGCGCCGACTGGCGCACGGGGTTCTTCAATTTCAAAGACCCTATCCTCAGGCGGACTGGATCGCCTCGATCTTGTCGATGCCGCCGACCGTTCCGGCAAAATCCTGCCAGACGCCCTGAGCCCCCTTGCGCCATTCATCCAACGCTTCCGGCTGCAGCACCTTGCCGCCCTTGGAGAGCGCAAGCTCAACGGACTTCGTTTCGTCCTCAACGATCAGCTGGTTGAAATATTGTGCGCCCTCGCTGGAGGCTTCCGAAAGAACCTTCTTTTCTTCGTCGTCCAGCTGGTTCCAGAAGGTCGCGCCGTAATAGACGACGCCCGAGGCCCAGATATGGCCGGTCTCGGTCATATAGGGCACGACCTCGTAAAGCTTGAAGCCGGCATAGGCGGACTTGGTAAGGTCCATGGCATCGGCCACGCCGGTCGCCAGCGCATTATAAGTCTCTGTGATCGGAATACCGACCGGCGTGGTGCCGAAGGCGCTCCAGAGCTTGGTGTGCAGCGGGCTCTGGATGACGCGGATCTTCTTGCCCTCCAACTGCTCCGGTCGGGTAACAGGCTCCTTGGTCAGAAGATGGCGAGCGCCGTAATTGATGAAATCCGCGGCGACGAATTGCTGCGCACCGAGTTTCGTCTTCAGCTCGTTGCCGGTCTCTCCCGTGACCACCTTGCGCACATGCTCGGCATCGCGGAACAGGAACGGCAGATCGAGGATCTGCAATTCCGGCACCCAGCCGGAAAGCGAGGAGACGGTGGAAAGGCTCGCCTGAACCGATCCCAGACGGATGTTTTCCGCCACTTCCTTTTCGCCGCCCAGCGCGCCGCTCTTGACGATGTTGAAGCGGAAGCGGCCGGGCAGCTTTGCCTCCACCAGCCCGCTGATCTTCACCCAGATTTTCGTCTCCGGCTTGTCGTCGGCGAAAAGCGACGCGACGGTGAGGCTGCGGGTTCTGGCATGTGCCGTCCGCACGAAGGCGGGTGCGGCAAGCGTTGCCGCGCCAATGGCGGAAAGTTTGAGGAGATTGCGGCGATCGATAATAGTCATGAATAAAACCCCGGATTTAGAAGAAAATGGCCCAGGCGCACAGAATGGCGAGGGAAACAAGAAGAGAGACGAGATAGGGAACGACGGCCCGGAAAAGTGCTGTCGCCGGAATACGGGTGACGCCGCTGACCACGAAGATCAGCATGCCGAGCGGCGGTGTCAGGCCATGGATCATCAGATTGACCACGAGAATGACGCCGAAATGGATCGGATCGATGCCGGCGGCCACGGCCGCAGGCAGCAGGATCGGCCCGAACAGCAGGATGGCCGCGCCGATATCCAGCACCAGTCCCACCACGAGCAGGATGAGGTTGGAGAGCAGCAGCACAGCGATCTTGCTGACGCCGAGCAACGTCACGAAATCCGTGACGAGCCCCGAGACATTGTCGACCGCTAGCAGGAAGGCGAAAGGCCCGGCCGTGCCGATCAGAAGACCGATGGCCGCCGCCTCACCGGCCGACTGCCGGAAAATCGCGAAAATGCGGCCCGCGCCCAGCCGGTAACCGAAGCCGAGAAGCAGCGTGTAAAGTGCGGCAAGCGCTGCCGCTTCCGTGGTGGTGACGATGCCGATGCGGATGCCGACCACCACGATGACGCCAAGACCGAAGGCCGGTATGGCGGCGATGGCCGAGCGCCAGCGCTCCGCACCCGTGGCGCGAGGCAAGGTATCGACGCTGCGCACGCTGAAATGGATTGCCACCGCAAGGCAGACCGCCATCAGCCCGCCGGCAAAGAAACCGCCGACCAGCAGCGAGCCGACCGACAGGTTGGTGGCCGTCGCAAGGATCAGGAATGCGATGGAAGGCGGAATGACATTGTCCAGCACGGAGGTGGCCGCAATGATCGCGCCCGCCTGCGCCGGCGGATAGCCGTGCTTGACGAGTTCCGGCTGGAAGGTGGAAGCACCGAAGGCGGCATTGGCGACCGATGAGCCGGATGCTCCGGAAAACAGCACGCTGGTCAGAAGCGTCGTCTGCGCCAACCCTGCCCGCCGGTGGCCGACCATGGAGGCGGCGAAACGAACCAGCTGGTTGGCGACGCCCGATTCCGTCAGTAGGCTTCCGGCCAGCAGGAAGAAGGGAATGGCGAGCAGCAGGAATTTCGACATGCCGGTCACGGTTGACGAAACGATGGCCGGTTCCGGCAAGGTGCTGCCGAAGGCGATCGCCACATAAGCGGCGGCAAGGAAGGCATGGGCAAGCGGCGCAGCGAGCACCAGCCCCACGGCCGCCGTCAGCGCCAGAAACAGGCTCGGCGGCAGGTTCGTATCGACGAAAACTTCCGGCAGGCCAACATAGGCCACAACTGCGATGGCGAGAGATGTGAGAACGGCAAACAGCTTGCCTTCACTGACACGCTGAAGTGCCAGATAAAGAAGGATAAGCGCGCCGCCTGCACCCAGAAAGCCGAAACGCACCCATTCCGGCAGGCCAAGCGTTGGAGACGTGCCGCCGAGCATCGCTGCAATCTCTACCCCGCCGAAGGCGAGGATGAGTGCGGCGACGAAGGAGAAGGCATCGGCCAGCACTTCGGTTACCGCGTGAAATCGCTGAGGCAAAAACCGCACAAAAACGTCGAGCCGCATGGCGAGAGCGCTTTTGAGGCTAAGCGGCGCACCGACCGCGATCATGGCCACATGCAGCCAGATGCCGAGGTCTTCCGCGCCGATAAAGCCGGTATGGAACAGGTAACGCAGGGTGACGTTGACCAGCACCATCACGAGAAGCGTTGCAAGGATCGCGGCGGCGACTGCGCCGAGCGCCTTGTCGAGAATGGCAAGCGCCCGCTCTGCTGCGAGCTGCGGGCCGATGCGCCGTTGCGCGATTGTTGTTGCCGGACTTGCCGTCATGTCTTGTCTCTCCACTCCCGCACCATGCTCAGGAGGCCTTGACCGAGAGGTCGCGATCGAACAGGGTCGACCATGTGAATTGTTTTGCCGTCGAGACCTCACGCGATACATCAAGACGCGGCAGAACCTTTTCGCCGAAGCGGAAAGCCTCTTCCAGCAATGGCATGCCGGAAAGGATGAAGGTAGTCACGCCCGCCTTCTTATAAGCCTCCAGCGTGCGGATGACAGTATCCGGCGAACCGACAATCGCGGTTCCCGGCCCCGGCCGCACAAGACCGATGCCGGCCCAGAGATTGGGCGCGATTTCCAGATCGCGCAGGTTCTCCGGTTTCTGCCCGCCATGCATCGCCGTCATGCGCTGCTGGCCGACGGAATCGGTCCTGCTGACGAAACGCTGATTGGCGGCAATGGCACGCTCATCCATGCGCCCGTAGAGATCGGCGGCGGCGGACCAGGCCTCTTCATCCGTATCGCGTACGATGACATAAAGGCGAATGCCGTATTCCAGTTCGCGACCGAGCTTCTCCGCCCGCGCCTTGACGAGATCGACCTTCGCGCCGATCTGATCCGGCGTTTCCCCCCAGGAAAGATAGGTCTCGACATGTTTGGCGGCAACGTCGATGGCCTTATCCGAGGAACCGCCGAACCACAAAGGCGGCGGCTCTATGCCCTGCCCAACCGGCAGCGCCAGCTTTGCGCCCTCCGTCTGGAAATGCCGCCCCTTGAAATCGACTGTTTCGCCGGCAAAAAGACGGTGCCAGATCTGCAGATATTCATCCGCCATATCGTAACGCTCATCATGCGGCATGGTCATGCCGTATGCGCCGAGCATCTTGGCATCGCCCGAGACGACATTTATCAGCAGGCGGCCACGCGAAAACTCCTGAAGCGTCGCCGCCATCTTGGCAAGCAGCGTCGGCGCGACAAGGCCCGGATGAATGGCGACCAGAAACTTCAGCCGCTCGGTATAGGAAAGCAGCGCGCCCGCCAGAACCCAGACGTCATGCGCGCCGGTGGCAAACAGCGCACCGGTATAACCCAGCTGGTCATAAGCGAGCGCCAGCTGTTTATAATAACCGAGATCGACCTTGCGGGACCCTTCCGGCTGCCAGGGATAAGCGCCGTCGGGCGCGCACATGTACCAGAAAACATTCATCTGCCGCCTCCCACGCTGGCTGATTGCCCGGTCAGAACCGGTAAAGAGAAATGACCGTGCCTGTAAAGCGTATCGGCCTCCTCCTGCTGTTCGGCAAGGATATTTTCGGCAGCGGCCACGACCGAAAGGTCGCGCGAGCGCAGCACCTTTGCCCATGACTGCGCGTCGCCCTCGCTACCCGGCTCGGCGGCGAGAAGGGCTGCGGCCCTATCTATATCCGCCATGACGGCGCGGCCGACGCGATCCAACTCAGCGGCGATCGCCAGCCTTTTCTCCGGCGCTATATTGTGACGTTCAAGCGTCCAGAACAGCGAACGGTTGGGAATGGTGGAGCCACAGCGAACCAGAAGGCTGATCTCCTCATGGGTCAGGGCCTTTTCCAGCCGCGGCGACATTGTCACCCAGGCATCGACGCGGCCTTCCACGAGATCGCGCAGGCTATCGCTGTCGCCGCTTTCAATACGGGTCACATCCGCAAGGCCAAGCCCCGCGCCTTCCAGGCTGCGCGCCAGAAGATAGGTGTGAAACGATCCGTCAATCAGCGATATGCGTTTTCCCGCAAGATCCGCTGCGGAGCGGATCGGGCTGTCGCGCCGCACGAGAATCGCGCCATTGGCGGGCCTCGGTGCGGAAGCGGCAATATAGACCGCTGAAAGTCCGCGTGCATCCGCCTCGATGGGCGGCGTCGAACCCGTGCCGCCGAAATGGATTTCGCCCTTTTCCAGAAGCGCCGCCGTATCGCGGCCTTCACGATAGGCCACGAATTCCGGATCGAATTCTTCAAAGGCGCCGGGCCAGAGCCGGGCGAGCCGTAAATGCAGATTGTTGGGATGAACCCCGATTTTCATGTCGACACCTCATTTCGCAATCAATCTACTTTTTTATAGAATGTTTTCGAGGAACGTTTTGGCGATCCTCGGCCGGAAAGCGAAAGAGAAATCTACCAATCCTGTAGATTTTGAAAAATGCTTGATCGGGTCGAACTAGCTTTCATCAAGCCATTGAAATTTATCGTCATACATTCTACTTTTTTGTAGTTTGAAAAATGGGCCTGTAGTCGTGACGAAACCGGTTTCCAATCTCATCTGCCGCAGCGTGGTGGAAGCGAGCGAGCTTTTGAAGCTTGTCGCCAACGCCAATCGTCTGGCCATCGTCTGTTATCTCATGGAAACGGAGGCTTCCGTTTCCGCGCTGGAATATGAACTCGGCATCCAGCAGCCAACGCTTTCGCAGCAACTTGCCGAATTGCGCGACGCCGGTGTGATCGAAGGCTCGCGGGAAGGCAAGGCGGTGATCTATCGTGTCACCGATCCGCGTATCGTCCAATTGGTTCTGACGCTGCGCGGTCTTTACGCGGACCTTTCCGACGTGACCGGCAAGAAAGGCAGACGGGCACTGCCGCTTGATGAGGCGATGTTCGACTAGAATGATCGACCTTTACACCTGGATCACGCCCAACGGTCTTAAAATCTCGATTGCGCTGGAAGAGTTTGGACTGCCCTATACCAGCCACGCCATCGACATCGAAAAAGGCGAGCAATTTGCCGCCGATTACGTCCGCATCAATCCCGGCTCGAAAATCCCTGCGATCGTCGACGATGAAAACGGCACCGTCCTGACGGAATCGAACGCGATCCTGATCTATCTTGCCGAAAAAGCGGGCCGGCTTCTGCCCGTCGCCGCGACCGAGCGACTGATCGTCACCGAATGGCTGATGTGGCAGGCCGCCAATTTCGGCCCGACACTCGGTTATGCCCATTATTTCCTGACCTATCATGCCGGAAAGGCCCCCTTTGCCGAGACGCGTTTTGCCGCTGATGTGGAGCGCCTCTACCGGACATTGAACGACCGCCTGAACGAGCGGGAGTTCGTGGCCGGCGATTTCTCCATCGCCGATATCGCCATCTGGCCATGGGTCTCGCGTTTCGCGCGCCACAGGATCAACCTCGACGACTTTCCAGCCGTGCAGACATGGTATCGCCATCTCGGACAGCGGGAAAGTTTTCAGCGCGGTTACCGTATACCTTTCGTGACACCGGATGTGCCGGGCCTGTAACCAGCTTCAGCAGGCAACGAGGTGGCCGGGCGAAACCTCACGATATTCACGCGGCTTGACGACATAATCGACCGCGCGGATCGGGCTTTTCAGCTCGTCATTCGCCGCACCGCGCCTTGTGTTGCGGCGATCCGGATCGGGCACCGGCACGGCCGCCATCAGCTTGCGGGTATAGTCATGCTGCGGATTGTCGAAGACAGCGGCGCGTGGGCCGATTTCGACGATCTCGCCGAGATACATCACCGCCACCCGATGGCTGACGCGCTCCACCACCGCCATGTCATGGCTAATGAACAGGAAGGCAAGGTCGAGGCTCTGTTGCAGGTCCAGCATCAGGTTGATGACCTGCGCCTTGATGGAAACATCCAGCGCCGACACGCTCTCATCGGCGACGATTACCTTGGGCTGGAGCGCGAGCGCGCGCGCTATGCAGATGCGCTGGCGCTGGCCACCGGAAAATTCATGCGGGTAACGCGAAGCCATGTCTGGCGAGAGACCGACCTTTTTGAGCATGTCGGCCACCACTTCCTTCGCCTCGCGGGCGCTTCCCATGCGGTGCTCCAGAAAAGGTTCGGCAATCGCCGCACCCACCGTCATACGCGGATTGAGCGAGGCGAAAGGATCCTGAAAGATCATCTGAACCGTCTTGCGCATGTCCCGCATGCCCGTCTTGTCGAGCGCGAGAATGTTTTCGCCGTTGACTACGACCGAACCGGCATCCGGCTCTATCAGCCGCATGATGGCGCGTCCGGTGGTGGATTTGCCGCAGCCGCTTTCGCCCACCAATGACAATGTTTCACCGGCCCTGAGATCGAAGGACACGTTTTCCACCGCGTGCACCCGGCCGCTGAGGCGCCCCAGAAGACCGGAGTGAATATCGAAACGCTTGGTCAGTCCCTCCACCTTGAGCACGGGCTGTGCAGCGGCGTCGACGGTATCGGCCGGACGCGCCGGCTCCTGCGTCTCTCCCGTGATGGTGTTGACGATGGGAAAACGGAGCGGTCTTTCCTCGCCTTTCATCGACCCCAGAACCGGAACGGCGGACAAAAGTGCGCGCGTATAGGGATGTTTGCCGCGATGGAAAATATCCGCCGTCGCACCGACTTCCACCTGCTCGCCGCGATACATGACGACCGTACGGTCGGCGATTTCGGCGACCACACCCATATCATGGGTAATGAAGAGGACCGATGTGCCCTCCTCTTCCTGAAGCGTCTTGATGAGGTCGAGAATCTGGCCCTGAATGGTCACATCGAGCGCCGTCGTCGGCTCGTCGGCGATCAGGAGCTTCGGCCGGGAAGCGAGCGCCATGGCGATCATCACGCGCTGGCGCATGCCGCCGGAAAAGCGGTGCGGATATTCATCGAAACGCGAGGCGGCGGAGGGTATGCGGACCTTTTCCAGCAGGCGGATCGTCTCGGCCCGCGCATCGGCTTTCGACATCGACTGATGGCACAGCAGAGCCTCGGAAATCTGGTCGCCGATGGTGAAGAGCGGATTGAGGCTGGTCATCGGCTCCTGAAAGATCATCGCCACTTCATTGCCCCGCACCCGCCGCATGGCGTCTTCGGAAAGGGAGAGCAGATTGCGACCTCCGAGCAGGATTTCACCCTGCACCCTGCTGCTTTCGCGGTCCAGCAGCCGCATGATGGAAAGCGATGTCACGCTTTTGCCCGAACCGCTTTCACCGACGATCGCAACCGTCTCGCCCGGCCCGACATCAAAGGAAATATCACGCACCACGGGTTTCCAGCCGCCATCCACGTGAAAGGACGTGGTGAGATTGCGGACGGAAAGCACGGCATCTTCTGCACTAAGCGGCGCTGCCTGCGGCATGGTCATGATCGTTCCCTTCTTTTATGTTTCAACTCAAGCACGGCGTTGCGGCAAATTTCTTCTCCCCGCCGGGGAGAAGGTGGCCCGAAGGGTCGGATGAAGGGGCGACGCCAGCGATAGGTCGCACCCTTGCCCCCTCATCCCGCTGCCGCGGACTTCTCCCCCTCGGGGAGAAGAAGCTCGCGGCACCCGCTCGTTCCACATGCAGTCGTTACTTAGTCAGGCCAGCGCAGCATGCCGTCGAAACGGTGGCGGCTGCGGTCTTCGAACGGCGTCGCAATCACCTCGTTGGAGGCGCGCGCCTTGTCCAGCTCCTCGGCCAGACGGGCAGCCACGATGGTTTCCTGGCCGGGATGCAGGTTGCAGGGATCGAGATAGAAATAACGGTGCTCCACCTCGTGGTCGCGGACAATGATCGGCGGGCTGCCTTTGGCAAGCGCCGTCGTCAGGTCCCAGGCGGTGATATGGGCTTCTTCGGCGTCGATGATGACACGCAGCCGGTCGAGCGGGTTATTGGTCGGGTCGGGCTCGATCAGCGCCGTCACGCCGGGGCGTCCGTCCAGCGTCTTTTTCCAGAGATTAAGATAGCCGGTTTCGCGCTCGCGAATGCCGGCATGATCGCGCTTTTCCCAGGCTTCAAGCGCCGCCATGACGCCATAGATGCTTTCCTTGCCGACCTTCATGCCGCGGCCGATACCCATGTTCTGCAGGAAGGCGTTGCGCACCAGTTCCTTCTTGCCGGCGACGATGCCGGAGGTCGGGCCGCCGAGGAACTTGTGGCCGGAATAGAGCACCACATCCGCACCCGTCGCCAGAAACAGCTTCAGATCATATTCAGAAGCCGCATCCACGATGACAGGCACGCCCTTGGCATGGGCGATCTCGACGAATTCGGAGAGATGCAGCAGGCCGTAGTCGACCACATGGTGCGAGACGACATAGACCGCTGCCGCCGTCTTTTCGGTGATGGCGTTTTCCATATGGAAACGGTGGGTCGATGTCGCCTGCCCGATCAGCACCACCTTGCCGCCGCCGAGACGGATCGCCTGATCCACCGGCGCGCCATAGCTCACCACATGCCCCATCTGCACCAGCACTTCGTTCTTTTCCGGGGTCACATCGGGCAGTTTTTCGATGGCCAGCAGATTGTTGCCGGTGATCGCACCCGCAACCGCAAGGCTGATGCCCGAGGAGCATGAGGCCGTGACGAAACCGGCCTCGCCGCCCGTCAGCCTCGATATCACCGCGCTTGCCTTGCGTTGCAGATCGTTGATCTCGACGAATTGCGGCAGGATGGCCGCCATGGCCTCGACCGCTTCCGGAACGACAATCGACGCGCCGAGCGAGGTCATGGTGCCCGAGACGTTGATGACCGGGCGAAGGCCGATCCTGCTTCTGATATCCTCGGTCATGTCTTTCTCCTGTCTTTGCGATGCGATGGGCATCGACATATATGCCATAATAATGTAATAGCTTCTCAAAATTCATGAGGAGCCAAAATTGGACGCCCATAAACTGGACGAAACGCCTTCAACCGCCCTGTCCGACGCCGCCGAAAACGCAGACGCGAAGGCGGCCAAGCGCTCGCGCGTCAGCGGCATCGACCGCGCCCTTCAGGTTATTGATTACCTTTACGAAACCGGATCGCCGGCCGGCGCTTATGCGATTGCCAAGGCCATCAAGGCGCCGCTTTCCACCGTCTATGTGATCATCGACGATCTCGTCGAAAAGAACATGCTGGCGCGTAATGCCGATGGCAATATCTGGCTCGGCGCTAGGCTTTACCACTATGGCCTCGCTTATGCCCGCTCGCTGGATTTCATGGGTGTCGCCACCCACGAAATGCACGATCTGTGCCGCCATGCGGGCGAAACCGTGCAGCTTTGCGGCCGCGATGGCGACCATATGCTGGTGCTGGCCATGGCCGATGGTCCAAGCCATTTTCAGGTCGCCTCGCGTGTCGGCACCCGCGTTCCCTTGAACTGGACGGCGTCCGGCCGCCTGCTCGTCGGGCATTTGCCGGAGGCGGAGCGTGTCGAACTGTTCAAGCGCTGCGCCCGTACCTCGCCCACTGGCCGCGCTGAAATCAACCCGGAGACCCTGTCGCAATCGGCAGGCGCCGCTTTCCATGACAGGCTGTCGATACAGGTCGCCGAATCCGATTACGCCGTCGCCTGCATCGCCTCGCCGATCTGCGACAACAGGGGCGAATGCGTTGCGACGATTTCCATCGTTCTGCCGGAACAGAAGGTGCTGGCGGACGAAAACCATTATACCGAACAGGTCAGGGTTTCGGCGGAACGGATCGAAAAGCTGATGGGCTGGCGCAACCATTGAACGGCCTCAATCCTTGAGCGCGACGATGGCTTCTATCTCAACGGTGATGTTGCCCGGCAGCGAGCCGAAACCGACGGCGGAGCGGGCGTGCTGTCCCGCATCGCCGAACACATCGATGAAGAGATCGGAACAGCCGTTGATGACGCTCGGGTGATCGCGGAAATCGCTGACCGCATTGACCATGCCGAGCAGCTTGACCACCTTCTTCACCCGCGACAGGTCCCCCAGCGCCTCATGCATGACGGCAAGCAGGTTGATGCCGGTGAGCCGCGCATGGTTATAGGCCTCTTCCAGCCCGATTTCCGCGCCCACCTTGCCGGCGTAAAGATGGCCGTTTTCCTCCCGCGGCCCCTGCCCCGAAAGATAAAGCATGTTGCCTTCCACCACATGGGTGACGAAATTGGCAATCGGCGGCGGCGGCGGCGGCAGGGAGATGCCGAGCGCGGCGAGCCGGTCATAGGGCGAATGACGCCCCTCTGCCTCAAGCGAAGACTGTTTCACGCGAATTCCTCATAATATAGGGACGGGTATCCCTTAATCTCTGCGAAAGACGGAGGGGATTGTCCTCCTCCGCCTTGTCCATTTGGGTTCAGCGCCAGGAATAACCATGGCTGTGGCGCACCAGCTTGCGCGCTCTTGGAATATAACGGCTGGCAGCAATCGCTTCCGCGCCGATGACCGCGTAACGCGGCTCGAACAGACGCGTCAGGCGCGCCACATCGCCGTTGGAATCGGTCGCTTCCAGATCGGAATCCACTAGATCGAAAATGGTGAAGTCGGCGCGCTGGCCAACATCGAGACGGTTTTCCATATCGAGGCGGATGACGGAGGCCGGATTGTGTGTAACGGCCTCGACGACATTTTCGAAGGGCATATCGACCGACAGCAGCTTCGACATGGTCGTCGCCAGATCCCAGACCGGAAAATTCATCGAGTGGCCGTGCAAATCCGTGGAGATCGAGAAGGGCAAAAGGCCGCGTGCAATCGCTGCCTCTGCCACCTTGAAGGAGAAGGATGCGCCGCCATGGCCGATATCCAGCCGGATGCCTTCACCGGCGCAGCGTTCGGCAAGGTTGAACAGGTCCTCGTCTTCCATGATGCTGGAGCCCGACTTGCCGTTGAAGCAATGGGTCACGACATCGCCGGGGCCGAGAATTTCCAGCACCTCGTCATAAAGTGCCGGCGGTTCGCCCACATGCACCATCATCGGCACTTTCAGGATCTTGGCGATCTTCTTGCCGAGCTTGACCGGCGTAACACCCCAGGAGCCGGTGATAACATGGCTCGCCCGCACCTTGAGGCCGACAATATGTTCGCTGTTTTCGGCGTAACATTCGATGATACGATCGAGATCGATATCCTTGATGTCGCGCAGTTCCGGCACGCGGTTGCAGGCAACAAGGCCGATGGAGCCGAGATTGAGAAAGGCCTTGATGCGCTCTCTCGAGGGCTCGATGATATATTCGCGGAAACCGTGGAAATTCGCCTCGCCCGCCGAGCCGGCATCCACCAGCGTCGTGACGCCGTGTTCCGCCCCGCACTCGGAGGGGCGGATGGAAATATCGGTGCCGCCGTGCCAGATATGCACGTGCAGATCCACCCAGCCGGGCGAGATGAAGGCACCCTTGGCATCAATGCGCTGCGCATCAGCAGCCGCTTGAATGCCAGGCCCAACCGCGGCGATCTTGCCATCGCCACCGATCAGAATATCGGTCGAAGCCAGTGATGCACCCTTTCCGAAACCGACGGGTTTGACATTGGTGAGAAGAATGGGAGCTTGAAGAGGCGTTTTCGCCTGTTCGCCGGACGACATATTACAAATCCCTTCGCAGTCTTGGGTCGAGCATGTCCCGCAGCCCGTCGCCGACCATTTGCAGCGACAGCACGGAAAGAATGATGGCAAAGCCGGGGAAATAGGTCATCCAGTCCGCCTGGCCGATATATTGGCGGCCGGCGGAGATCATGGTTCCCCAGGTCGGAATTTCGGGGCTGACACCGAGCCCCAGAAACGACAGGCCGGCCTCGGCCAGCATGGCGCTGGCAAAGAGGAAGGTGCATTGCACGAGGATCGGCGAGACCAGATTGCGCAGCACATGCCGCGTCATGATGTGGAAGGTGGAGATGCCGAGCGCCTTCGCCGCCTCCACATAGGGCAATTCGCGGATCACCAGCGTCGAGGCGCGCACGATGCGGGCAAGGCGCGGCGAGTAGACCACCGCAAGCGCGATGATCACCGTCGTCAGCGACGGGCCGAGCGCCGCCACCAGCGCAATAGCCAGCAGAATATCCGGAAAGGCCATCATCGCGTCGATCAGCCGCGCAATCGGCGTATCCAGTTTCTGGAAGAAACCGGCGAGCAAACCGAGCGTGATGCCGATCAGCGCCGAAAGCGCCACCACGGCTGCACCGACCAGAAGCGACAGTCTTCCGGCATAGATGGTGCGCGAGAAGACGTCGCGACCGAACTCGTCGGTGCCGAACCAGTAAAGCTCGCTTGGTGGCTTCAGGCGGTTCACAATCGACAGCTTCGATGGCGAATAGGGCGCAATCATCGGCGCGAAAACCGCGAGAAGCACGAAAACCAACAGCACGATGAGACCGGCGGCAACCGTCTTGCGCTTCAGGAGACGCCGGATGAAAAGGACGGTCGGGTTGCGTGCCGGCGGGACGGTGGAAACAATATCGGCCATCAGTAACGAACCCTCGGATCGACCAGCAGATAAAGCATGTCGATTGCAAAATTGATGAGCACGTAAAGCCCGGCGATGACGAGAAGCGCGCCCTGAATGACCGGATAATCGCGCCTGAGAACCGCCGAGACGACAAGATTGCCGACGCCCGGCAGGCCAAAGACGGTTTCCGTCACGACCGCGCCGGAAATCAGCACGGCGGCGGTAAGTCCGAGTACGGTGAGAATGGGGATAAGCGCGTTTTTCAACGCATGTTTCATCACCACCCGGCGCTCCTTGACGCCCTTGGCGCGCGCGGTGCGGACATAGTCGTCACCTAAAACATCCAGCATCGAGGCGCGGGTGAAGCGCAGGATGAGGGCGGAGGAGACGAGGCCGAGCGCGATTGCCGGCAGGGTCAGGTGATACATGCGCTCAAGGAAGCTTGCGCCCGGACCGCCATAACCCGATACCGGGAACATATCGAGCCGGACGGCGAAGACCTGCATGAGAATGAGGCCAAGCCAGAAGCTCGGAATGCTTGCCGCCAGCATCGCCACTGTGGTCGCTGCCTGATCGACAAAAGAGCCACGACGGTAGGCGGCATAGATGCCGATGGGAAGGGCGATGACACTGGCGATCAGCAGCGAAAAGATCGTCAGGAAAAAGGTTGGTTCGGCCCGGTCCAACAGCGCTGAGCCAACCGGCATGTTGAGAAAGATCGACTGGCCGAGATCGCCCTTCAGCAATTGCCCGATATAATAGACATATTGCACGCCGAGCGACTGGTCGAGGCCGAGCCGGCTGCGCAGCTCCGCAATGTCCTGCGCCGAGGCATCCGGCCCGAGCATCACGGCCGCCGGGTCTCCGGGCGTGACGCGCAGGATGACGAAGACGATGGTGACGACGAGAAACATCACCACGATCATCCCGGCAAGTCTCTGGAAAATATACCGTATCACGTATGTATGCTCCGAAGCGCGTGATGGACCGCTATCAGGCGACGGTTAAATGGAGTTGTCGATGGGTGCCGATAATTCCGGCACTCACGGTCGGAAAACACTTGCCTCCGTCATGCCGGACTTGATCCGGCATCCAGCCACCACGCGTCTGCGTGGTGAAAGATTCTCTGCGACCAGGGACCTGATCGCGCTGAACCCCGGCTCAAGGCCGGGGTGACGGCGAGCGGTGCCGGTCTTACTTCGTGACCGAAGCGTTCCAGAAATACGGCCAGGG
This sequence comes from Agrobacterium sp. 22-221-1, assembly GCF_053522445.1. Taxonomy (NCBI): domain Bacteria; kingdom Pseudomonadati; phylum Pseudomonadota; class Alphaproteobacteria; order Hyphomicrobiales; family Rhizobiaceae; genus Agrobacterium; species Agrobacterium sp. 22-221-1. Next base: position 244,033 of record NZ_JBNWCL010000002.1, read on the forward strand.
AGCCGGATCGACGCCTTCCAGCTTGTTGGACTTGGCCGCCACGGCGTTGAAGTCACCGATCTTGATGAGCGGAAGCTCGGCATAGATCGTCTTCTGCACATTGGCCCAGAGCGCGACGCGCTTCTCCGGATCGGCTTCGGAGGTGAAGGCATCAACCGCCGCCTTGCGCGCCGGCGTATCCCACCAGCCCGGTGAACCGGTTGAGAGCGCACCGATCAGCGCCGGCTCCGGCAGGAAGGGGCTGTGGGTGATATAGACATCCCAGAGCTTCGGGTCGGCGCGGCGCTGTGTCAGCGTCGCCCAGTCCACCACCTGCATATCCACCTTGAAACCGGCAAGTTTCAGATATTCCGCAGCAACCTGCGCCATCTTGTAGTGGAACTCATACTGCCGGCTGGTGAGGATGCGCAGCGGCTCGCCATTATAACCGGCGGCCTTCAGCTTTTCGGCAGCGGCTTCCGGGTTGCCGACGTTGTAAGTGCCCTTGACGCCCTCTTCCGAATGCCAGGAGAAATTGGACGGATAATAAGCGCCGTCAAGTGCGTAAAAATCCGTGCTGCCGAAAGCGGCCGCCAGCATGTCTTCCATGTTCAGCGCTTCGGTCACCGCCTTGCGAACCTCCAGCTTGGAAGAAAGCCCCTCCTTCGTATTGAACACGAAGACCGGATAACCGAAGGGCTTCAGCATCAGCGGCTGCGAGGCCGAGGAAGACTTCACCTTGTCGAAGGATTCGACCGGAATGGAATCGACATAATCATATTGCCCGGAAACGGCGGCTTCGACGCGGGTATTCGGATCGGGCACCGGAACGAAGCGGATTTCATCGAGATACTGATGGCGTGCGCCGCCATAACCGTCGCTTTCGCCATCGCGGGACTTGTAGCCATCGAAACGGACGAGCTGGATATACTGGTCTGCCTTGCGTTCCTTCAGCATATAGGGGCCGGTGCCGATGAATTCGGCCATCGGCTCCGCCTGCTTTTCGGCCGGCAGGATGATGGCTGCGGAATTGTTGAAGGCGAGCAGCGAAGCGAGCGGCGCATAGGGCTGCTTGAGGGCGATCGTTACCGTTCCGGCATCCGGCGCGGAGATATTGTCGATGAAACCGGCGGCCTGCTTGCCGCGCGAGGCGATCTTCATCCAGCGGCCGAGCGAGGCGACGACATCTTCGGACGTCATGTCGCTGCCGTCATGGAACTTGATGCCCTGCCTGAGCTTGATCGTGTAGGTTTTGCCGTCCGAACTGATCTCGGGCAGGCTTTCCGCCAGAAGCGGCGTCACCTTCCAGCCCTTGTCGAAGGTATAGAGCGTTTCGAAAATATGCTGCGTGACGATGCCGACGAGATCGGCGGTAGACGCCATGGGATCGAGGGTCGGCGGCTCGCCGATGGTGGCGACATTGATGACGCCACCCTTCTCCGCAGCCATCATTACACCCGGCGCAAGCAGCAAAGCGGCGGTGGCGAGAAATGCAAGTTTACGTCTCATGGTCAAGCTCCCAGCTCTTATGTGTTCCATTATTATGTTATATGCATCTTTATAACAGAATATCTCGATAAGACGCCTTGTCAATGACAATGCGGCACGATGATGGGTTTCCATGATCGGCGAAACGCAAGAGAAGTCTTCGGGAGAGGTGGCAGCACCGTTTAAGGCAATGAAAAAACGGGAGTTTCGCCAAAAAAGCGGTGTGCCGTGATATCCATCTCTTCCGGCTGGGAAAGCGGGAATGACGACCGGCGTTTGACTGCAAAGGAAGAAAGGGAATTAAGAAGGTTGGATATTTCGCATTTGCGAACAAAGTGCTATTAAAGAGCGGACTAACGCTAGGCCACCACAGACATACCCGCACATTCTTATTAATCATTACGCTATTTGACGCCGCCAGCCGTATTTTCAAGGGCTGCAGACAGACCTGATATTCTACACCGCCAAACTTTATTCCATGGCGGAACATTAATTTTTATTACGTTGAAATTATTGAGGAAATTATGAAGACGGCAATCGTGCATGACTGGCTCACCGACAGAGGCGGGGCCGAAAAAGTGCTTCACAACCTTCTTGAAATTTATCCTCACGCGGATCTGTACTGCCTTGTCGATTTCATGAGCGAGCGCGACCGGGGGTTTCTCGGTGGCCGTCCCGTCAACACCTCCTTCATCCAGAAGCTGCCTTTCGCCCGAAAAAAATACCGCTCCTATCTGCCGCTGATGCCACTCGCCATCGAACAGTTCGATCTGAGCGGCTACGATCTGGTGATTTCCTCGAGCTATGCAGTCGCCAAGGGCGTCATCACCGGCCCGGGCCAGTTTCACGTCTCCTATATCCATAGCCCCATCCGCTACGCTTGGGACCTCCAGCACCAGTATCTCAAAGAAACCAGACTGACGCGCGGCTTCGCCTCATGGATCGCGCGCGCCATTCTTCACTATATCCGCATGTGGGACATCCGCACCGCCAACGGTGTCGACCTGATGACGGTCAACTCCAAATTCATCCGTAACCGGGTGCGCAAGTGTTATGGCCGCGATTCCACCGTGATCTATCCGCCGGTGGACACGTCCCATCTTTCCCCGTCCGAGCTTAAGGGTGACTATTTCGTCACGGCATCGCGGCTCGTGCCCTACAAGAAGGTGCACCTGATCGTTGAAGCCTTTGCAAAGATGCCCGACAAACGGCTGGTCGTCATCGGCGACGGACCGGACATGAAACGCATCCGCGAAATCGCCACGCCGAATGTCGAAATCCTCGGTTTCGTCGGCAATGACGAGCTTCACAAATACATGGCCGAGGCCAGGGCCTTTGTTTTTGCAGCAGAAGACGATTTCGGCATCGTGCCCGTCGAATCCCAGGCGCTCGGCACACCGGTCATCGCTTATGGCAAGGGCGGCGTGCTGGAAACCGTCGTTCCGCTCGGGGCCTCCAACCATCCGACCGGCCTTTATTTCGGTGAGCAGACACCGGAGGCGATCTGCGCCGCCGTACAGGAGTTCGTCGACAATTCCGACCGCTTCGACAAGAACGCCTGCATCAACAATGCCGCACGCTTCTCACGCGAGCGTTTCCTGCGGGAATTCGCGGATACGGTGAATTTCGCACTGGCTGAGCGGGCGTAATTAAGAAATGCCTTCGGCCAACATCTACACATGAAAACTTCCATTGAGTGCTTGGATGAAACCTAATAATCCGCGTGACTATAGTTATGATGTCGCCAAAGGCCTGTGTATAATCCTTGTTGTTTTCGGCCATGCGGAAAGAGGCCTAAATGGTTCTGTCGCGCCGCCGCACTTCAGCCTTATGGGCTTCGCCGACTATGCAATTTACACCTTCCATATGCCGTTTTTTTTCTTCGTGTCGGGACTGTTCTTTTCTGGACAGGATGCCGCACCTAGGGATTTTCTCGCCAAGATCGTAAAAAATGTCGTTTATCCCTATCTATTCTGGTCAGTCCTGCATGGCAGCCTGATGGTGGTGATGGGGCGTTTGGGTCTTACAAACACGACCATCGATTTTACCAGAGTCCTGGAAATCCTATGGAGCCCGATCAGCCCCTTCTGGTTTCTTTACTCACTATTTTTCTGCCAACTTGCCTCTCATGTATTCGTTCGGGTGCCGGCCATCGTCCGAGCGGCATTCGCGCTTATTCTGTTCATTTTCTTTTATCTGCAAGGCCAACAGGTCCCATGGGACATTGCGTACGGCTTCATTTATTTCACACTCGGCGTTCTCGCAAAACAATACGGCTTTCAGCAGAAGCGATACACGACGCCCTCATTTCTCGCGCTACTGGCAGCCTTTGCGATTTCCACCTATATCTCGTGGCAAATTGAAATCCCCGAACGGTTTCCTTTCTTATCGGCGGGTCTCGGCATAGTCTTGATGATCGCAATTTCGCAGGCACTAGTTATTCGTGAAAGCCCTATTTCATTGATGTTCAAGACACTCGGCCAGTTGTCCGTCGGAATTTATGTGATGCATATCATCGCCATCGGTTTTGGCCGGGCTGTCGCGGTCAAGTTGCTTCATGTAACGGATATAGCTAGCCTGTTGGCAATCACGACAATCATTGGCGTTGCCCTGCCCGCCATTGTTCAGATGGCCGCAATACGTTTCGGGATACATGAATGGGTGGCTCTGCCCGCTTCGGCACATCGTCGACATAATGCCAGTGCTGCATAGCAGCCGAAGGGTTTGACGAATAGCGTGGACGCGAACCTCGCGATTCCGGGAGTTAAAGAACGACTTGAAGTCGCGGGCAGGCTCTTTATTTCAGAAGCATTTATACTGAAATAGGAAAAATTATTTTACAAAACAATTGATTAGTCTTCACGTCAGTCAACAGCAAAAGAAACCGCGCAAGCGTGACAAAACTGCACTAGCGCAATGCAGCAATCAAAGAGATTATGGCATCCAACTGAATATTGAAGCTCAACAATACTGACACCATCAGAAGGTTCGAACATCGTGCCCCGCCCGGAATTTTTCGGCGCAGTTGAGCGATGATGAACTTGAAGCATCGTCTGAAATTGGGCATATGCCTGATAGGGGACGTAAACATCCAGGGATGCGATTCCGCTGAACGGATGTAATGCCGGTTTGGATTTCCTTTACCGGTGTCATTTATGAAGTGCTTATTTTTAAAAACTTATACGATGTCCGGATTATTTCTGCTTTTCGGACGGCATTCATTTCGAGGACCAAATGCGTTTATTGAATGTTTCGATTCTGCTTGCCTCTGCAGCACTGGCGGGTTGCACGGTTACTGCGGCCTCCGGCCCCGATGCAGCCTCGATCGAATCAAACGCTTCGGTGAAATTCGCCTCCAAGGACAAGCAGAAAACCGCCGGTGTCGACTACGCACTGCTCGACATCAACAGTTCCGTCCTCAATTACGTCGGCGACACCACAACCACCACCCTGCTCGGCAGTTTCGGCGGCGGCAAGGGCGGCGTTCCGGCCCTGCCGATGGGCGTCGGCGACGTGGTACAGGTCGCGATCTTTGAAAGCCAGGCCGGCGGCCTGTTCATTCCGAACGACGCCGGCAGCCGTCCCGGCAACTTCATCAGCCTGCCGAACCAGACCGTGGACCGGGAAGGCAATATCAGCGTTCCCTATGCGGGCAAGATTCGCGCCACCGGCCGAAACGTCGAGGATGTGCAGAGCGAAATCGAGGAACGGCTTGCCAACCGCGCCATCGAGCCGCAGGTTCTCATCACCAAGATTTCCAGCCGCTCCGCACAGGCCTCCGTGCTGGGCGATGTCAAGGAACCGACAAAGGTTCAGCTTTCGGAAGCGGGCGATCGGGTTCTCGACGTCATCTCCTACGCAAAGGGCCTCAGCGCCCCGAATATCGAGTCCTATGTCACGCTGATCCGCCGCGGCAAGACCGCCCGCGTCAACTACAACCATCTCGTCAGCACGCCGTCCGAAAACATCTATGTGGTTCCGGGCGACACGATCATGGTGGAACGTGAGCGCCGCACCTACCTTGCCTTCGGCGCTTCGGGCCTCAACGGACGTTTCGAGTTCGAGGATGCCGATCTCAAGCTTTCGGATGCACTCGGCAAAGCGGGTGGACTGCTCGATTCCCGTGCCGACCCGGCTCAGGTCTATGTCTATCGTATCGTCAAGCGCGATCTTCTCGTGAAGCTCGGCATCAATACATCGAAGTTCCCCGGACAGGACGTTCCGGTCATCTTCCGCGCCAATCTGCGCGATCCGTCGACCTTCTTCGCCGCCACGAAGTTCCCGATGCAGGATCGCGACATCATCTATGTCACCAACTCGCAGGCCACCGAACTTTACAAGTTCCTGGATCTCGTCGGCTCCGTACCGGCAACGACGGGCAATGTCGCCGAGGACGTGCTGGCGACCCGCAACGCCATCCGGGCCTTCTAATCGGAGGCTTTTCACCATCCATGCCAGAGCCGCCCCGGAAACGAGGCGGCTTTTTCCTTGGCCGGAACCAGCGGCGAAACGGGAACATGGTCAAGCATTGCATGGGGCAGGAACCAAAACCGTCTGCCCCCAAAAGACAGGGCATATAGCGACGGTCATTGTCGCCGCCATTACAAAAGTTTAAGGTGATTTCGCAGCGCATTGGGTGTCTTGTGGGGGAAAGCTGCTCCCAAGGCTTACCGCACATGTTCGGGAAACATGTATCGCTCTCATTACGCGGAATCGTCAGATGAAACGTTTCTGGACCGCTCTCAGCGTTCTTGCCATCGCAGCCGCCGGTGCCTGGTATTTCAAGGATCGCCTGCCGCTCGATCAAGTCCCCTATCTCAAGCAATTTGCCAGCGTGTCTCCCAGGGCCGACGCCGAAACGGCGACGCAGCCCTCCCAAGGCGGCCAACCAGCCCGGCAGCAGGGACAAAGACAGGGCGGAGGGCGGCGCAATGGCGGGCCACCCACCGTCAGCACCATCGCCGTCGGCAAGGCGACGCTGCCGATGGATGCAACGGCGACGGGCTGGGCGGTTGCGGCCGACATCACTAATATCGCGCCGCTTCAGGTCGGCCTTGTCATGGAAATCGAGGCGAAGGACGGTCAGCATATCAAGGCGGGCGACCTTATCCTCAAGATGGATGACCGCATCGCCCGCGCCGCTGTCGACAAGGACAAGGCCAATATCGCCGCCGATCAGGCAACGCTGGAGCAGACGGAGGCCGCCTTCCAGCGCGCCGCCAATCTCGTCAAGCAGAGCGCGGAATCCCAGCAGGTGCTGGATCAGGCAAGGGCGGCGCGGGATAGCGCCAGCGCCAAGATCGATGCCGACAAGGCAACGCTTGCCTCCGACCAGGTGACGCTCGAACATATGGAAATCCGTGCCCCCTTCGATGGGCGACTCGGCGATATCAGCGTCAGCCCCGGCGCCTATCTCAGCGCCGGCGTCAACATTGTGACGATCACCAAATACGATCCGATTTCGGTCAGTTTCCGGCTCTCCCAGCGCTATCTGCCGCAATTGCGCGAAGGCGTGGCGAAGGATACCGCAGTCGATGTTGACCCCGCGGCGACGGGGGGCGAACCGATGAGCGGCGTACTGCGGTTCTACGACAATACGGTGGACCAGACCTCCGGCACGGTGCTGGCCAAGGCGGAATTCAAGAACGATCGTGGTCTTTTATGGCCCGGCCAGTCCGTCAACGTCACGGCCCACTTCGTGTCGGACGATGAAATGATCGTCGTGCCGACGGTCGCCGTGCGGCCGGGGCCGAAGGGCAACTTCGTCTATACCGTCGATAGCGAGCATCATGCCCATATGACGCCGGTGGAAGTCGCCCGCTCGAACGGCGACCTTACCGCCATCGCAAGCGGCCTCAATGGTGGCGAGCATGTGATTATCGAGGGTCAATCCGAACTTGCCGACGGCCAGTTCGTGGTCGAGCAATTTTCCGACAAGGGCGGCGTGGCCGGCAATCTGGCCGCCAATATTCCGCAGGAAAAGGTTGGCGACCAATGATCCCGAATTTCTGCATCAACCGGCCCGTCGCCACCACACTTCTCGCCATCGGCCTGGTGCTGGCCGGGCTTGCCGGCTTCCGCCTGCTGCCCGTCGCCGCCCTGCCGAAGGTGGATTTCCCGACGATCAACGTTTCCTCGTCGCTTTCCGGCGCTTCGCCGCAAACCATGGCCACATCGGTCACCACACCGCTGGTCAAGCAGTTCGAGACCATTCCCGGCGTCAGCGAAATCAGCGCCACCAATACGCTCGGCAACAGCTCGATCGTGCTGCAGTTCGATCTCAACCGCGATATCGATGCAGCGGCGGCCGATGTGCAGGCCGCGATTTCCCGCGCACAGCGGCAATTGCCGAGCAACATGACGACGACGCCGAGCTATCGCAAGACCAACCCGGCCGATGCCCCGGTGCTGCTGCTGGCCGTCAACAGCAAGGAGATGCCGACCAGCAAGGTGGATGAAATCGCCGAGAACATCATCTCGCCGCTTCTTTCCACCATATCGGGCGTCGCGCAGGTGAGCATCTATGGCGCGCAGACCTACGCCGTGCGTATCGGCCTCGATCCGGCTCAGCTTCAGGCAAGAGGGCTCGGCGTCGACACCGTCACCACTGCCATCGCCCAAGCGAATAATCAGGTTCCCGTCGGGGCGTTGCAGAACGACAATCAGCGCCTGACGATCGAGGCCGATACCCAGCGCACCAATGCGGCCGCCTTCCGCTCGCTGGTCGTCTCGACGAACAATGGCGCGCCAATCCATCTCGGCGATATTGCCAATGTCACTGATAGCATCGACAACACCAATGCCGGCAGCTGGTTCGACGGTGAACAGGCCATCGTTCTCGCCGTGCAACGTCAGCCGGACGCCAATACCGTCGATGTAGTGGACGCCATCAAGGCCAAGCTGCCGGCGCTTCACCAGCAATTGCCGCCTTCGGTCAATATCAACGTCATGAATGACGCCTCGACCGCCATCAAGGACGCGATTTCGGACGTTCAGTTCACGCTGTTTCTTACCATCGGACTGGTGGTTGCGGTCATCTATCTCTTCACCGGGCACCTGACGGCAACCATCATTCCGGGCCTTGCCGTGCCTCTGTCTCTCATCACCGCCTTCGGCATGATGTATGTTCTGGGCTACAGCATCGACAATATCTCGCTGCTCGGCCTGACACTTTCGGTGGGGCTGGTGGTGGACGACGCCATCGTCATGCTGGAAAACATCCTGCGCCTGCATGAAAAAGGCCTGCCCATGCGCGAAGCGGCCCTTCAGGGCGCGGCGGAAGTCAGCAGCACCATTCTCTCCATGTCCGTCTCGCTGGTTGCCGTCTTCATTCCCATCCTGTTGATGGGCGGCGTCATCGGCAGGCTCTTCAACGAATTCGGCATGGTCGTCACGCTCGCGATCATGGCCTCGGCGCTGGTCTCGCTGACGGTGACGCCGATGCTCGCTTCTCGCCTCTCCGGCCACTCCTCCAGACCACCGGCGATCATCCGCTGGTTCGATGCGGGTTTCGAACGGACGCTGCGCGCCTATGGCCGCGCCGTCGGCTGGTGCCTCTCCCATCGCCGCATCGTTTTGGCATCGTTTCTCGCCTCGGTCGCGGCATCGCTCTATCTCTTCGAAACCCTGCCCTCCAGCTTCTTTCCCCAGGAAGATATTGGCCGTCTTTCCGTTTCGACGCAGGCGCGTGAGGATATTTCCTATACGGCGATGCGCGATCTCCAGGCTCAGGTCGCCGATCAGATCCGCAAGAATCCGGCCGTGGTGCACGTCACCTCCATTGTCGGCGGCAATTCACGCAATCCGCTGAACAACGGCTCGATGTTCGTGGAGCTGAAGCCCAAGGAAGAGCGCGCGCCGCTCAGCCAGGTGCTGGCGGAACTGGGGCAGGCCACGTCGAAAGTGGCGGGCATCCGCACCTATATCAATCCGCAGCAGAGCCTGCGTTTCGGCGGGCGCAGCTCCGCCAGCCAATACCAGCTCGTCGTTCAGGGCCTGAACGCCGACACGACCAATGAATGGTCGAACAAGCTGATGGAGGCGATGCGCCGCGACCACACCTTCACCTCCGTCACCTCGGACGCCCAGAACGGCGCGATCGCCGCAACGATTTCCGTCGACCCGGAAAAGGCCGCCGCCTTCGGCATCACCAATGACCAGTTGCGCAAGACGCTGGAAATGTCCTTTGGCGGTTATACGGCGGCACAGATCCAGTCGACCGGCGACAGCTACGACGTGATTGTGGAATTCGACAGCTCGAAACCGTGGAATGATGATTTCCTCAGCGATATCAACATTCTTTCGGCGAAATCGGGCGTTCTGGTTCCGCTTTCAAACTTCGCCACCCTTACCCGCACACAAGCGCCCGTTACCATCAACCAGACGGGCCAGCTCGTCTCCACCACCATCTCCTTCAACCTGCCTGACGGCGTGGCGCTTTCCGATGCCACAAGCCGGATCGATCAGATCAAGAGCACGATAGGCCTGCCGCAGGATGTCTTCACCAGCTATGGCGGCACGGCGGCGATCTTCCAGCAGAGCCAGGGCAATACCGGCATCCTCATTCTGGCGGCGGTGCTGACCATCTATGTGGTTCTCGGCGTGCTTTACGAGAGCTTTATCCACCCGCTGACCATCCTCTCCGGCCTGCCGGCGGCGGCCTTCGGCGCGCTGGTGGCGCTGAAGGTGATGGGCATGGATTTCTCGATCATCGCGCTGATAGGCCTGCTGATGCTGATCGGCATCGTCAAGAAAAACGCGATCATGATGATCGATGTCGCGGTGGAACTGATGCGCGAAAAGGCCGAACCGCCCGCAACCGCCATTCACGAGGCCTGCGTGCGCCGGTTCCGGCCGATCATGATGACGACCTTCTGCGCGCTGCTTGGCGCGCTTCCCATCGCGCTCGGCTCGGGCGCGAGTTCGGAACTGCGCCAGCCGCTCGGCATCGCCGTGGTCGGCGGCCTCATCGTCTCGCAATTGCTGACGCTGTTCATCACGCCCGTCATCTTCGTGGAAATGGACCGGTTCGGCCATTTCCTCACCGGGCTGTTTTCCCGCCGGAAAAAGGCAGAAAAACAAGCCGAACCGCAGAATCCGGAAGGGACCGGCGAACCGGATTCCGTTGCCGCTTAACGCAGATTTTCGAGGCGCTTCAGCGCCTCGGCAAATCCCTTGCCCTGCAACTGGAACGAAATGATGCGCCCCTCGAGATCAGGGGCCTCAATCGTCAAGGTCTGCTCCGCCTTCAAAGCCGACACGAGTTCCACGAATGGCGTGAAGGAAACAATGCAACCCACCGGCAGACAGGTGCTGACCTGCACTTCCTGCAACCGGACATTTCCGGATTTCACCGAAAAGAGCTTCGTGACAGCCAGACCGAAAGGCATCACCAATGCAGCGGAAAGCCTGTCCGACCTTGCCGCATCGTCCAGCCGGAATTCGGCGGACATGGCCAACTTGCGCGTTTTTTCCTCGAGCTGTATCTGGGCGATGGCGCAAAGCGGTGTTGTGGTTGCAGCGGCATCCCCTGTTTTCGCAAGCGCCGCGCAGGCAACCTGCCAGCTGCCGTAAACCTCATGCAAGGGCGCAACCGTCTTCGCAGCCTCCTGCGCAGTCGAACCATTCGCTCCAACGCTGGCGGCGAAAATAAGCAGGAATGCTTTCCAGAGCCGGTTTAGAGTGCACGTCATCAGAAACGAACTCCCAGCTCGGCAAAGGCGGATTGCTCCAGCACCCCCGCTCCGAAAACTGCACCATAACGGAATGTCAAAGTGGCGAAGGGATTGAGATCATAGCTCAGGCCGACATTCAGCAATGCCACATCACGCGCCGTCGCAGCACTTGCGACGGAAAAACCGCTGCCACCATCATAAAACAATCTGCTCTCCAGAGCCCTGTCGCCATAGCCATGTCGCCACGCCACGTCGAACATCGCCCGCCCAAGCCCACCCTCAACGGCGAAATTGCGACTGATGCGCGCGCCAAGCGTGGTATAGAGCTGGCCGTGGTTTGCCGGGCCGGACGAAACGGCGGCAATGCCGCCAACCTCCCGAAAAGCATCCGTATGGGTGTTCACGTAGCTGATATTGGCATAGGGCTCGACATGGGTCGGGTCGAAATCGAAACGCCAGGCCGCTTCGGCAAAGGCCTGTGTGGTGGAGGCATCGTAACCGGCAGCGAGTTCCCCCTTCAGCGTCGAAAACGAAATCGCCCGTTGGGTTTCCACATTCTGGAAGGCGTGAATTGCGCCGAGGCGCAGGGAAGTGGGTCCAATCGCCGTGCCCGCATAAGCGGCGAGATAATAGCTGTCCACATTCGCCGAGGCGGCGAGGTCGATCTGGCTGACGGTGTCGTGACCGTAACCGGCGGCCAGACCCGTGCGCCAGCCGTTGTCCCAATCTCCATCGACACCGAAAAGAACGCCGCCACCCTTGGTCTCGACAGAAAAACCATGACCATCGCCACCGAGACGACTGCGCGAGCCAAAACCACTGGACCAGAAAGTGAGGTGGTCTTCGCCGATATTCTCTGGTTGCCTTCCGCCTGAACCGGCAAGGGGCAAAATCGGTCGCGCATCGATGCCGTTAAAGGCGCTGCGCATCCTGTCGAGAATAACGTCGCGCGTCAGCTGGCTACGGCTTATCAATGCCATTGCAAGCGAAGGCTGGAGTGCACCGGCAAGCTGCGAGAAGGCGGATTGGGCTTCTCCCTGCTGAAGAAACACGGCTGCCTGATAAAGCGGCGCAGCCTCCCCGAGCGCCTCGACAGCATTCGCCGCGCCCGCATTTTCCGTCGACGTCGCGGAGGCAAGGAGCCCTGCCTCCGGCGACGTCCGGGTGAAGGAGAGATAGGCGGTACCGCTATCGGTGCTCTTGGTTACGCTTGCGATCAAATAGGCGAAATTTTCATCTATGCTGGAAAAAACGCCGGTAACGCCGCCGGTCGCCGTCAAGATGGTATATCGTGTGCCGAGACTATAGGCCGAATGGCTCGAAAGCGTCGTGACGACAAGATTGACATTGTTGCCGATGGTGATCGTGCCATTGACATCGAGCCTGTCGGAATTGCCGGACGCATCGATTTCGACCGCATAGACCGAGCCGTTGGCAAATGTCACATCGCCGGTGGAGGTGAGCGTGCCGATGGAATTGCCAGGCGAAAGCGTGCCGCCGGAAGCAACGGTCAGGCCGCCAATGGTGCCGGAACCGCCAAGCGTCGCCCCGTCATCTACGAAAACGGTGCTTACAAGCGAGCCGTTGACGCTGAGCTTACCGGACGAAACCTCGGTGATGCCAGTATATGTGCTGTCGCCGCTAAGAACCAGATTGCCATCGCCCATCTTCTCAAAAGCGCCGGTTCCGCTGACGACATTCGAAAAAATTCCAGCACCCTCTACGAAAAGTTGCGCATTATTGATGATTTCTCCCGAACCGAAGCCTGTCGCCCCTCCCGTCAATGTGCCGGCCGCAATCGTGGTGCCGCCGGAATAGCTGTTGTTCCCGGTAAGAACCAGATTGCCGCTGCCCGTCTTCTCAATGGCGCCGGAACCGCTGATGACATTCGAAAGCGTACCCGCTCCATCCACGACAAGCTGCGCATCGTTGGCGATCCTGCCCGAACCGAAACTCGTGGCGCTTCCCTTCAGCGTTCCGGCAGAGACACTGGTACCACCGGAATAGGTGTTCTGGCCGCTGAGCGTCGTCACGCCGTTTTCCGCATCGACATGGCCTGCGCCGAAAATATCGGCCGACAAGGTATAATTCGTCTCGGAATGGTTGAACACGATGCGGCCGTTGCCGGCACCGAACACGATCGCCTCCGCCTCGACTTCCCCGGCGGAACGTTCCGTCTGCCCGGCAGCGGCGCCAATATTCAGCACACCGGTCGATCCCGCTTCGGATGCAATGATGAGGATTGTCGCAGCAAGCGAAGCACCGCCCGTCACCTCCACCGCACCGCTGCCGGCGTGGCCTATAGTAAGGGCATTCTCGGTTTCGACGCGCGATCCTACGCCGCTCACCCGCAATATCCCGCTCGAACCCGCCCTCGTGCCCAATAAAAGCCGATAGGCATCGAGCGAACCGCCATCGGACACTATAGCCCTGCCGAAACCACCGTATCCGATATCCATATAGCCGGAATAGGCAAAATTATTGTCGACCCGCACGGTCATATTGGAGTCGGTCCCGTCTATTGTCATCGCGCCGGAAGAGCCAGCAAAATAGCCCAGCTTGACCTCGCCTGCCCGAATATCACCGCCAGTAGTGACCGCAACCTCTCCTTCCGCACCCGGTTGATCGCCGACGATCAGGGCCCTGGCCAGCGTCCAGCTCGATCCGCCGCCAGAGACGATCACGGAGGACTTCGAACCGGCGAGCGTCGCGACATATCCATTATCGCTGGTGACAGTGCCGCCCGCCCAGACATGCAGGGACGCCTCGCCGGCGCCGCCCACATAGAGGTCGCCGTCATTACGCAGGGTGGTTCCGGAACCGGAAACAGCGGCGGAGCCGGTGCTGCCAGCGTTTGCAGCAAGAACGGTGCGGGCGGAACCGACGATCCCCCCACCGGTTATGGCCAGCTCGCCGGCGCCGTCAACGCCCACGCCAAGGCCGCCGCTTCCAGCCGTCCAGGCAGAACCGCCGCCGTCCACAGTCACGTGACCCGTAGAGCCGGCAACAATGCCGAGGCGCCCGGAGACGCTTTCCACCGTACCGCCCGTCTCGACGGTAAGCCTGCCACTCCCGGCATTTCCGATGGGATCAGAAGCATCGCCACCGATCAGCAAGCCGCCTGTCATCCATTTGGTGCCGCCACCTTTTATAGTAACAATACCTACCGAATGGCGGCCGATAACCACGGTTCCGCTGTCAACGATCGCCGCCGTGCCGACCGACATGGTGGCGGCACCCAAATTACCGACGACCAGAGTACCTTCTGTTTCCAGCAGAGAACCTGCGCCATTTATTGTGAGCGCACTCGAATCCAACGACTCCAAATCGCCAATCACGGTCGTGCCCCGGCTCGCAACCACCCCACCGCCAGCAATGGTGAAAACTCCAGTACCGCCACCGCCGACAACTATTCCGTCGGAAACGCTCAGGCTGCTGCCCTGTCCCTCCACGGATACTGTTCCGAGCATGCCGTCCCCGTTGGCCACGACCAGCCCGCCGGTTTCCAAACGGCTTGCGCCCAGTACCTCCAGCAGATTGACGCCACCGCCGTAGCCCACGAAAACCGTGCCGGAATTCTCGAAACTGGATGAATCGTCCAGCACGAAGGTGCCCTGTCCCGTCTGATCTTTGCCAACGTAGATATTTCCGCCGGAAACCGCCTGAGTGCCTCCAATGAGGCGGAGTTCGCCGAGACCGCTTTCACCCACCGACACATCGCGGTCGTTCGACCATGTTCCTCCAGAAAAATTCAGGGTGCCGGAGACGCCAAAGGAATTTCCGAGACGGGTATAGGCTGTCGACAGGCCACCTTCGACCGACATGGTGCCATCCGCCGTGATTCCTACAAACAAATCGTAGGCTTTGGCCTCTTTGCCGTCGGCGATCGTCGGCCCATCACCATTGATCATGGCCGCATCATCCGGCCCGGGCACCCATAGGTAAGAAGGCCAATTGGAAGTGGAAAACCAGTCGTCTGTCGCGGAGCCCTGCCAGACTATCGTCTCGGCTAAGGCAGGATGAGCGATTGCAACGGAAAACAACAAAATGAGGAAGCTCGCCGGTGTCTGCCGGGAACGCCCGGGCGAAACTATCGCCCTTAAGCCAGTCTTTCGCGGCTTCCCCGTTTCACGGTAGAAACAACCGGACATCCAACCTCCCATACCGGCGCTTCGCTCCGCCCTCTCTCGATCCGGCGAATCATCCTCATATTCAACTCAATTAGCCCATTTGGAAAAATAATTGCCATAAATCATAATATAACTCATATTTATTGATGATTTAAAAATAAAAAATGGAGTGCAACGAGTGCACCCCATGAAGAAATTGAAATATTTCTGTAATAATTCGCTTTTAAGCACTCAAAGAAATACTAATGGACATTTCCTATTGCCGCGAAAACCGGCCAAAGGATCCGCCCGAAAAGCACAGCGGGTCCCCGTCGCGATGGGCGGCGCGCAGCACCTCGCCGACGATGATGGTGTGGTCGCCCGCATCATGGGACGCCGCCTGCCGGCATTCGAACCGGGCAAGCGTTCCGGGAATGACCGGAACGCCCTCGTCGTTCATTTCCCAGTCGAGATCATCGAAAGCGCGGCCGTTGCGGGTGAAGCGGGCGCTCAGCACATCCTGATCCGCGCTCAGCACATGGATGGCGAAATGGGTTGCACCGCTGAAGGCCTGATAACGCGACGAGCTTTTGGCCGGCGACCAGAGTACCAACGGCGGATCGAGCGACACGGATGCGAAGCTGTTGACCGTCATACCGATCGGCCCTTCCGGCGTCGTGGCGGTCACCACCGTCACGCCTGTCGTGAAAGCGCCGAGCGCATTGCGGAAGCTGCGGCTGTTTTCGCCGCCGGGAACGAATACATGCTCATTGGGCATTTTGATCGCCTCTGCCACTGTCATCACGGCACCTCTTTTCCAATCGCAAGGGTGTAGAGTTCGAACCACGTCTGGCGGTCCATCGTCACGTTGAGCGCATCGGCCGCCGTTCTGATGCGCTCGATATTGTTGGTGCCGAGCACAGGCACGATCTTGGCCGGATGCCGCAAAAGCCAGGCGATCGCCACTGCCGTGGCATCCACGCCCTGCTCCTTGCCGATGCGCTGCAAGGCGGCCATGGTGCCGCCATGAGCACCGGAGAACAGCGAGCCGCCGCCAAGCGGCGACCATGCCATTGGAGAAACACGCTTTTCCTGCAGGAAGGCCAGATCGCCATTGGTGAAGCAATCCGTGGCAAGAAGGCTCATTTCGATCTGGTTGGTCACGAGCCGGTTGCTCATCGCCGATTGCAGAAGGGAGAAATCCCACGGGCGGAAGTTGGAGACGCCGACGGCCTTGACCTTGCCGGATGCCACCAGCGCATCGAGCGCCTTGCCGGTTTCTTCCGCATCGATCAACGGATCGGGACGGTGAATGAGCAGCAGGTCGACGTGATCCGTACCCATGTCGCGAAGCGACGCCTCGACCGAGGCGTTGATGTGGCCGGCCGTCGTGTCGTAATGTTTGACACGGGCTGCGGCGTGACGTCCGGCAGGTGCAACGATGCCGCATTTGGTGACGATTTCTATTCTGTCACGCAGCCCCGGCGCGGCTTTCAGGCCGGCACCCAGAATGGCCTCCGCCGTGTATCCGCCGTAAATATCGGCCTGATCCATGGTGGTGATGCCCTGCGCGAGGCAAGCCTCGATCTTGGCCTGCACGTGGGCGGGCGAGGTATCGGCATCGTCACCGATGCGCCACATGCCGTAGACGATGCGGCTGAGTTCGAGTTTGTCGGAAAGAGCGATACGTTCCATCAGTGGCGTTCCCCGTTGCCGAGCGGCGTGGCCGGCGTTTCAGAAGGCACCCGGCCATAGGCATGCGGCAGGGAGCAGGTTTTCATCTGCGGCAGAACCTTGGTGCCGAAGTGCTCCGCCTCATCGAGATGCGGATAACCGGAAAGGATGAAGGCGCGAATGCCCATCTTCTGGTATTCCTCCAGCGCCGAAAGCACCTTGTCGGTGGAACCGACCAGCGCCGCACCGCAGCCCGAACGCGCCCGGCCGATGCCGGTCCACAGATTGGGTTCGACATAACCGAACTTATCGGCGAGTTCGCGGGCACGCGCCTGATGCGACACGCCGAGCGAGCCGCTGTCATGCGCGCGGTTGCGGATCAGCTGCCCATATTCGTCATCGAGCTTCGAAACAAGATGTTCGGCATATTCGCGGGCTTCCTGTTCGGTATCGCGCACCACCATATGGACGCGCAGGCCGTAATCCAGCGTGCGGCCATGGGCGGCGGCGCGCTCATTTGCGGCACGCATGCGGTCCGCAAGCTGGTCCTTCGTTTCCGGCCACATCAGATAGACGTCGCATTGCGCGCCACAGAGCTCCAGCGCATCCGGCGAGTAGCCACCGAAATAAAGGAGCGGTCCGCCATTCTGCTGGTAGGGTCTTGCCGGCTCGGTGGAGACGCCCTTGAACTGGTAGATTTCGCCGTCATGGTCGATGGTGTCGCGCGTCCAGGCCTGGCGCAGAATCTCAACCACCTCATGGCTGCGCTTGTAGCGAAAGGCGCTATCGGCCACTTCGCCGGGGAAATCGGAGCTGATGACGTTGAGCGTCAGGCGGCCCTTCAGCATGTGGTCGAGCGTCGCCACCGTGCGCGCCAGCATGATCGGCTGCATCTCGCCGCAACGGATAGCAGCAAGAAAATTGATGCGGTCGCTGATCGGCGCACAGCCGGCGACGAAGCTCAGCGTATCCTGCCCCACCTGATAGGATGAGGGGCAGAGAATGTTGCGGAAGCCCAGTTCCTCGGCCTTTTTGACGATATCGGAACAATGTTCGAAACTGGAGCGCAGGCTGCCATCCGGCACGCCGAGATAGGCGTAGTCATCGGAACACAAAGCGGAAAACCAGGAGACCTCGGCAGCATCGAGATCAGCGGATGTAACGGGTACGACGGTCATGCAATTCCTCCTCAGGGCCGCTCTCGTTTTTCTTGCATAACATCAAGAAATATGTAAATCAATGATGTATCAATTTTTGTTTCGGGGGAGGAAACGGCATATGAAACACACTGGCGGCAGCCTGCCAATGTATATGCAGATCGCGGAGATGCTGGTGCGCGAGGTGGCGGCGGGCCGGCTGATCGATGGCGAGAAGCTCGCGCCGGAGCGCGACATGGCGGCCGATCTCGGCATCGCCGTCGGCACGCTTCGCAAGTCGCTCGCCGAATTGCAGGAGCGCGGCCTTCTGGAGCGGGTGCAGGGCTCAGGTAATTACATTCGCGCCGTAAGCGATCCGCAAAGCGTCTACGCCTTCTTCCGGCTTGAACTGATCGAGGGCGGCGGCCTGCCGACGGCGGAGGTTCTGGATGTGGCGCGTCTTGCCAAGCCCGCCGACCTGCCCGCCTTCGGCACATCGGCCGAAGGGCACAGGATTCGCCGCCTGCGGCGCATTGCCGGCAAACCGGCGGCCATCGAAGAAATCTGGCTGGACGGTTCTTACGTCGACACCATCGCCATCGAGAACATGTCGGAATCCCTCTATCTCTATTACCGCACCCGCCTCAACCTCTGGATATTGAAGGCGGAGGATCGCATCGATCTCGGCGAAGTACCCGAATGGACACCCGAGGTCTTCGGTCAGAAATCAGGCGCGCTGGTGCCGCGGGTGTTGCGTCTCAGCCAGGCGCAAGATGGTGCGGTGGCCGAAGTTTCATGGACCTGGTTCGACCATAGCGTTGCCCGATACGTTTCTCGCATACGTTGAGACTGCGCAAAATTCGCGTGATGCAGATGAATGGAGAAATTTGACGGGAGGCAAGCAAGCAGCGGCCTGTCCTGCGGGCAGTTTTGCGACTATATTTCTTTAAATCAATGACTTAATAGTTTTTGATTTCTGTCAGAAATAAAATTGATACACTATTGATTTCCTTTTTTTGAAAGGTAATATCACGTCCTCAGGGAGACAGGCGTTTCGCCATCCCACGATATCGCCAGACAATCGGGATCGATTTTCGACGATGCGATGCGTGGAACTTGAAGGTTGATACCGGCAATGGCGTCCATCCGAATTCTGGACGCGCCGGTCGTGAGGAGGAAAATATGGCTTCGGTCAGCCTGCGCAAGCTGGACAAGAGTTACGGTGCGCTTCGCATCGTCAAGGGCATAGACCTTGAAATCAACGATGGCGAATTCGTCGTGTTCGTCGGCCCTTCCGGCTGCGGCAAATCGACAACGCTGCGCATGGTCGCGGGGCTGGAGAGCATTACCGGCGGCGAAGTGAAGATCGGCGACCGCGTCGTCAACCGGCTGCCGCCGCGCGAGCGTGACATCGCCATGGTGTTTCAGGACTATGCGCTTTATCCGCACAAGACGGTGCGTGAGAACATGGGTTTCAGCCTGAAGGTGCGCGGGGTCAACGCCTCGCAGGCCAATGCCAGCATCGATGAAGCGGCGAAGATGCTCGGCATCGAGCACCTGCTCGACCGTCGGCCCGGCCAGCTTTCCGGCGGCCAGCGCCAGCGCGTGGCGATGGGCCGCGCCATCGTGCGCCGCCCGCAGGTGTTTCTGTTCGACGAACCGCTTTCCAACCTCGACGCCAAGCTGCGCGGGCAGGTGCGCACGGAAATCAAGCGGCTGCACCAGCAGCTCGGCACGACCATCATCTACGTTACCCACGATCAGGTGGAGGCCATGACGCTGGCGGACCGTATCGTCATCCTGCGCGGCGGCGATATCGAGCAGGTCGGCACGCCGGACGAGGTCTATAACCGTCCGGAAAGCGTCTTCGTCGGCGGTTTCGTCGGCGCTCCGGCGATGAATTTCGCCCGCGCAAAGGTGAGCGGCGACCGGCTGGCATTTTCTGACGGCAATTCCTTGCCGATGGCCGCAATCCGGTCATCCCGCGAAACGGGGCTCGACGGGCGTGAAGTCATCGTCGGCATTCGTCCGGAACATTTCGGCCCCGTCGAGGGCTTCGACACGCAGCTTGCGGTCAAGGTGCAGGTGGTGGAACCGCTGGGCTCGGACACGCTCGTCCATTTCAGCCTTGGCGATGCGGCGCTGACCGCACGCATGCCGCCGCATCTGCGGCCTGCGCCGAATGAGGAACTGAAGATCGGCGTCGATCCGTCCAAGGTCCATCTTTTCGATGCAGCAACGGAACGCTCGATCCACTGATTGCCGGGCGAGAAACGCTGCGGCCAAGTATTTAATAACGGGAGGAACACATGACATTCAAAGCTATCGGGGGCAAATCTATCCGGGGCAAAGCCCTCATGGGTGCAACGCTCTGCGCAACCATGCTCGCCTTTTCGGGACAGGCCTTTGCCGATGCCGAACTGAAGATCTTCGTTTCCAGCCAGCATCAGCCCGATGTCTGGCGCAAGGCGCTGGATCAATATGAGGCCAAGACGCCGGGTGTGAAGGTGGTCATCGAGACCGGCGGCAACACCTCGGAAATGCAGGCGCAATATCTCAACACAGTGATGTCGGCCAAGGATTCGAGCCTTGACGTGCTGATGCTCGACGTCATCCGCCCGGCGCAATTCGCCACGGCTGGCTGGACCAGCGATTTTTCCGGCAAGGACATGTCCGCCTATCTGCCGACCTATGCGGAAGCCAACACCGTGGACGGCAAGATCGTGGCGCTGCCTGCCTTTGCCGATTCCATGTTCCTTTATTACCGCAAGGACCTGCTCGACAAATACGGCATCAAGCCGCCAACCACCTGGGACGAGCTGAAGGAAGCCTCCAAGAAGGTGATGGAAGGCGAAAAGAATCCCGAGCTTCAGGGCCTGTCCTTCCAGGGCAAGGCGATCGAAGGCGCGGTCTGCACCTTCCTCCTGCCCTATTGGAGCGAAGGCAAGTCGCTGGTCGAAAACGGCAAGCTGAACTTCGATAATCAGGCAGCCGTGGATTCGCTGAAGCTCTGGAAGAGCTTTGTCGATGAAGGCATTTCCAAGAAGAATATTTCCGAAGTGGCGACCGACGACACCCGCAAGGAATTCCAAGCCGGCAAGGTGCTCTTCGCCGTCAACTGGTCCTACGCCTGGACTCATTTCCAGGGCAAGGAATCGCAGGTGAATGACAAGGTTGGCGTCGCCCGCCTGCCGGCCGTCAAGGGCGGCGAGCAGACGACCTGCCTCGGCGGCTGGGAATTCGGTGTTTCGGCCTATTCCAAGCAGCAGGAGGAAGCCAAGAAGCTTGTGGAATATCTCTCCGGTCAGGATGTTTCGAAGTTCATGGCCATCAATGCCACGCTGCTGCCGACCTATGCCGCTCTCTACAAGGATGCGGATGTGACCAAGGCGATCCCGTGGTTCGCGGATGCCCTGCCCGTCGTCGAGACCGCCAAGGCCCGCCCCGTGACGCCGCGTTACAACGAGGTCAGCGAGACGATCCGCACCACCGTCAACGGCGTGCTTGCCGGCGTCATGACGCCGGAGGATGGCGCAAAGCAGATGGAAAGCCGTCTGCGGCGCGTTCTGCGCTAAGCTTTGGGCCGGAAAGCGGCATGCCTGCCATGCCCTTTCCGGCCGCTTCGACTGACAGGAATAAAGCCGCCTGAAGGGCGCGATAAACGGGCCGGATAAGAACCGGTCCGATCGGGAGACGACGACGTGAATCCAGTTGCGGGAGTGGCAGACGTGACAATGCCGGAAAGAACCATGGTTCGGGTGGACGAGAAACCGCAGCCGCGCTGGACGCGGTGGCTCGATCTCGGCGACCGGCCGCTGGCCGTGCTTCTGCTGGCACCGGCGGCGATCCTGCTGTCGCTCATCATCGTCTATCCGGTGGCGCGGCTCGTCTACACCTCGTTTTTCAGCCTGTCGCTGACATCCGGCCTGCCGGCGGAATTCATCGGCTTTGAAAACTATACGGCGATGTTCGACGACCCGATCTTCTGGGAAACGACCTGGAATACGGTGCTGATCACGCTGATCACCGTGCCCGGCGCGCTCATCATGGGCCTTGGCCTCGCGCTGCTCGCCAACCTGCCTTTTTCCATGCAGTGGCCGATGCGGCTTTCGCTGCTGATCCCATGGGCGCTGCCGTTGTCTTTCGCCGGTCTCATCTTCGCATGGTTCTTCCATTACGAATATGGCGTCGTCAACGATGTGCTGAACCGTTTCGGATTCGAAGGCATCATCTGGTTCAATTCACCGAACTGGGCTTTTGCGGCCATCTGCCTGACGATCATCTGGAAGACATCCTCCTTCATGGCGCTGATGATCCTCGCCGGCCTGCAGACCATTCCGCGTTCGCTCTACGAGGCGGCGGATGTGGATGGCGCCGGCAAAATCCGGCAGTTCTTCGAAATCACCCTGCCGCTTCTCAAACCCTCGATTGTCGTCGCCCTCATCTTCCGCACGATCACGGCGCTGCAGACTTTTGATATTCCTTACATGATGACCGGCGGCGGCCCCGGCACATCCACCACGACGCTTGCCATGTATATCCACCAGAACACCGTTTCCTTCCTCGATCTCGGTTACGGTTCGGCCTTGGCGGTCATGATGTTTGCCCTCTCCATGTGCGTTACTGCCGTTTATCTCCGCATCATCAGGACGAAGGACTGATCCCATGAGCACCGTTGCGAATTCCGGTCTGTCCTCCTTCTTTTCCGGCAAGCCGCTGCGCTTCATCGCGGCCTCCATTCTTCTGGTCAACGGCCTGTTTCCGGCGATCTGGATCCTTTTCACCTCGCTGAAGACCGAAGCGGAACTGACGGTCAAGCCGATCACCTGGTTTCCGCACGCGCCGACGCTGGCCAATTACATGCAGGCCTTTTCCGACCAGCCGCTGCATCTCTTCCTGTTCAACAGCTTCATGGTGGCGCTGCTTTCGACCGCGCTCACCATCCTGATTTCGGTGCTGGCGGCTTACGCGCTGGCGCGGCTGAACCTCAAATATCGCGCGCTGATCCTTTCGCTCATCATCGCCGTCTCCACCTTCCCCCTTGTCACGCTTCTGGTGCCGCTGTTCGAAATCATGCGCGCCTTGAACCTGCTCAACAGCTGGACGGCGCTGATCCTGCCCTACACGGTGCTTTCGCTGCCGGTCTGCACGCTGATGCTGGTCTCCTTCTTCGAAAGCATTCCGCGCGATCTCGAAAACGCCGCCATGATCGACGGCTGCACCCGCATCGGCGCGCTGTTCAAGGTCGTCGTGCCGCTCTGCGCGCCGGGCGTCTTCACCGCCGGCATCCTTGCCTTCGTGAATGCCTGGGATGAGTTCCTGCTGGCGCTGTCCTTCAATTCCAATCCGGCGCTCCGCACGCTTCCCGTTGGCATCCAGCTTTATCAGGGTGAATTCGCCTTCCCCTGGCCGGTCATTTCGGCGGCGCTGGTGGTAGGTATCGTGCCGGTCGCCATCCTGATCGTCATCTTTCAGGAACGGGTTGTCTCCGGCCTCACCGCCGGCGGTCTCAAGGGCTAAACAGGTACAGTCATGCATTTCGAAAAGACCAAAGACGGCTTCGCACTCGCCATCGGCGGCCGCACCATCCTTTCCCATTCCCCCGAAAACCCGGCCTTCTTCGCCGGTTTCGGCAAGGAGCGGATGGACATGTATCGCGGCAATTTCGATATCGAAGACTATGTCATCGAGCGAACCGCACTGCGCCACGCCGAGTTGAATGGCGACAGCGTTACGCTTTCCTCGGCACCCGGACAGGCTCCACGCCTGCGCCTGACGCTGGACGGCAACGCCATCAGGCTGACGGCGCTGGATGAAACCATCAACCGCCTGTGGCTGCGCATCGTTGCGGAAACGGGCGAGCACGTCTGGGGCGGCGGCGAGCAGATGTCCTATTTCGACATGCGCGGCCGGCGTTTCCCGCTCTGGACTTCTGAACCCGGCGTCGGCCGCGACAAGACCTCGGAGATCACCTTCAAGGCCGATGTGAGCGGCAAGGCGGGTGGTGATTACTACAACACCAACTACCCGCAGCCGACTTACCTGTCGTCGCGCAGATACGCCCTCCATGTGGAGACAAGCGCCTATTCGGTCTTCGATTTCCGCAACGGCGATTTCCATGAGATCGAAATCTGGGCCATCCCCGAAAAGATCGAATTCTTCGCCGGCGATCATTTCACCGACATCGTTTCCGCCCTGTCGCTGCGGTTCGGACGCCAGCCGGAACTGCCGGAATGGATCTATGGCGGCGCGATCATCGGGTTAAAGGACGGCGTCAACTCCTTTGCGCGGCTGGAGAAAATCCGTGCGGCAGGCACCAGGGTTTCAGGCCTCTGGTGCGAAGACTGGGTGGGTCTGCGCCAGACATCCTTCGGCGCGCGCCTGTTCTGGGACTGGCAGGCGAATGATACGCGTTATCCGCATCTGCGCCAGAAGATCGCCGAGCTTGCCGATCAGGGCATCCGCTTCCTGGGTTATGTGAACCCCTACCTCTGCGTCGATGGCCCGCTCTTTCCGGTTGCCGAAGAAGCCGGTTATTTCGCCACCGACGCCGAGGGTAAGACGGCGCTGGTGGATTTCGGCGAGTTCGATTGCGGCGTGGTCGATTTCACCAATCCGGCTGCGGCCGACTGGTTTGCCGAAGAGATCATCGGCAGGAACATGCTCGATTTCGGCGTTTCCGGCTGGATGGCAGATTTCGGCGAATATCTACCGATCGACATCACGCTTTCCAATGGCGTCGACGCCAAGCTGATGCACAATGCCTGGCCAACGCTCTGGGCCGAGGTCAACGCCAAGGCCGTCGAAAGTCGCGGCAAGACCGGCGAAGCGCTGTTCTTCATGCGCGCCGGCTTCACCGGTGTGCAGGCCCATTGCCCGCTCATCTGGGGCGGCGACCAGTCTGTCGACTTCTCCCGTCACGACGGTCTGGTCACCGTCATCTGCGGGGCGCTCTCCTCCGGCCTCATGGGCAATGCCTATCACCATTCCGATATTGGCGGTTACACCAGCCTGTTCGGCAATGTCAGAACCGCAGAGCTCATCATGCGCTGGACGGAGATGGCCGCTTTCACGCCGGTCATGCGTACCCATGAGGGCAACCGGCCGCGCGACAATCTCCAGATCGATCAGGATGAGGCGGTTCTTGCCCATTTCGCCCGCATGACATCCATCTATGTCGCGCTGGCCCCCTATCTGAAATCGCTCTCGGCGGAAGCGGCCAGGACGGGCCTGCCGGTGCAGCGTCCGCTCTTCCTGCACTACGAGAATGACTGGCAGACCTATACCATTCAGGACTGCTATCTCTACGGCGCGGACATGCTTGTCGCACCCGTCTGGAAAGCGGGCGAAACGCAACGCTCGCTCTATCTTCCGGGCGACGGTGAATGGGTGCACCTGTGGAGCGGCGCGCATTATCCCGGCGGACAGGACGTCACCGTCGAAGCGCCGCTCGGCGAGCCGGCGGTGTTCTATCGTGCCGATAGCAGCCATCGTTCGCTGTTTGAACAGCTTCGCACCATCGGCTGAACTAGTGGGTTCGTCCCTGCCATCACCCCGTCAGGCGGGGTGATGTGATGGCCTTTTTGAAAAGGGCGGTCATCGCATCGCTGATGCCCTGCGACGGGCTGACTTCGAAGAACAGGCCCGGCGAAGCGCATTGCTGCATACGTGCGCCGATTTCCGGCTGAAAGGGCGCGATCCAGCTATTGTACCAGCCATTGGTCGGCAGCGGCAGATAGGTGGTATAAAGCACGGCGATGCGAAAACCCTTTTCCTTCAGCTTCGTGCAATATTTGATATCGATCGGTTCCTGACAGCGGCCGCTGGTCGTTTTTTTGGTACAGGAGGATGGCTTGTAGCTGTCGCCGACGCCATCTGACACGAAGAAAACGATCTTCTCCGGGCTCGCCGAACTCGCACCGGTGCCCGAAGAGCCGATCCTGTCTCCAATCTGGGTCAGCGCCCGGTCGAAATCGGTCTGCTGGTCGTTATTATAACCCTGATAAGGAATGGACATCAGATCGATTTCGCCCGCTTTTTTCTTCGCGGTCGCCAGATCCGAGGTCAGGGGAACGACTTCGAGCAGCTTCGTATCTTCCGCCTTCTCTCCGAAGGTATAGACAGCCATGCGATATTGATTGCTGCTTTTCCGCGTGGACTTTGCCGTATCCATCAGGCTTGCCGTAGCCTGCGCCACCACATTGATGCGTGTAGTGACCCCGAGGCTTTTGGCTTTGTAGTAATAGCTGTTTGTATCGACCACCCCGTTTTTCACGATGTGACAGGCGAAAGCACATTTGTCGCTCGTATTGGCAACCATGGTAGCAACGTCGGTCGGCGTCGCGCCAACGCCCATC
The DNA here is from genome assembly GCF_053522445.1 of Agrobacterium sp. 22-221-1. Lineage (NCBI taxonomy): Bacteria > Pseudomonadati > Pseudomonadota > Alphaproteobacteria > Hyphomicrobiales > Rhizobiaceae > Agrobacterium > Agrobacterium sp. 22-221-1. The sequence goes on from NZ_JBNWCL010000002.1 coordinate 270,450, forward strand.
GAAGGGGTGTTATCCAGCAGGACATAGAAGTCGCTGAATGTTTCCGTCTCGTATTTGGCGGTCGCCTTGCCCGAAACGGTGATGAGATCCTCTCCGAGTATCCGTGAAAGCGTCGTGCCGACCGATGCCTTGAAGCTGACCGAGGATTCGATGGCGTTACCGTGTTTGATCACCGACACATCAAGAGACAGGAGCTTATAATCGGGATTGGCCCGCTCATTGCTTTCAAAAAATGCGGAGGCTTCATCAGTGCCAAGCGAAATGACACCGTCGCCCGACATTTCCTTTGCCTTGTGAACGCTCGACGACGTATCGGCAACCACTGCAAGCGCCGCGGCATCCGCCGCCATCTGCAGGTCCGATTTGACAGCCATGCCATGCGTCACATCGAGTGCCACGCCGGCCGCCCCGATCAGCGGCACCATCAACAGGGCGCTGAGAATGCCGAAATTTCCCGATTTATCCTGCCAGATGTTCTTCAAATTCGCCCCCGGAACCTTTCCCCGGAGGGAAAGTTAGCCGAATAATATTGAAAGGCAGTTTCAAGAGATAACTAATTTTCGATAAATCTAATTTCCTCAATAACTAATACGCCAATTGGAGATGCGCATCAGCGCAAACCCGTTCAGGCATTCACGATCACGCCTGACGACGGATCGCTGGCGGGACGTTGACATTTATGAAACTTGACCTACAAAACAAACTCTTCCGAGGGGAGCACCGAACGGTGCTGAGATGGCGATGAGCCGGACCCTTGAACCTGATCCGGGTCATGCCGGCGTAGGAACGGAACTGTCGCGCCAAGAGGCGCTGCCCTTTCTCTTCTCCGCTTTGCCTGATCTCCGAGATTGTCACATCTGGAGACGAATGATGATGCTGAAACCTTCCGCCCTTCGCACACGGTGCGTCTGCGTCTGAGGTCCGGCTCATGCGTGCCACCCATGCGCTGAACGGTGTCGGTCTTCTGCTGGTTTTCTGGCAGGCGGGAACGTGGCTGTTTTCGCCGCCCCGCTATATCCTGCCATCGCCCGCCGATGTTGCCGGCGCTTTCTGGCGCCAGCCGGGCTTCCTGTTCGGGCAGGCACTGGTAACGCTTGGTGAAATGGCGCTCGGGCTTGCGGCGGGCATCGCCGCCGGCATTCTCGTCGCTTTCACGATTGCCGCCATCCCGCGCCTCGGCCGCCTCGTCTGGCCGATGGTGCTGGTGCTGCAGGCCTTTCCGGTTTTCGTGCTCGCCCCCATCCTCGTCCTCTGGTTCGGTTTCGGCATGGCTTCGAAAGTGGTCATGACGGCGATCATCATCTTCTTCCCCGTTGCCTCCGCTTTCACGGATGGCCTCAACCGCACCGATCGCGCCATCCTTGACGCCGCCTCGCTGACTGAGGCGAGCCACTGGCAGGTCCTCACCCGGTTGCGTGTGCCGCTGGCGTTGCCATCGCTGATTTCGGGCTTGAGGGTGGCGGCGCCACTTGCCCCGCTCGGCGCCGTCATCGGCGAATGGGTGGGCGCATCGGCCGGGCTTGGGTTTGTGATGATCCAGTCCAATGCCCGCATGCAGACCGACACCATGTTCGCCGCCATGGCCATTCTCGCCATCATGGCGGTGCTGCTGCGGCTCATCGTCGACCGGGCGACCGCCAATATGGCCCCCTGGGCCAAGGAAACAGAACACACCATTCCTTTCAGATCTTTACGGAGACTTTCGGCACCATGAAACGAACTCTTCTTTCCCTCGTCGTCGCGGCAGCAAGCGTGCTTTCACCCATGCAATCGCATGCGGCAGACAAGCTGACCGTGTTGCTCGAGTGGTTCGTGAACCCCGATCATGCGCCGATGGTGATCGCCAGGGAACGCGGCCTGTTTGCCGATGTGGGGCTGGAGGTGGAACTGGTTCCGCCCGCAGACCCCTCCGCCGTGCCGCGCCTCGTCTCGGCCAAACAGGCCGATATCGGCGTGCATTACCAGCCGAACCTCTATCTCGATCACGATGCCGGCCTGCCGCTCGTGCGTTTCGGTACACTGGTCGAAACCCCGCTCAACACTGTCACCGTTCTGGCCGACGGGCCGATCAAGAGCCTGAAGGACCTGAAGGGCAAGAAGGTCGGCTTTTCCGTTTCCGGCTTCGAGGATGCGATGCTGAAGCGCATGCTGGAAAAGGACGGCCTGACGAAGGACGATGTCGAACTCATCAACGTCAATTTCTCTCTCTCGCCGTCCCTGATCGCCGGCAAGGTGGATGCGACGCTTGGCGGCTTCCGCAATTTCGAGCTGACGCAGATGAGGCTCGAGGGACATGAAGGCCGCTCCTTCTTCCCGGAGGAACACGGCGTGCCGGCCTATGACGAGCTGATCTTCGTCACCCACCGCGATCTCGCAAAGGACAGCCGGCTGCCGCGTTTCCTCTCCGCCGTGGAGCAAGCCGCGATCTTCATTACCAATCATCCTCAGGAATCCTGGCAGCTTTTCATCAAGGCCTATCCGAACCTTGACGATGCGCTGAACAAGCAGGCCTTCTTCGACACGCTGCCGCGCTTCGCCAAGCGCCCGGCTGCACTCGACCGCGCGCGCTATGCCCGTTTCGGCGCTTTCATGCAGGAAATGCAGCTGATCAAGCAGGCGCCGGCGGCGGACGACATCGCCGTGGAGCTGCAGCAGCCATGACCACGACTTTTCCGACAGCGGCAATCGCCGCCGAGATTCTGGAGCGCGTGCGCAAAACGCGCCCGCGCGTACATTGCCTGATGAACACCGTGGTGCAGAAATTCACCGCAGACGGCATCACCGTCGTCGGCGGAATTCCCTCCATGACCACCTCGCTCGAGGAAATCGAGAGCTTCGTGACGAAGGCGGATGCGCTGACCGTCAATCTCGGCACGCTGGATGCCGAGCGGCGCAAGGTTATCCGGCTGGCGATCGAAATCGCCAATGCATCCGGCAAGCCGTGGATCGTCGACCCTGTGCATTGCGACTATTCGCCGTCGCGTCTGGAATTCGCGCGCGAACTCATCGCACTTTCCCCGACGATCGTGCGTGGCAATCGCGCCGAAATGAGCTTGATCGGTGACGTGCCGGATGCTGTACGGATTGAGACCGGGCCGGTCGATCATCTGCGCGATGCCACCCGCAGCGTCAGGATCGTCAACGGTCATCCGTGGATGGCGAAGGTGACGGGAACGGGGTGCCTTTCGGGCGGCGTCATCGCCGCCTTCATGGCAGTGGAAAAAGACGCGCTGACGGCGGCGGCCTCCGCCCTTGCCGTCACCGGCGTTTCCGCCGAACTCGCAGCCAAGCACGCAAGAGGCCCCGGCACCTTCGAACCGGCGTTTCTGGATGCGCTTTCCGAAATTTCCGGTGAGGACATCACAAATCACGCAAGGATAGAGCATGAACAAGGTTGATTACCGCCTCAATGCGCTGGTCGATGCGAGCCTTGGCGATGTTGCGCCCCTGCCGGAGCTTGCTCTGGCCGCCGCACTCAACGGCGCGACCATTCTGCAATATCGCGACAAGCACGGCTCGACGCGCGAGATGATCGAAAACGCCCGCGCCATTCACGAGGCCATCGCCGGCACCGGCGTGCCGCTGGTCATCAACGACCGGGTGGATGTGGCCCTCGCCTCGGGCGCAGACGGGGTGCATCTCGGCGCCGACGACATGGACGCCAAAACCGCAAGGCGCATTCTCGGCGAAAAGGCGATCATCGGCCTCACCGTCAAGAACCGCCCCGATGCCGAACGGGCGGCCTCGATGCCCGTCGACTACGCCTGCATTGGCGGCGTGTTCGAAACCGTTTCGAAGGTCAATCCGGACAAGCCGGTCGGTATCGACGGTTTTACCACGCTGCGCGCCCTGCTGAAGGCGTGGAAGCCGGATATGCCGGTCGGCGCTATCGCCGGCATCGATCTTGCCCGCGTGCCACCCGTCATTGCCGCCGGCGCGGATGGTGTCGCGGTGATTTCCGCCATTTTCCGCGCGGGCGATATTGCCAGCGCGACCAAGGGCTTCCGCGCCGCAATTGACGCCACGCTGAAAGCGAGACAGCCATGACATCAATTGCATTGACCATTGCCGGCTCCGACAGCGGCGGCGGCGCGGGTATTCAGGCGGACATCAAGACCTTCTCCGCGCTTGGCGCCTATGCCGCCAGCGTCATCACCGCCATCACCGCCCAGAACACCAAAGGCGTGACGGCGGTGGAGGATATTTCGGTCGCGACCATTATCGCGCAGATGGATGCGGTATTCTCCGATCTCGCCGTCAATGCGGTGAAGATCGGCATGGTCTCGCGGATCGAAACCATCGCCGCCATTGCGGAACGGCTTCGGCGGCAATCGCAGCCGGTGGTGCTGGACCCGGTCATGGTCGCGACCTCCGGTGACAGGCTGCTGCATGAAGACGCCATCGAGACATTGCGGCGCGACTTGCTGCCGCTCGCCACCATCGTCACGCCGAACCTGCCGGAAGCGGCGCTGTTGACCGGCACTTCGCTGGCGAAGACGGAGACAGAGATCGCCCGCCAGGCGGAGCTGATCCTGAAGGCGGGCGCGAAAGCCGTGCTCATCAAGGGCGGCCATGGCGATGGGCCGGAGAGCACGGACTATCTGTTTGCGGATGGCGCTATGCAGACGCTTTCCGCGCCACGGGTGAAGACGAAGAACGACCACGGCACCGGCTGCACACTGGCGGCAGCGATTACGGCTCATCTTGCAAAGGGTTGTGAGTTGCGGGAGGCGGTTGGGCTTGCGAAGGACTATCTGAATGGGGCGCTCGATGCCGGGCGGGGGCTTGCAGTGGGGCACGGGCGGGGGCCGGTGCATCATTTTTATCGGTGGTGGGGGTGACATCAATGCGTTGAGTGTGGGGTTTACCCCCCTCTGTCCTGCCGGACATCTCCCCCTCAAGGGGGGAGATCGACAAGTGGCTTGCCCACCACATTCAGCAACGTCACTTTATTGATAAGATGGCTACGAGGGGGACGAGCGGGCGCTCCATCCGATCTCCCCCCTTGAGGGGGAGATGTCCGGCAGGACAGAGGGGGGTGGCCGCATATTCCGCCGCTCGTAAAATGCGACTACCTCGCCTTCGGCGTCGCCAACACATTCCGGATCGCAAAACTCGAATGAATACGCGAAACCCCCGGCAGCTTCGACAGAATCTCCTTGTGAATCCGCTCGAAATCCCCAGCACTTTCCGCCTCGCAGCGCAGGAAATAATCCGAACCGCCCGTCATCAGATAACATTCGCGGATTTCCGGATATCGCCGCACCGCATTTTCGAAACGGTTGAGAAAATCCTCCGTCTGGCGATCGAGCGTGATCTGCACGATAACCGAAATCACCTCGCCGCCGGCAAGGCCGCTGGTCAGCGCCGTATATCCCCTGATAATCCCTTCCCGCTCGAGAATATCGACCCGGCGAAGGCAGGCGGATGCGGAAAGCCCGACTTCTGCTGCCAGTTTCGCATTGCTGATGCGGGCATTGAGCCGAAGCAGGCGGATGATGTGGCGGTCGGTCGCATCGAGTGACGACATAGAAGATTCCAATTTGCAAAAGAAAATTGCGCAATTGCGAATTATATCGCATTTTCTTCGAACAATCGCCAAGAAATTCGACAATCGTTGCAATACCCTCATGGGATAAAAATGAGGGTGAACGACCATGGACATGCAGATCAGCCGCCAGCAGGCCGCCGGTGGTGCAAGCGGCCATTTAACCGTCGATCTCGGCGCATTGCGCGACAATTATCTGACCCTTGCCGCCATGGCGCCCGCATCGCAGACAGCAGCGGTCGTCAAGGCCGATGCATATGGTCTCGGCGCGGATATCGTCTCACAAGTCCTGTTCGAGGCGGGTTGCCGCAATTTCTTCGTTGCCCATATCGATGAAGCCTTGGCGTTGCGACTGCGGCTTTCGGCAGAAGCGCGGATTTTCGTCCTTAACGGTCTTCAGCCCGGCAATGAGACCTCCTGCGCCGCCATGGCCGTCACCCCGGTTCTGAATTCGCTGGAGCAAATCGCCCAATGGTCGGCCCACGCCAAAAAGCTTGGCAAGACGCTCACCGCCGCCGTGCAGATCGATACCGGCATGTGCCGTCTCGGCCTCTCTCCCGAAGAGCTCGAAATCCTCGCCTTCCGGCCGCAATTGCTCGATGGTATCGACATCGCCTTCGTCATGAGCCACCTCGCCTGCGCCGACGAACCGGACCATGCCGCCAATGCCGCGCAGCTTGCGGTGATGCGCAAAGCCGCCATTGCCTTTCCTGAAGCGCCCGTCTGCTTTTCGAATTCCGGCGGCATCTTTCTGGGTAATGATTACCACAACCACCTGCTGCGCCCTGGCATCGCACTTTATGGTGGCGCACCCTCCGTTGCACGCCCCAACCCGATGAAGCCGGTCGTTCGCCTCGATCTGGCCGTCATCCAGACCCGCACCGTTCCCGCCGGTTCGCTGGTCGGTTACGGCGGCTCGTTCGAAGCCGCCGGGCCCACGCGTCTGGCGACCATCGCCGCCGGTTACGCTGACGGCCTGCCGCGTTCGCTCAGCAATCGCGGCGCGGCGTGGTATAACGGCGTGCGCCTGCCGATTGCGGGCCGCGTTTCGATGGACAGCATCATTCTCGACATATCCGCCCTGCCCGAGGGAACATTGACCCAGGGCAGTCTTGTGCAGATGATCGGTCCGGACCAGACGCTGGAAGACATTGCCGAGGATGCGGGCACGATCGCCTACGAAATCCTGACCGGCCTCGGACGCCGTTATCGTCGTAATTATATTCAGCCGGGAGAAACCCCGGCAGCCGCTTCAACATCAGTCAATCACAAGTGAGACGATCATGAACGTCACTATCCTCGGAGCCGGCGTCGTCGGCGTGACCTCCGCCTGGTATCTGGCCAAAGCCGGACACAAGGTGACGGTGATCGACCGCCAGCCGGCCGCAGCGCTCGAAACCAGCTTCGCCAATGCCGGCGAGGTTTCGCCCGGCTATTCGTCGCCATGGGCCGCCCCCGGTATTCCGGTCAAGGCGATGAAATGGCTGTTCATGAAACACGCGCCTCTCATCATCCGCCCGACGGCAGATCCGGCCGCATGGCGCTGGATGAGCCAGATGCTGCGCAACTGCACCTCGGCGCGTTACGCCATCAACAAGAGCCGCATGGTGCGCGTTGCCGAATATAGCCGCGATTGCCTGATGGCGCTTCGCGAAGAGACCGGCATCGAATATGACCAGCGCATGCAGGGCACGCTGGAGGTGTTCCGCACCCAGAAGCAGTTCGATGCCATCGGCAAGGATGTCGACGTGCTGACGGCAGGCGGCGTGCCTTTCGAGATTCTCGACCGCGACGGCTGCGCCGCCATCGAACCCGGTCTTTCCCCTTCGAAGGAGAAGATCGTCGGTGGCCTGCGCCTGCCCGGCGATGAAACCGGCGACTGCTTCATGTTCACGACAGAACTTGCCCGTATGGCCGAAGAGGCGGGCGTTACCTTCCTTTACGATACCGGCATCATGCGCCCCATCGTCGAGGCAGGACGCGTCAAGGCTGTGGAGACCACCCGTGGGCTGGTGGAGGCCGATATTTTCGTGGCGGCACTCGGCAGCTATTCGCCGCAGTTCGTGCGCCAGCTTGGCCTTACGCTGCCGGTTTACCCTGTCAAGGGTTACTCCATTACGGTTCCGATCGTGAAAGAGGAGCGCGCACCCGTTTCCACGGTCATGGACGAGACGTTCAAGGTGGCGATTACCCGGCTCGGCTCACGCATTCGCGCCGGCGGCATGGCGGAAATCGCCGGTTTCAGCAAGGATTTGCCCGCCGCTCGCCAGGAAACGCTGGCCCACTCGGTGGAAGACCTGTTCGGCGGCGCGGGCGACCAGACCCAGGCGAAATTCTGGTGCGGCCTGCGCCCGATGACGCCGGACGGCACGCCTGTCATCGGCGCCACCCGCTACAGCAATCTTTATCTCAACACCGGCCACGGCACGCTTGGCTGGACCATGTCCTGCGGCTCCGCCCGGGTGCTTGCCGATCTCATCAGCGGCAACAAGCCGGAGATCGACACGCACGATCTGGCGATCAGCCGTTACGCCGCCTGACACGCAATCAACCCGCCATTCCCGTCCCGGGACGGGGATGGCGGTCAATCAGAGCGCCAGTGCATCCTTCAGCGCCAGACCTTCCATCATGCGCAGGTCGAGATCGGCCTCGATATGGTCGAGATGCTGCAACATCAGCGCACGCGCCTTTGCCGTATCTTTCACCTCAAGCGCGTCCAGGAGATCGGCGTGATCGTTGTGGCCGCAGCTTGAAACACCCGAGCGGCCGTAAAGCGCAATGACCAGCGACGAGCGGGCGACCAGCTCGTCCATGAATTTTTCCAGAATGGCGTTGCCGGCAAGCGAGGCCAGCATCAGGTGGAAATCGCCCGATGCCTTGATTTCCGCGCGTCTGGCGCTCGGGCCGCGCTCATGCTGGTGGCGGCTTTCCTGCACCAGATGCTCACGCAGCCGCTTCACCGCCGCCGGCGTGATTTTTTCGATTGCGGCATCCACGACGCCGGGTTCGATCAGCCGGCGCGACGCGAACACCTGCCGCGCTTCATCCGGCGTGGGATTGGAGACGAAGGCGCCCCGGTTGCGTTCGGCCTTCACCAACCCCTCATAGGCCAGCATCTGAAGTGCGGCGCGCACCACCGTGCGGCTGACATCGAACAGCGTTCCCACTTCCGATTCCGACAGTTTGGTTCCTGGCGCCAGCCGCCGGTCGACAATGGCGTCACGCAGCGTATCGCGAATGGCCTGGGCACGGTCTTCATGCGAGGTGTCGGAATTGACGGTTATCTGGGAAAGGCTCATCGGTGCGTCCTGTTTGTTCTTGAGTTCTAGCGCGAAGTGCGTCGCGCGCAAACAGGAATTGCGGGCCGCCGCCGGTCTGCCACAATTCATTCAGCGCCCGTTCAGCAGCCGGGCTGTATTTCCTTAACCATCGAATTTGCAACTGGCAGCGCCCTGCCACCTGGATGGAAGAACACACCATGTCGTCCTTTGCAGCTAAAACCGTTCTGGCTGTCGCCCTCGCCGCCGCCACCATTGTGCCCTTCAACAGCGCATCCGCTGGCGACTGGGACCGCCGCGACCGTCGCGATGCTGCCATTCTGGGTGGCGTGCTCGGCCTTGCCGCCGGTGTCGCCGTCGGCTCCGCAATGTCGCGTCCGGCTCCAGCCTACGACGAGCGCGTCTATGTCGACGAGCCGAGCTATGTCGATGAAGAGCCGGATTACCGTTATTATCGCGCAGCACCGCAGCCGATTTACCGCCCCGCGCCTGTCTATCGCGCCCAGCCGGTTTACGACAGCCGCCCGGTCTACAACCAGCGCCGCACCTATCGCACCATCGAGCCCTGGACAAACGCCTGGTACGACTATTGCTCGCAGCGTTACCGGAGCTTCAACACCCGCACCGGCACCTATACGGATTATGACGGCCAGCGCCATTTCTGCGTAGCGGGTTGATCCGCCAGCCATTGAGCACACTTGTAGCTGTTATTGTCAGGCCGCAGACGGAAAAGTCTGCGGCTTTTCAGTGAGAGCCGCCCCGAACTCTGCGTCATCCTCGGCCCTGTGCCGAGGATCCACTCGCGTCCGTAAAATCAAAAGTTGCAGATGCTCGGGACAGGCCCGAGCATGACGATCAAGAGTCTAGGCCGTCGCCATAAGTCCCGCCTTGCACCATTTCACGCCACACCGTTCTTCACATAATCCGCCCGGTTGATGCCGTGGCGCTGCAGCTTGTCGTAAAAGGTCTTGCGGGCGATGCCGAGGGTGGCAATCGTTTCGGCCACGTCGCCATTCGATTGTTCCAGCGTTTCGCGGATGATGCGCGCCTCGATCTCGTCCATGCGTTCCGGCAAGGTGCCGGAGGCGGGTATCACGGATCGTAATGCGGGCGGCTCCGCTGGTTCCGTCTCCAGCCCCAGCACTACTCTTTCGGCGAAATGCCCGAGTTCGCGCACATTGCCCGGCCAGTCGTGGTCATTGAGGCGGCGGGAAATGCCGGCGCTGATCTGCGGCACCGCCATGTTAAAACGGTTGGCGGCCTTGGTGACGAAATGGGAAAACAAGAGCGGAATATCCGCCTTGCGTTCGCGCAGCGGCGGAATGGACAGCGTCACCACATTCAGCCGGTAATAGAGGTCCTCGCGAAACGTGCCGCGCTCGGACGGATCGCCAAGATCGACCTTGGCCGCCGCGACCACGCGAATATCGACCGGCCGCTCCTCATTCGACCCAAGCGGCGAGACCTCGCGCATTTCCAGCACACGCAGCATCTTCACCTGCACCGCAAGAGGCATGCTTTCGATCTCGTCCAGAAACAGGGTGCCGCCGCTCGAATGTTCGATGCGGCCGACGCGCTTTTTCTGCGCGCCGGTGAAAGCCCCCGGCTCATGGCCGAAAAGCTCGCTCTCGATCACCGTTTCCGGCAGCGCCCCGCAATTCAACGCCACGAAATTACCCTTTGAGCGTTTCTTGCTCCAGCGGTGAAGGGCCGTCGCCACCACTTCCTTGCCGCTGCCCGTCTCGCCCGCCACCAGTACATCCACATCCGTATCGGCAATGTGCCGCAGCGTGGTGCGCAGGCGCTCCATGGCGGGCGTCTGGCCGATCAGCGGCAGATCGTCCTCAGCCTGTCCCGCCGCCCGGCGAAGCGCCCGGTTTTCCAGCACGAGGCGGCGTTTTTCCAGCGCCCGGCGGGCGCTTTCCACCATGCGTTCAGCGGGAAATGGCTTGGCGATGAAATCATAGGCGCCATTGTGAAGCGCATCGACCGCCATCGGCACATCGCCATGGCCGGTGATGAGGATAACCGGCAGATCAGCATCGATCTTGCGGACATGGTCGAAAAATTCGAGCCCGGTCATGCCGGGCATGCGCACATCGGTGATGACGACGCCGTCGAAATCCTCGTTCAAGGCCGCAAGCGCCTGTTCTGCGCGGGAAAACGACGTGACCGGCAATCCATCGAGTTCCAGCGTCTGCACCATCGCCTTGCGCAGCTGGGAGTCGTCGTCCACCAGGAATATGGTTCCATCCACCCTCATGTCATGCTCGCTTCAGAAATACGGAAAAACATGTGCCCGCCTTGCTGCTCGCCACCTCGATACGCCCGCCATAATCCGAAGCAATATCGTTGGAGATGACGAGACCGAGGCCGAGGCCGCTTTCCTTGGAGGTATTGAAGGGCGAAAAAAGCTGGGCGCGGATGGCTTCGGCAATGCCCGTGCCATTGTCGCTGACGGAAAGCACGACCATGTCGCCTTCCTCGCGCACCCGAACTTCGACACGGGCCGCCCCGGTCTCTTCCGTGGCTTCCAGCGCGTTTTGCAGAAGATTGATGAGGATCTGCTCCAGCCGGATACGGCTGCCGAGCACTTTCAGGTCCTGATCCGGCAACACGATATCCAGCGCATCCATCTGCCCGGAGAAGCGGCTGCGCAACAGCATGACCGCACCTTCGATAACCAGTCGGACACTGACAGGCTCGGCGGCGGTGCGGCCCTTGCGCGCCAATATCTTCAGGTCGCCGGTAATCGTGCCGATGCGCTCGGTCAGTGCCGCGATGTTTTCGAGATTTTCGTTGGCCTCGGACATGCGGTCGCGCTTCAGTAGCGTGCGGGCATTGTCGGCAAAGGCGCGGATCGTCGCGACTGGCTGGTTGATTTCGTGCGCCACGCCCGCCGCCACCTGCCCCAGAATGGAAAGGCGGTTGGCCTGCACCAGTTCGTGCTGCACATTACGCAACTCGCCCGAGGTCTTTTCATGCAGGGCGATTTCGGCCTGCAGATGATCGCGGGTCTTGGTCAGATCGCGGGTCCGCTCCTGCACCTTCATTTCCAGCTCAGCGCGGGCGCGCTGCTCCTCTTCCTTTTCCTTGAGCGCTTTGTGCCTGCGCCAGAGCCACAGGGCCGACAGCGCCATCAGCGGCATCAGCGTCGCCAGCGCCACCACCCTGCCCTCGCGGATGGCCGCGTTCAGCGCCGGCGCGACCGGTTGGAGATAGTGCAGCGTCCATGAAGTGGTTGGCACCGGCACTTCCAGCCGCAGATAATCGCCGCGTTCCCTCCCCGGCTCATCGACATGAATGAGCGGAACACCCTCGCTCGCGCGCCGCGCCGCGCGAAACGGCAGCGTTGAAAGCGCCTCATTGCCGAATTGCAGGCTCTCGGAAATGATTTTCCGCCGCGCCTCATCGATCGGCGCAACAGTCTTGAAGCGCCATTCCGGCACGCTGGTCATCAGCACGACGCCGTTTCTGTCGACCACATAGACCGGCTTGCCGCCGATGTTCCAGTCTGTCTCCAGCCGATTGAACTCGACCTTGGCAATGACGACGCCAAGCGGCCGCCCATCGGCGGCATCGATGCGGCGGGAGATATAAAGACCCGGCCGACGGCTGACATTGCCGAGAGCATAATGTTCGGACATGCCTGTCTTCATCGCCGCCTGGAAATATTCGCGGAAAGCATAATTGGAGCCGACAAAGCTGTCGTCCTGCCGCCAGTTGCTCGACGCGATGGTCAATCCGGTCGGCCCGGTCACATAGATCACCGAGGATTGTGTGCCTTCAATCAGCCCCTCCAGCTTGCGGTTCAACCGGTCGAGGGCAGGAGCACCGCCGCCATCCAGCGCGGCGGCAAGATCGGGATCTCCGGAGAGGACAAGCGGAATGGCGCGCGGCCGCTCCAGCGCGACATTCAGGAGCGCAATCTTCAGTTCGGCATCCGTAGCGGCTTCGGAACCGGCCATGCGCAGCGCCTGATTGCGGGCGAACTCATCGGCCACCAGCAGAACGCCAAGACTGACGAGCAGCCACAGGCCCGCCAGCGCCAGCCATTGCGCCCGCCGCTTCGCATGGGAATGAGATGCCTGATCCTGATAGGTCATGCGACAATTGTGCGGATTTACACACAGACCGCAAGAGATTTTGTCCGGAATTCCGCACAAATGCATGTCGGCCGATGAAGCGCCAATAAAAACTACTTTTGAAATCAGCCAGTTACACCAAATAAGCAAGTCTGGCATGCGTATTGCACATGACTCCGCAATCGGCGCGAAGCCGTCAACGTCACGGCGATCCCGGGAGGCCAATAAAGGCAGGGTGAGGCCGAGGAGGAAAAAACATGATCGATACGACAGCCGTGGCCGCAGGCCACGCCAAGCAGCCATTCTACAAGCACCTGTATTTCCAGGTTCTGGTGGCCATCATCGCCGGTATCGCGCTCGGCCATTTCTATCCGGCCTTCGGCGAACAGCTGAAGCCGCTCGGCGACGGCTTCATCCGCCTCGTCAAGATGATCATCGCTCCCGTCATCTTCCTCACCGTCGCAACCGGCATCGCCGGCATGAACGACATGAAGAAGGTGGGCCGCGTGGCCGGCAAGGCCATGATCTACTTCCTCGTATTCTCCACGCTCGCGCTCATCGTTGGCCTCATCGTCGCCAACACCGTGCAGCCGGGCGCCGGCATGAACATCGATCCGGCCACGCTGGATGCCAAGGCCGTCGCGACCTACGCCGACAAGGCCCATGAGCAGACCATCACCGGCTTCCTGATGAACATCATCCCGACCACTATCGTCGGCGCTTTCGCCAGCGGCGATATCCTGCAGGTGCTGTTCTTCTCGGTTCTGTTCGGTATCGCGCTCGGCATCGTCGGCGAAAAGGGCAAGCCCGTCACCGATTTCATGCACGCCCTGATGTATCCGATCTTCAAGCTGGTCGCGATCCTGATGAAGGCCGCCCCCATCGGCGCTTTCGGCGCCATGGCCTTCACCATCGGCAAATACGGCATCTCGTCCGTCACCAACCTCGCGATGCTGATCGGCACCTTCTACGTCACGTCCTTCCTGTTCGTGTTCGTGGTTCTCGGTGCGGTATGCCGTTACAACGGCTTCTCCATCGTCGCGCTCATCCGCTACATCAAGGAAGAACTGCTTCTGGTTCTCGGCACGTCGTCTTCCGAAGCCGCCCTGCCGGGCCTGATGAGCAAGATGGAAAAGGCCGGCTGCAAGCGCTCCGTCGTCGGCCTCGTCATCCCCACCGGTTATTCCTTCAACCTTGATGGCACCAACATCTACATGACGCTGGCAGCCCTCTTCATCGCGCAGGCGACCGGTATCCACCTGTCCTTCGGCGAGCAGATCCTGCTGCTGCTCGTGGCCATGCTCTCCTCCAAGGGTGCCGCCGGCATCACCGGCGCGGGCTTCATCACGCTCGCGGCAACCCTCTCTGTTGTGCCTTCGGTTCCGGTTGCCGGCATGGCGCTGATCCTCGGCATCGACCGCTTCATGTCGGAATGCCGTGCGCTCACCAACTTCGTCGGCAATGCGGTCGCCACCATCGTCGTCGCCCGCTGGGAAGGCGAACTGGATCAGGATCAGCTCGCCCGCGTGCTGAGCGGCCAGGAAGAGTTCACCGGCATCGCCGATGTGGATCAGCTTCCGGCTTCGGTGCAGCCCGCCGAATAATAAGACCTCCCAAGGTCCGGCCTGTCCCGGTTTCTCCGGGCAGGCACATATGGAAAGCCCGGCGCATCGACTGGATGCGCCGGGCTTTCATTGTTCAGGCTCGCACCCACCCAATGGGGTTTTTATCGGCCGGAAGATGCGATAGAGCCGAAGCGTAACCAATGCGATAAGCGGAGTGGCGGCATGAAGAACCTGTTTCTGGCCTGGCAATTCTGGGCGCTGCTATCGGCGGCCTTTGCGGCTTTGACCGCCATCTTTGCGAAGATCGGCGTCGAAAATATCAATTCCGATTTCGCCACTCTCATCCGCACCGTCGTCATTCTCGCCGCCGCCGGCCTGATGGTTTACATCACCGGCAACTGGCAGCAGCCTTCCACCATCTCGGGTAAAACCTGGGTGTTCCTCGTGCTCTCCGGTCTGGCGACCGGGGCATCGTGGATATGTTATTTCCGGGCGCTTAAACTCGGCGACGCCGCCCGCGTCGCGCCTATCGACAAACTGAGCGTCGTGTTTGTCGCCGTCTTTGCGGTGCTGTTTCTGGGCGAAAGGCTGTCTTTGCCCAACTGGCTCGGCGTGGTGCTGATCGCCTGCGGCGCGGTGCTTGTGGCCTATCGGGGATAGGCCGGCCGGATAAACCGGCCGGCACAATCGCTGGAGTCGTCAGCCTCGGGCAGCCGCAACCTTGTCGAGACCACGCTTCACGCCGGCAAACAGCTCGTCCAGCTGTTCGGCCGTAATGATAAGCGGCGGGCAGAAGCAGATGGATTCGCCGATAGGCCGGGTGATGACACCCTCTTCCTCGATGGCGGCGGCAAGGGCGAGCGTGGTATCGCCCGGCTTCATGCCCTCCCACGGTTTCACCTCCAGCGCGCCGATCAGGCCGATACCGCGCGAGGAATGAATGAGCGGATGATCGGCCAGCGCCTTCAGATGATCGAGAAACTTGCCTTCCAGCCGGGCGACATTGCCGACCAGATCGCGCTCCTGAATGATCTTCAGGTTTTCCAGCCCCACAGCCGTCGCGACGGGATGGCCGGAGGCGGTGTAACCATGGCCGAAGGAGCCGATACGGTCGGATTCATCGGCAATCGGCTGGTAGAAATTGTCATTCATGATGATTGCCGAAAGCGGCATATAGGACGACGAAATCTGCTTGGAGACGACAAGCACATCCGGCTTGATGCCATAGGTCTCGCAGGCGAACATTTTGCCGGTTCGGCCGAAACCGCAGATCACCTCATCCACCACAAGCAGAATATCGTATTTCTTCAGGATCGCCTGTACGCCCGCCCAATAACCTTCCGGCGGCAGGAGCACGCCGCCGGCGCCCATTACCGGCTCGCCCCAGAAAGCGGCAATGGTTTCCGGGCCTTCGCGGAGGATCAGATCCTCCAGCTCCTTCAGGATACGCGCGGTGAAATCCGCCTCGCTTTCCCCTTCCTTTCCAAAATGCACATAGGAAGGGCAGGCCGTATGCAACATGCGGTCCAGCGGCAGGTCGAAACTTTCATGGTTACGCGGCAGGCCGGTGATCGAGGCCGAGGCAATCGTCACACCATGATACCCCTTGATGCGGCCGATGATCTTCTTCTTGTCGCGTCTGCCCAGCGCATTGGAGCGATACCAGACCATCTTGGCGACCAGATCGTTGGCCTCGGAGCCGGAGGAGGTGAAATGCACCTTGGACATCGGCACCGGTGAAAGCTCGATCAGCAGCTCGGCCAGATCGACCGACGGGCCGTGCGTCTTGTAGGAAAAGGTGTGGTAATAGGGCAGCTTCTGCATCTGCTTCGTCGCCGCTTCCACCAGCCGCTGTTCACCGAAGCCGAGCGCCACCGACCACAGCCCCGCCATCGCCTCGATATAGCGCTTGCCGCTGCTATCGGTGACATAGATGCCCTCGCCGCTCTCGATCACCAGACCGCCGGTCTTTTCGAATTTGCGCAGATTGACGTTCGGATGCATCTGATAGGCGATATCGCGTGCCTCGACGGAATTCGGCAGGATGGTCATCGATGAAGGCTCCATTTTCGGTTGATGCTCGGCGTGTCAGACGTGCTGGCCGCCATTGATGTGAATTTCCGCGCCGTTGATGTAGCTCGACTGCTCCGAGCACAGGAAATAGATGGTCTGCGCCACCTCGGCCGTGGTGCCGAGCCGCCCGAGCGGCACCTGGGCTTCCACCAGTTCCGCCGTTCCGGGGGAGAGGATGGCGGTGTTGATCTCGCCCGGCGCAATCGCATTGGCGCGCACGCCGCGCGGGCCGAACTCATGCGCTAGTTCCCGCGTCAGCGCCGCGAGCGCCGCCTTCGACGTGGCATAGGCCACGCCGGCAAAAGGATGCACCCGTGAGCCGACAATCGATGTAACGTTGACGATGGAGCCTTTTGCCGCTTCCAGTTCGGGCAAAAGCGTGCGGGCGAGCAGCGCCGTCGAAACGAGATTGACGTTCAGCACCCGCGTCCAGATTTCCGCCGTCGTATCCATGACACCGAGACGGCTACCGCCCTCACCCTTCGGCGAAATTCCGGCATTGTTGACAAGCGCCGCAAGCTTTCCCTCCGGCAGGCGTGAACGCACCTCGTCCGCCAGATCGTCAATGCGGGACAGGTCCTCCAGATCGGCCTGAATGTGGCTCTCCCGCGCCGACGGCCAACGGCATTCCTCGGAGAAAGGTTGCCGCGATACGGTGAGAATTCTCCAGCCCTTTTCCTGAAACAGCTTGACGGTGGCGTGCCCTATTCCGCGGCTTGCGCCGGTCAGAAGCATATAAGGAACAGCCATGTGAGAACTCCTGTGCCATGCGGACCGTTGAGCCGGCCGCGCATTCAGCCCCGCATGTTAGAGCGCTGCCACCGGCTGACAAGGTCTTTTTTGTCGCGGCGCAGCGATGGCGGATCGGCGACGGGCTAATCCCATTTGATGCACGGCTTTCACCCGAACGGAATATTTGAAGCCGACCGTTTACCCATAAAATGAAGCCTCCCGAATGTGTGATCAGTATTGGGAGGGGGACGAATGCGCATCGATATCATCGACACGGACGCCGGCTTCGAGGCGATCCGCGAAAACTGGGATGCGGTGTTCATGGCCGATCCCCATGCCCGGCATTTCCTCTCCTGGGGGTGGCTGAGGGATTATATGCCGCGCCGCAGGCGCTGGTTCATTCTTGCGCTGCGCGAACGGGCGGAAGGCTCGCCCTATGTGGCGTTTTTCCCGCTGCGCATCGTCACCGAACCGGACAAGAAAACCGGACGCTTCCACGACAGCATCGTCAT
Organism: Agrobacterium sp. 22-221-1; assembly: GCF_053522445.1. Classification (NCBI taxonomy): domain Bacteria; kingdom Pseudomonadati; phylum Pseudomonadota; class Alphaproteobacteria; order Hyphomicrobiales; family Rhizobiaceae; genus Agrobacterium; species Agrobacterium sp. 22-221-1. Next base: position 288,243 of record NZ_JBNWCL010000002.1, read on the forward strand.
GGCCGGCAATGCGGCGGCGGATTACACGGGTTTCATCACCCTGCCAGACTATGAAAATCACGCAGTCGCCGGTTTCTGTTCCTATATACGCCAGCAGAACTGGACCGAGCTGAAGCTCGATTATCTTTCCGGCCCGCCGGAACGCCGCGAGGCGATGATCCGCGCACTTCAGGGCCCGCTCGTCATGTTTCGCGACAACATGCCGACCAACCCCTACAACATCAACAATTGCATCTGCCCGGTGGTGGCCCTGCCGGAGACCTTCGACGGCTATCTCGACAGCCATATGAGCAGCCAGACCCGGCAGAAGCTGAGGCGTTTCCTGAGAAAAGTGGAGGGCGGCGACGAATATCGCATCACCTTTGCAACGAGGGAAACAATCAAGCGGGATATGGACATTCTGTTCGATTTCTGGCGCATCCGCTGGGCGCCGCACAAGGGCAAGGAACGCACGGAACTCCTGATCGGCGCGACACGGCAGATGCTGATGGATGTCTATATCCGTGGCGATCTGGAAGTGCCGGTGCTCTGGTTCGGCGACCAGCCGCTCGGCGCGCTCGCCAATATCATCGACCGCCAGAAGAAATCGGTGCTGTTCTACATCACCGGCCGCGACGAGAACTGGAAGACCCCTTCCCCCGGCCTCGTGCTGCATGGCCATTGTATTCGCAGGGCAATCGAGCAGGGTTTCAAAACCTATGATTTCCTGCGCGGCAACGAGCCTTACAAATATTTCTTCGGGCCGGAGGAGCAGAAGCTGAGCTGCACGCTGTTCCGCACCCGCTCGGGCGACAATCTCGGCGGCACGCTTCACCCGCGCAGCATCCGGTTTGTCTACGAACAGGCCCTCAAACTCTATAAGACCGGTCAGAAGGCAGCCGCCAATATTGCCTTCGCACAGGTGCTGACTGCGGCACCTGACCATCTCGGCGCGCAATTCGGGCTCGCCAATCTGTTGTTCGACCGGGGCGAATTCCGGGAGGCCGAAATCGCCTTTCTCAGCCTCCTGGCCGCCGGGCAGGAACCCGTCGTCCTGTGGCTGCGTATCGGCGAGGCCCGGCTGGCGCAGCAGCATTACCATGAGGCATCCGAGGCCTTCCGCCAGGTGACCAATCGCGCGCCCTTCCACCGGGAGGCGCTTTACAAATGCGCCGTAGCGCTGATTGCCGTCGAAAGAACGATGGAAGGTGCGGAAATCCTCGACAGACTGCAGCACTATCATTCGGACGATGCGGCGCATCTGGAATATGCGGAGAAGGCCCGTGCAGCCCTTGCCCGGCTGGAACTGGCAAAAGCCAAGGTTCCGCTGCCAGCCGATGTCGTCACGCTCGCCATCAAGCCGAAAGCGGCGGGCAAACGCTGGCACCCGCCAAAGGTTTTGCATTAAAGGCTACGCCCTGTAAGTTGCGGCAGGAAAAACCGGCCTGACGACTTGCAAGGATTTTTGATGTTTCTGACCAACAAGGACATGCTCGATCTCATTGAGCTTCGCCATGATCTTCACCGTCATCCGGAAATTTCCGGCGAGGAGAAGGAAACGGCGCGGCGCATCCGCGCTTTCCTCGATCAGGCGCAGCCCGACCAGCTTTTCGCCGATCTCGGCGGCCACGGCGTGGCTGCGGTCTATGACAGCGGCAAAAGCGGCCCGGCGATCCTGATCCGTTCGGAACTCGATGCCCTGCCCATTCACGAAAAGAGTGACGCCGAACACCGCTCCGGCACCGACGGCAAGGGCCATCTTTGCGGCCACGACGGTCATTCCACCATCCTGACGGCGCTGGCGCTTGGCCTTTCCCGGCAGCGGCCCGCGACAGGCCGCGTCATCCTTCTGTACCAGCCGGCGGAAGAAACTGGCGCGGGCGCCGCCGCCGTCCTCGCCGACCGGCGTTTTGGGCAGATAAAGCCGGATTATTCCTTTTCGCTCCATAACCTGCCTGGCCTGCCTTTCGGCCATGTCAGCGTGGTGGAGGGACCGGTCAACTGCGCGTCGCGCGGCATCAAAATCCACCTTTCCGGCAAGACGGCGCATGCGTCTTCGCCCGAACACGGCATTTCCCCGATGCGGGCAATATCCCGGCTGATGCCGGCCTTGGCCGAACTGGGCTCCGGTTTCCCGCCAGAGCCCGATTTTTCGATGGTGACGATCACCCATGCCGTGATGGGCGAAGCCGCCTTCGGCATTTCCCCAGCCGATGCTGAAATCTGGGCGACACTCCGGACACTGACCGACGACCGGATGGAAAAACTCTGCGAGGCTGCGGAAACTCTGGCTAGAAAGGTGGCGGACGAACAGCAGTTGACGCTCGACATCACCTATGACGATATTTTCCTGCATTGCGAAAATGCGCCTGACGCGGTCGGGCATATCCGGCGAGCGCTGGACGAGGAGAAAATCTCCCACGGTTCGGAGGGTCTGCCCATGCGGGCTTCCGAGGATTTCGGCCGCTTTCGCGCCGTTTCGTCATCGGCGATGTTCTTTCTCGGCGCCGGTCGGGATTATCCCAACCTGCACAATCCGGACTACGACTTTCCGGATGCGTTGATCGGCATTGGCGCGCGCATCTTCATGCGCATCATCCGCAACCTCACCGACGCGAAATAGCAACGGCAGCGGCTATATCCAGCCGCGATCAGCCGCCCGTCAGCCGCCCTGGGGACCGTTGCTCGGCCGGGCGGCACGCACCGCAGCCAGCCCCCGGATGCCATCCTTGTTTCCGATAGCCGTCAGGCTTTCGAAAATCTGGGCGGCCTCACCATAACGGCGCATGGCGAGGTAGGAATAACCGCGCAGCACCATCAGGTCCGTGCGCTCATCCGCCAGCCGCGCCCGCTGGTCCAGCAGAAGAAGCGTTTCGGCATATCGCTTCGACCCGAACGCGGAAACCGCTCGATCGGCAAGGATCGAAACCTGCAGCTCCGTCGCGCGTGGGCGATCCATACGCGATTTCGTCGCCGAGACGGCTGCATGGTCCGTCAAGCCCATGCGCAGATAGGCAAGGCTCTGGCCGTAGGCTGCATCGCTTTTGACATTGGACTGACCGCTTTCAATTGCGGATTCGAAAGCTTTGAGAGCCTCCGCCGGCCGGTTCGTCTCCATCAGGCACCAGCCGAGATCGAGCGCCTGCTGTGGCGGCAGACGTTGCGGATCGGGATAGGCCGCGCAGGAACGCGGGCGCGATGCGGCGCTGGTTTCCCTTTGCACCTGCGCGGGGCGGCGCGCCTGCTTGCGCGAAGGCTCAGGCTGCTGGACGACAGGTGGGTTGTAGACCACCGCCGTCTCACCCTGCGGTGCACTGGTCTGCACGGGCGGCGCCGTCACCTGTGCGATAACCGGCGGCGCGGTTATGGGAGCAACCGCCTGCCCGGACTGGTCCACCATGCGCGCCGTTCCCACATCGGCGATACGTTGCGAACGGCCTCCCCATTGCTGCTGGATGCCACGCAGGCCGGCGAGATTGCGAAGATCGTGATAGCTGACCGCCATACCGTAGGCTGACGGCTCATCATCGGGTTTCCAGCCAAGGGCCGTACTGAACCATTGCAAAGCAAGCGGCGTCTGCCGGAAGGCAAGTGAGTACCAGCCGAATTGCTGCGCCGTCGCCGCATCCTTGCGCGCCACCGTTTCGGCGGCGATACGTTGCAGCACCTCCGGCGGCAGAACGACCGGCGGCTCCAGCGCGAGAAGATTGGCCGTTGCGGCGAGATATGTCGCAAGCGCATCGTCGGATGCCTTGCGCCATTTATACATGACGTCCTCGGCCTCACGCGGCTCGTTACGGTCAATCAGCGCCAGCGCCAGCCCCTGCGAGGCCGATGCGCTGTCTTCCTCTTCCCGCGCCTTGCGGAACCATTTTTCCGCCTCCGTCATGTTCTTCTGCCGGATATTGTACCAGCCGAGCAGGAGGGCGTCGCTTGCAAGCTTGTCGGTCTCGGCAAGCCGCTGAAGCCGCATTACATAGGCCGAAGGAACGGCAACGCCCTCTTTCTCCCCTGCCTTGGCCACGAACTGACGGGCAAGATCGTTCTTGACCGGTTCGAATTCCAGCTGACCGTCGGCGCCCGGTTTTTCCTTGGCCAGCAGTTCGTCCATCATTTCCGCCGGCAAAAGCGCGGATGCCTTCTGCACGGTGGCGAGCCTGTCGCTGGCGACCGTGCAATTGTTGAGGATGTAGAGATAGGCGTCGCGCGCCCGTCCCATCCGGTCGGTATTGGCGAAGGCATCGGCAACCCGCCACAGCACATCGACCTCGCCGCAGGTCAGCAGGCCGGGATTATTGGCGGCCGTATCCACCACTGTCGCATATTGCTTGAGATCGGAAGCATTGACGAGCCGCTGGCGCGCTTCGGCAAGGGCAAGCATGCCCGTCAGATTGTCGGGCGGCTGCCAGCCGGGCTCCGCCTGCTGGCGGTCGGCAATCGCCTTCCTCACTTCGGCATAACGGCCGTCGGTATAAAGTTGCCACATGGCGTCGAGCCGAGGATCGCCGTTTTCGGGAATGGCGAGAGGATCGGCAGGCGGCGTCCAGTTGGGATAAAGCGTGCGCAGGCGCGCGATTTCGGCCTGAAGACGCTGCGTATCGCCCCTCGCCGCGAAATAGCGCAACGCACTCAGATCGACCTCGGGCATATCGGCCGATGCAGGCTGGGTAGCACGGGGGGCCGGCGTCTGCGCCGTCTGTGTTTGCGGCGCCTGCCCGCCAGCCTGTGTCACCGGCAAGGGGTCGGTCGCCGGCACAGTGACCGGCGGTGTCGCGGGCTGCGTTACCTGCGCCATTTCACGGCTCTTGACGAAAGCGTTGATCTGCGCCGGATTGGCCGCCGTCGGCAAAACACGCTGTACCGCCCGGTTGTCGCCGACCGCCGAGGTATGCACGTCCGACACCCGCCCGAGAATGCTGTCGCGCCAGTGAAAGGCGGCGAGCGCTATCAGAAGCAGAATGAGAGCCGAGGTCGACAGTGGCTTGTTCATCGGCATTCCCCGTTATTCCTTGCCAGAAACGACAATGCCAGAAGATGCAATGTGGAAGGATAATAAAGTGTTGGCTGGAAGTTTTTAAGTTCGGCGGAAACGGCCGGCCCGCCGCCGATACAGGCCGCAAGCGCCGGAATGATGCGATAACCGGGATCGGACAGGACATCCTTGACCGCTCCGTTCTTCAGATCGAAGATTCCGGCAGCGCCGCTTTCCAGCGTCATGCCGCCTTTCAGCCGGGCGAGCAGCTCCGGCGAGCCCATATTCGCCCTTGCGAGGTAAAGCGGTATGCGCACCGCATTATAGCCGAATTCCGGCGGGAAGCCCGATGCCGGCTGCGGCTTCGTCTTCACCGATACCCAGTCGGCCGGCAGTTTTCTATCGCTGAAAGCGAATGTGCCGATCTGCGCCACACCGTCATCGGCAAGCGCTTTCCAAAGCGGCGATGGCGCAACAAGATCGAGCACCGGAAAGGCCTCGAAAATCAGATAGGAAGGATTGACCACTGGCCCATCCTCCCGGTCATCCTCGTCGAAACCGCTGGCCGCCGGCAGAAGCAGCGTTCGCCCGCCGCGTTGCACCACCGTCTTCTTGAGAATGGCGGATGCGATGGCCGCGGATGCTTCGGCATAATCCTGCCGGTTCCATTGCCCGGCCGCCAGCGCCAGCGCATAGGCGATCAGAATATCGCCATCCGTGGCGTTGTTGATATCGGTTACATGTGGTCTGGTGCGCGGATCCCATTTCCAGGCGGAAAGCCCGTCGTCACGCACCAAAAGTTCGGTGCGCGTGAAACTCCAGATCAGTTCGAAGTCGGACAGGTTGTCGGCAAGCACGGCAAGCCACATGCCATAGCCCTGGCCTTCGCTATGGCTGATATTGCCGTTGCCGGTATCGATGACGCGGCCGCCGGGATCGAGAAAAACGCCTTTATAGGCGGACCACGCCTCCGGCGAAACCGAAGCGGCGCGGCTGACGGAAATACCTGCAATCACCGTCATCATGGACAGGAAGAAAATGCCGGCCAGTTTCGAGATCCCGTTCTTCATCGATGCCGTCCCATCATGCGCAGCATCGTGAAAGTGGCGAGGCCGAGGAGAGATACGAAACCGATGAACGCCAGCGAATAGGAAAGAACGTTGGACGACAGCCAGTTGGCGGCGACCAGCCTCCAGTTGGAAAGGGAAAACGCCCGCGTGACGTAAAAATACGGTCGCTCCACCTCCACCGTTTCAAGCTTTTCGGCAGCGGCATCGTAAGCGGCAACACGTCCCGTGACGCCGCGCCAGCGGTTTTCCCGCGTCATCGCAGCCATGCCGTCAAGAAGTTCGGCGGACGTCGGCGCAGTGGCAAGCGTCCACACCCCTTCGCCGGAGGGGCTAAGTCCCTGGGCAATCATGAAGGAGACATTGCCTGGCGGCGCATAGAGCTGCTCGGCGGCCGGCAGGAAGCGCAGCGTATCCGAACTCAGGTCGAAATTCCGCTTCATCCATTCCTCGAGAGAAGACACCTGCCCCTCCCAGACACCGCCGTCCACCCGCTCGCGCCAGTCGTTGAAAAGGGTCTCGCTGCTCTGGGCGGGCGGCTGAACGCCGGTTCCCATTTTCCAGGATATCTGGCTCGAAGGAACGAGATTGAACTGGCCGATCAATGCCTGCGGGAATTGCGAAATCGTGCCGACGAACAGCGCGTCGCGATCGCCGATCACCAGCGGCGAGGCGACAGTCTCGATGTCGATGGGATGCCCCGCCACGCTTGCCAGCCGGCTGATAAGCGTGGCTGCCGCAGACATGGTGTCGGTGTCGAAACGGTCGAGCGACAGGGCAACAGGCGCTCCGCCGGTCCGATAGGGCTGTCCGGCCCCCGCCATAGCGGCAAGATCCGGCTTTCGGCCGATCTGCGCATAGTCCGGAATATGAAGTTCCGACGTGTCGAACAATGCAAAACGCGGCGTGGTGCTGGCGGGCGCGCCGGGGGCACAGGCCTGATCCTGCGCCGTCATCAACACTGCCTCGATGGTCACCTTGTTCGGCCCGGGCTTAAAATGACGCATCGTCACATTGATCGGCAGATGCCGGAAAATGCCGCCGCCATTGTTGGAAATCGGCACGGTCGAGGCGATCTGGTCATTGACGTAGATATCGACGTGGCTGCCCGGCAATACCTGCGACGAATAGGCGGCATCGAGGAGAAGCGACGCCTCACCATAGGCGGACGCATAAAAATCGGCTGGCATGCCGACGTAAAATTCGTTGCGGAAACGCCGGCCGCCAAATTCGGTGCTTTCGAAACCAAGTTCGGAAAGCGCGATACGGCGATCCGACATGACGAGCGGCACATCCGGCGCATGCCAGCTTCGGGTCGAAAAAGTCGTTCTCTGCGCACCGGGTGTGCGCGATATCGACGAAAACAGCGTCTCAATTGCCGCCTGCACCGCCTGCGGGGTGGGGCCGCTGACGAAAAGCGGTGAAAGACCGCCCGGCGCGGCGGCGCCAAAGCCGGCGAAAGCGCCCGCTGAAGCCTCGGGGGGCAGCGTTCCGGCGATGCCGGCAATCTCGCGGGCGGTGCCGACGAAGACCGTCAGTGTGCCCGCCTTGCGTTCAGCGGAAGGAGCCGCCACGAAACGGATCGTCTGGTTCGGCATCTGGGTTCTGAGCGCCAGCGCCTGTGAAAGACGCAGGAGGGAATCCGCAAATGCCGGATTGCCGAGCGCCGGTGCGACAATCTCGATCGATGTCATCGCCTTGCCATCCGGCCCGGTTGCCTGAATATCGTCGATATTGGCAAAGCTTCCGGCGACATCCGCATTAAAGCCGATATAGGTATTGGCAGGGTCTATATCGGTCCACAGATCGTAGGTGGACTGGATCGTGCAATCGGTCCTGTGGCGCTGCTGCACGCCCAGTCTCACGACATTGGAGCCGACCTGCAAGACGCCGGGCGGGATCTTCAAGGAGACATTGCCCTCGCTGTCGGGCGCTTCGATACGCGCCGGATCCAGCGCGACATTGTTCAGGCTGACCTGAAAATTCGAGCTTTCCGGCGCAACCACGATAGCGTTCTGATAACCGATATTGAGCGAAACGGCGGCGCTCACCTGCTCCGGCGTCAGATAGATGCTCCATTGCCGCCTGTCCATCTCCCCGGAAAGGCTGAGCTTTTCATAGGGCAGGATGTATCGGCGGCGGCTGTCGGCGTTGAGCGACGGAGCCGTTGCCGGAAGAGGTCTTGCGCCGTCCTGACGCGGAGGAGCCGCAACCGGCGGCGGCAACGGAACGACTGGGCGCCGTTGCGGCTGCGGCGCGGGCTGAACCGCAAATGGCGGCGGGACGGATGGCTGAGACGGCGTCTGGACCGGCGCCTGGGCCGGAATTTGGACCGGCATCTGGGCAGGTGGCTGCTGACGCGGCGCGGCAGGCGCAACGGCGGACGGCGGCACGGGTGTCGGAGCCGTCTGGGCGGGCCGTTCCGGCGACATGTCGAAGGGGGAGGACTGCGCCATCGCCCCCGTGGCGACGGCCCCCCATATCAACATTGCCAGAGAATCCCGGATGGGTTTACGGCCGGTCATTTTACCGCTCCGACAGGTTTGGCGTCTCTGGGAGCAGGCCGAAGCGTTCGGACCAGATAATAAAGGCCGCGCTGCGTCTGAAAGAGCGATATGGCCAGAAAGATGGCCGTACCACGGATAAGGCCGGGGTTCTTGCGGCGCACCCGCTGGAATTCGCTCCACTGTTCCGAATTGGCGAAGATCAGGTCCGCGATCAGGCGGTGATCGACAGCGCGTTGCGGCGAGAAGGTACAGCCGATCGACACGAAACCCTCGCCCTTCACCGTTCGCACCACGTTGACAGGCATGGTTTCCGGCACGCCCTCGCTGTGCGGCTTGACCTTGACGATTGCCGTCGCGCCTTTTTCGATGTTTGTCGCGCTGTCGAAGAGATTGATCAGCAGGCCATGCACCGAGACGTTATCGATGGAAGCCGGCACCCAGGCGTCGCTACCCTCGAGCTTGACTTCGCAACGCCGTTTGACTGTGATGCGCCGCGACGCCGACTTGTCGCCGCGCTCGGAGACGACACCGAGCGCACAGCCCGCAAAGATGAGATTGAGCAGGTTCCAGCCGCCCACCACGAGCGTGACATCCGCCTTGTAAGGCTCGCTGTAGATGCGCCAGGCGGCAAAGGCCATCGCCACCAGCAGCAGCGCGAAAATGACGAAGAACGGCCGGCTGATTTCTGAAAGCCGCGCCTCGGCAATGGATTCATCCTTCGCCGTCACCTTGAAGGTGGGCTTGCCGGGATTGAAAATCACCGAAACGACGGCGGGCAGGAGGTGAACCGTCTGCACATATTCGTAAAGTTCCGAAATCCATGGCCAGCGGAAACTGCCATAGAGATAGTTCTGCATCATCAGGTTCACGAGCATATAGGCCGCCGTATAGGCCAAAAACTCGCCGCCCGAGGCCACGAAAATCTGCAGGTCGAAGAACAGGTAGAACAGCGGTGCGAACAGGAAGATGGTGCGCGGGAACGGAAACAGCCAGAACAGCGTCGACGACATGTAGCAGAGGCGCTGCGTAAACGAGAGACCGCGCCGGAAAAGGGGCTGGCGGAAGATCAGTATCTGCATCATACCCTGCGCCCAGCGGCTGCGCTGGCCGATGAAGCTTGCGAAGGTGGCCGGCTGCAACCCGGCGATCAACGGCTTGTCGACATAGATGCTGTTCCAGCCGCGCGAATGCAGCGCCAGCGCCGTTTCGCAATCTTCCGTGATGCTGACGCCGCTGAAACCTTCGGTATCCTGCAACGCCTCGCGCCGCAGCACGGCGGCCGAGCCGCAGAAGAAGGCACCGTTCCACTTGTCGAGGCCGCGCTGGATGATGCCGTAAAACATCTCGTTTTCGCTCGGCATCGTCTCGAAGGTGCGCAGATTGCGCTCGATGGGATCGGGATTGACGAAGAAATGCGGCGTCTGCACCAGAAAGAGCCGCGGGTCCTCTTCGAAATAGCCAACCGTTTCCAGAAGGAAGTCGCGGGCGGGCGCGTGGTCGGCGTCGAACACGGTCACGAGCTCGCCGGTCGAATGGGCAAGCCCGTTATTGAGATTTCCGGCCTTGGCGTGGACGTTGCGCTCGCGCGTCAGATAACGCACGTCGAGGTCCTCGCAGAGCTTCTTCAACTCCTCGTGACGGCGCTGCGCCGCCTGCGCCTCGACAATATTGCTGGCGTTGCGCTTCTGCACCGAGCCGCCATCGTCCAGCAGCCAGACGGTGAACCGGTCGGCCGGATAATCCATGTTCTTGGCCGCTGCGAGCGTATTGGCGAGAAGCTCCGCATCCTCGTTATAGCTCGGCACGAAGACGTCGACCGTCGGCCGGTAATCGGGTGAACCGGGCCTCGTCTTGCGCGACGGCAGCGGCATCGACACGATGACGAGGCTGAGCGCCAGCATCACGACGCTGTACATTTCCGCCAGATAAAGCAGAAAGCCGGGAATAAAGTTCTCGAGCTGGTTGACGGGCGGCAGCGTGCTGGTGGTGCGCCAGTAGACATAGCGCAGCACGATGGCCGTGCCGAAACCGAGCGCTACCAGACGCCAGGCCCCCTGCCCATTGAAGCTCTTGATCGTCGCCAGCAGAATGAGCGAAATCGCCGTGGCGACCAGATGCGTCTGCAGGCTGACCGGCATCGTGACGATGGCCAGAACGCAAAGCGACACAAGTAACCAGACAATGATTGTGATGGCCTTGCTCATCCAGAAACTTTCCGTTGTCTTCCCCACCCGGAATTTCGGCCCGGAATTTTTGCGATCTGCGCCTTGGCGTGCTCTTTCCCGCTGGTTCCGGCGATCACCTGCATCCTGACGCCACCCCCGAACCGGACAGACATGCGGGTGACGGAATGGATACCTGAGGGACCTGCGACGGTTGCCCGCCGCTAGCCGCCGGCACAGCATCCAGGCGCCTGCCCGCCACCGTGGGCCTTGCAGGCTGGAGGGGTGCGCCAGCCGATGCGGGCGACGGGATACTGACTGCAGCAACGGGTGGAAGCGGCTGCGGTTCCGGCTGGGCGGGCGGTGCAACGGCAGCCGTGCGACGAACGGGCCGGGGCGGCACGCTCGCGGTCACCTCGCCGCCGGGCCGCATTGGCACCTCATCCGCTTTTATGGGATAGACCGGATGGCCCGGCCGTCCGAGATTTTTATCCACCGCCTGCGGCGTGCCGTAAGGGTTCCAGCTGGGCGAGGCATAGGTGCCGGTGATTGTGTAATTATACATAACCGCCAGCAGCCGCTCGACGCTGGCGCCCGACTGGCAAAGGCGCAGCCGCACCTTGATGCGTCCGAGATTGCGGAAATCCTGCCGCATGCTTTCCGGCGAGCGTATGTCCTGCCAGCCATAAAGGCAGGTATCGTCGCCACGGCCGCTGCCGGCGGCATAGGAGAACGCGCCATAACCGTTCTGCAGGTAATTTGCCGACATGGCGATGTTTTCGCCCGGAAACTCGGCGCGGATTTCCCGCGCGACGGAAGATGCCCTGAAACCCGAAAAAGCCAGGGCGTCGCCACCGGTATCGCCGGCCTGTTGCGGACCGAAAAACTCCGCCTTGATGTAATTCTGCCCGGGCGTAGCGGCCTCGGAGCGCAAGATGACCTGCTGCGCCACGGCGTTGGAATAGGTGCGGTTGACCACGGTCACGATTTCGGGGCCACCGGGCGGCGGGAAAACCAGCGCCTCGGAAGGGGACAGCATCTGGGGTCCCCCGAAGGACCGAACGCCCGCGGGAGTATTGCAGCCCGACAGAACCGCAATGGAGAACAGCAATGAAGTATAGGCAGAAAAATTCACTGCCTTACGCCCCTTTATTTCCCCAACGCCGCCCAGGTTAAAAGGAGACCGAATCACTAATGACCAGACCATTGTTACGAAATACGTGAGGACTACGAATAAGCAATCTCAAATTTGCGTTGTAATTTCTGACACTTTATGGCTAGCGAATCACCATTGCCGCCCGATGTTCGCCATGGAAGAAGGTGGAACCAATCGCGCTGCCGGGGGTTGGCTTCCTGTCAGGTCGATAATTTTACGGTTGCAGCGCAATATGTCCCATGGTCTACTTGCCCCCATAATGACGTATTTTTATTGGTCCGCTTTTTATTCAACTGTAAAAACAGAGAGTTGACGCATGACATTGCCATTTCCGAGCATCGCGCAGACGCTTGCCGAAGAGATCGGAAGATTACGCAAATGGCTGGATGAGGACGCCCTGCCCCTGTGGTGGGAGGCGGGTTCGGCGCGGCCGGATGGCGGCTTTTACGAACGTCTCGGCCAGGATGCGAAACCGGTTTTTTCCGATGACCGCCGCGCCCGCGTGCAGCCGCGCCAGGCCTATTGTTTCGCCGCCGCCGGCCAGCACGGCTGGCAGGGGCCGTGGAAAGACGCGCTCCTGCAAGGGCTTTCCTGGTTCGAAAAGGTCTATCGCCTTGAAAACGGCCTTTACGGCAACCTTGCCGACCAGACCGGCCGGCTGATCGATCCCTCCTTCGATCTCTACAATCAGGCCTTTGCGCTGTTTGCCGCCGCACAGGCGGCCGAGAGCCTTCCCGAGCGCCGGGACGAGATGCGCGGCCGGGCGCTGGATATCCTTGCCATCCTAGAACGCGACTACAAACATCCAGTCGCCGGCTTCGAGGAAGCGAACCCGCCGCGCACGCCGCTCTGCTCCAATCCGCACATGCATCTCTTCGAGGCGATGCTGGCCTGGGAGGTGCAGGACCCGGACGGCCCGTGGTCGGCGCTGGCCGACGAGATCGCCGATCTTGCGCTTAACCGCTTCATCGATGGCGGCAATGGCGGCTTGCGCGAATTCTTCGCCCATGACTGGACACCGCATGACAGCGACAAAGGCCGGATCATGGAGCCGGGCCACCAGTTCGAATGGGCCTGGCTTCTGGTGCGCTGGGGCAGCCTGCGTGGAAACGATGATGCGATCGGCAAGGCAAAACGGCTGTTCGAGATCGGCGAGGCCTACGGCATCTGCCCGCGCCGCAAGGTGGCGGTGATGAGCCTCTACGACGATTTTTCGGTGCATGACGGGCTGGCGCGGTTATGGCCGCAGACGGAATGGCTGAAGGCTTCGGTGCGGCTTGCGAGCGTCACAAGCGGCGAGGAGCGTCAGCGTTACCTCGCCTCCGGTCTCAGCGCCATCGGCGCGCTGCAGCCTTTCCTCGACACGCCGGTCAAGGGCCTGTGGTTCGACAAATGGCCGGCCGACAGGCCGATGCTCGACGAACCGGCGCCGGCAAGCACGTTTTATCACATCGTCTGCGCCATATATGAAGCCGAGGCTGTGCTGGCGACGGCCAGCTAATATCGGACCGCCGGCGAGCGGCATCGCCGCTCGCCGGTTTTCGGCGTCGATCAGGCCTTGGCCGGGCGCACGACGCGCCAGTCCGGTCTGCCGAGATTGTGCGGCCAGGCATGAACATCCTTGTCGTTGAAATAGACGACCTCTTCCAGCTTCGGAAAATCCGCCTGTTTCAGCGTCACATCATTCATCCACGGACGAACATAGGAATCGCCGCCTTCATAACCCAGTTCGGCAACCCAGACCGGCTTGTTGAAGGTTTCGACAAGTCCATAGCCCTTGCGCAGCAGATCTGTGAAGGTCTTCGGTCCGCCATATTCGATCTTGTCGTATTCCTCGAGACCGAAGACCGAGAGGCCGACCAGATCGGCGTAGCTGTCACCTGGGTAGTAGGCCTGCAGACCGTCCAAACCTTTCGGTGACCACATCACCTTGACGCTGGGAACCGCCTTGCGGGTCATGTCCACCATGCGTTTATACGCCGTGATGTAGTCACGCGGGTTCCAGCCCGACCACGAGAAGCGGCCGGACGTGTCTTCCATTTCCTGTCCCCAGCGCAGGATCAGCGGACTTTTCATCGCCGACATGCGTGCGGCGATCGCCTGCATGTTCTGGTCATAGTCGCCTCTCATCACCTTGCGGCGCAACTCGTCGGAGGTGAGCCGCCAATTAACGTCCCAGGACCAGGGTTCTACCGTGATCAGCACGTTGCGCTTGCGCTCCAGAGCGTAGGCATCCGCAAGTGCGAGACTGTCGAGATCCACGTCTTCCCAGGGCAGGAACAGATGTTCCGACGCCACCCCGATCTGGGCCGTGAAATCGCCGTGCGGATCGTAGGCACCGAAACGGATGCCGTCCGCATGCAATGTCGGTCTTTTGTCGGCAAGTGTCTTCATGCCCGTCGACGTCATAGGGGCGACACCCTGTGCGTCGAGCTTGAGCACCGGATACATGCCGGCGGTAAAGGCTGCGGCGGCACCACCTGCGAACAGAAGTTTTCTTCTTGTTATCTGCATGACACCTTACTCCCTACCTTGTTGCCGTCATCGCCTTGTCGTAAGCGGCGATCTGCGGCGTGACATCGTCCTTGCGGACGAGCTTGAGGAATTCATCGCCAGGGCGTGGCGGGTTGTGCCGGAACACGTACCATGGCCCGCCCTGCTTGCGCTGGTAGAGCACCTTGCCTATGCGGCCATGGTCGAAGCAGGTATCGGCCTTGCCGTTTCCTGCCGCGCTTTTCCAGGTGGCGCGCATGCACAGGGTGCCGTTGGCATCGACGGTCCAGCGGCCTTCACCGATGGACTTCTTGCCCTTTTCTTCCGTTGCGGCGATGAATTTGCGGTCTTGGGCGATGAAGCGTCCACCGCCCGTTTCCCATTTCCAGGTCTTGTCGAAGTACATGTCCACGACTTCGCTGGTTCTGAGCGGTTTCGGCGTCTTCGTGCCGCCTGCAGCGTGGACCGCGCTTGGCACGACCACCGCAAGACAGAGTACGAAAGCGGAGAATCCGCATTTGCTTATTGTTGTTTTCATCACAGCCTCCTCCTTCATTGTCCGACCCTATTGTCGGCCAGCATGATCTCTCCGGTCGCCACCGCCGGCGGCGGCGCCACGATGGGTTCCGCCTGCATTTCCTGCGGTCCGCGCAGTCCCGGTACGGTAATGCGCAGTTTCAGACGCACCGATCTCGCACCTTCCACGCCCGCCCCGGCGACCGTGAACCGCGTTTCGGTAAAACTGACATAGGACTGCCCGTGCGACAGGGCCTCCAGCCCGCCGATCGCATGGGAGCTGAGCTGTACGGCACTGCCCGCCACCAGCAGCAACGAACAGGCGGCGGCGGTCGCTCCCCCGCGCAATGCCGGCAGCTTTGGCAAGCCGTTTTCCATCGCATGGCGGATGAGCAGAAATACCGAAAGGCCCGCATAGATCGCCACATTGATGGCGGCGAAGACGAAGAAGCCCTCCGCCCCGTTTTCCCGCGGCGCCAGAACCATGGCCACGAGGCTGAGCGCCGCCAGAAGAATGTAAGGCGCGACAACCCTCAGCGGCAGCGGCGGTTTTGCCTGCGTGCCCTTGGGGGTGATGCGGAAATCGACGAAATCGCCACGGATCGTGTCACGTATCGCCGCCAGCACGCCCATCAGCGACCAGGGCCAGCGCAGGAACAGAAATACCATGGCCTCCCAGCTGAAGAGCTTCGCATCATGCGGGCGGAATGCACCCGTTGATCGCCAGAAGAAGGCAAACACGATCATGATCAGCGAAACCGGCAGGAAATGCGCCAGAAACGCCGGATAGGATGCGTTGACCAGCACATCGCCGCGTATCAGCGCAACGGCGGGAAGCACGAACATCAGCGCCATGAAGCCCGAGAACAGCGGATACCAGAGCTGCGAAAACAGGAACTGGAACTTCAGCCGCGGCGGCAGCTTCGGCACGTAGTGCCTTGAATATTGCAGCAGAATGGTCATCAGGCTGCGCGACCACTGGAATTCCTGCACGATGAGGTCGGCAAAGGTCACCGGCCCGTCGCCATGGGCGATGGCGTTGACGGCGTGAACGCCGCGCCAGCCGCCGGCGTTCATCAGAAGCGTGGTGGAATGATCCTCGGCAAGCTCCGGCCCAAGGCCGCCGACTTCCCGCAGGGCTTTCGTGCGCACGGCATAATGCGAGCCGATGCAGAGAGGCGCCCAGCCATTATTGTAACCCAGTTGCAGCGCGCCATGCAGGCTCGCCTCGGCATAAAGCCTGCCGCGCGCGGCCCAGCTTTCACCGGCATTGGCGTCGCAGATGCTCGGGGCCGAAACATATCCAACCTTCGGATCGGCAAAGGGACGGACGATCTCGCGCAGATAATCCGGTTCCGGCACATGATCCGCATCGAACTGGGCGACGAAATCATAACGCTCGTAGCCGTAGTGATCGTAGAAATAAGCGAGATTGCCTTCCTTGCAGCGTGTGCGCCGCGGCCAGGTCTTGCGATGATACTCCGCAACCCCCTGTCGGGTGGAAACGAAAACGCCGTGCGCGCCACACCATTTCAGCGTTTCCGCATCCGGAGCCTCATCCGCGAGCCAGACGTCGAATTCCAGGCCCTTCTGTTCGAGCATGGCCAGCAGCGTCTTCTGCACCACCGCGAAAGGTTCCGACGGCGCCTTGGTGACGACCATCGCCACCCTGCCCCGTGGCAGAGGGGAGCGCCGGTCGACAACCTTCGCGTTCAGAAAGATGAAGATGAAATAGGATGGCAGAAGCGTGATCCACGCGAGCGTCATCGTAACGACGGTATAATAGGGCCAGTCGATGACGCGATCGCGATCGAGCCACCAGATCCAGAAATAAGCGAGCGTCACCAGCCAGCCGCCAATGCCGAGAAGATAAGCCGTGCGGTTCCAGCCGGCAAAGACCGGCAGCATCCGCAAATCGCTGGCGACTGCGACTGCCCGGGCCGATGGAACGGAAGGGGTGGAATGGGCTTTCATGACCGCACCTCCAGTCCGAAACCGGGACCTGCCGTCCGGATGATGGTGTCGATATCCGAACGCTTCGGGATAAAGCCGAGCGTCTCTTCCGCACGTTTGATATCCGCAAACAGGGCTGGCGGATCGCCGGCGCGCCTTGCGCCGAAATGGACCGGAACTTCCTGCCCCGTTACGCGGTGGATCGCCCGGATGATATCGCCGACCGATGTACCGTGGCCGGAACCGAGATTGACGCGCAGCGTCTCTCCGCCCTCGGCAAGATAATTGACGGCAGCCACATGGGCATCGGCCAGATCGCTGACATGGATGTAATCGCGAATGCAGGTGCCGTCGCTGGTGTCGTAATCCGCCCCGAAGACATCCAGTTGCGGCAGCCTTGCGGCAGCCGCCATCAATGCCCGCGGGATCAGATGGGTTTCAGGCTCATGGCGCTCGTAAAGCTCACCGTCCGGGTCGGCCCCGGCGGCATTGAAATAACGCAGCGCCACGAAACGCAGACCGTAGGCAGCGGCATAATCATCGAGCGCCATTTCGAAGATCAGCTTCGTGCGCCCGTAAGGATTGACGGGCATTTGCGCCGTTTCCTCACGAATGGGCAATTGCGGCGGCACGCCATAGGTGGCGCAGCTGGAAGAAAACACCAGCCCGCCGATATTCTGGTCGAGACAGGCATCCAGCAGCGCAAGACTGCCGCCGACGTTGTTGCGGTAATATTTGCGCGGATCCTCGACGGACTCACCGACATAGGCGTTGGCGGCGCAATGGATGACGAAGGCCGGCGAAAACTCTTTCAGCGTGGCTTTCAAAAGACCACGATCCAGAATATCGCCCTCGATGAAGGGACCCCAGCGAACCGAATCCGCGTGACCCGTCGAGAGATTGTCGTAAGCGATGGGCTTGAAGCCGGATTGGGCCAGCGCCTTGCAGATGTGGCTGCCTATGAATCCGGCCCCGCCCGTGACGAGGATTGTGCGGGGCATCTCATACGGCCTCCGCCACAGTCTTGCCGGCCAGCAATGCATCGAAATAGACGATGGTTTTTTCCAGGCCGATTTCGAGCGGCACGCGCGGCTGCCATCTCAACAGTTCCTTTGCCCGCGAAATATCGGGGCGGCGCTGCTGCGGATCGTCGATCGCGGCGGGCAGATGCACGATGCGCGAACGGGAACCCGTCATGCGGATAACGATATCGGCGAGCTGCCGCACCGGAATTTCGCTCGGGTTGCCGAGATTGATAGGCCCGGTGCAATCCTTCGGCTTGGCCGAGAAGCGCAGGAAACCGTCGATCAGGTCATCGACATAGCAGAAGGAACGGGTCTGGCTGCCATCGCCGTAAATGGTGATGTCGGCGCCCTTCAGAGCCTGGACGATGAAGTTCGAAACCACACGTCCATCATCGGGTCGCATGCGCGGCCCATAGGTGTTGAAGATGCGTCCCACCTTTATATCGACACCGAAGCTACGGTGATAATCGAAAAACAGCGTTTCGGCGCTGCGTTTCCCTTCATCGTAACAAGCTCGCGGCCCGATTGTATTTACATTGCCGAAATAGGTTTCCGGCTGCGGATTGACGTGCGGATCGCCATAGACTTCCGATGTCGATGACTGCACTACGGTTGCACCGCATCTGCGTGCCACTTCCAGTACATTGACCGCACCCAGGACATTGGTGAGCAGCGTACCGACCGGATCGCGCTGATAGTCTGGCGGCGAAGCCGGCGAGGCGAAATTGAAGATCAGCGAGACATCGATGTCATAGGGTTTGCGCACATCGTGCTCAACCAGCAAAAACCGCTTATTCTCCCGCAAATGCGCCACATTCGCGGTGCGTCCGGTCGAAAGATCGTCGAGACAGATCACCTCGTGACCGCAGCTCAACAGGCGCTCGCAAAGATGGGAACCGAGAAAACCGGCGCCGCCATTGACGAGAACGCGTTGGCCAGGTCTCCATTCGGAGTAGATGGTGACGCCGTTGTCGTGGTCGTTGGGAACGAAATTACGCATTACACAATCCTCCCCATGAGGAATCAGCGCAGCTGATTCACCTAAACTGGATCAAACTCCCGATTGTACGATATCTTGAATATCATCCTCCGGTTTTTACTTCTTCTGGAGGTTTAATATTTCGATCGGATAAATTTCAACTTTCATGATAGGCGCAGCAGAAAACAGGTCAACTTCATTTTATCAAAATATTACAATTGATTACCCAAAATTACTCAAAATAGCCCCTTGATTTAATACTTTTTAACTATGCCTCTATTATGCCTTTCTTATTGAGCATTAGCGCAAGCTTCGCTCAACCAGTCGGGGCTATCCTGGTTTTGTAAGGCTCGGTCCACCGGGAACAAAACCGCCCGGCGAGATGCGACAGACAGTCGATTTCAGGGGACACACATGACGAATGAAATGCCTTATTCCCATAGCGGCAAAGCAGCCCGCCATTGTCGCTTCGCGCTTGTTGCCGCAGCACTAGTAACTTTCACCTTCGCGACGGCTTCATGCTCCGTGGTCGAAGACGCCGTTCTCATCAAAACCGCGTCGGCCAATACCGCCACGACCAAGAGCCGGGTCGTTCCGGCGAAGGCGTCCTACGGTTATCAAAAAACCGGCAACGCGGCCGTTACGCTTGTTGCCGATGCCTCGGGCACACCCGCGGTATCGCGGCAGTCCTACTCGGGCTCCTCTCCCTATATCTGCTCACCGAGCGGATTCGGGCAGAAATCCCGCTGCTTCCTGAGGCCCTGAGCCTCCTGGAGAAATACCGGAGGGAACTGGCGTCCGGACGGCTCTAGCCGCCCTGACGCTCAGTTCTTCCAGCCGCCGGAGAACGTCGTGTCTTCATCTTTGTTGAAGAAGCGCGACGCCGCCTCCGTGCGGTTGCGCACGTTCATTTTCTTATAGATATTGCGAACGTGAACCTTGACGGTGTTCTCGGACAGATGCAGCCGATCAGCGATGATCTTGTTTTGCGTTCCCTTGCAAAGCAGGTCGAGGATTTGCACCTCGCGAGTCGTCAGCGCCGCCACGTCGCTCCTGCTTGCGGCAAGGGCATCGGCGCGGTTGGCGATCACGGCATTGCTTTGAACGCTCTTGCTGTTGACGGAAGGCGAATAGGGCGTGAGCTTGCCGAGAAGAGCAGCAGGAAAATGTTCCCCGCCCTTCATGAGCAGATCCACAGCCGCCATGAAGACATCGAGCCTGAGGTTGAGCGGCAGCACGCCATCGATGACGCGCATTCCCACCAGCCTCTTCAGCGGCTCCTCGAATTTATCGATGGTTTCGACGACGAGCGCGATCGGCGCATCGGGATGTTTTTCCCGAACCTCCGAAAGAACGGCATGAAGACGATCCCCCGACATCCGGTAAGGCAAAACCAGCCGTACATTATTACCGTAGTCGTCCTCGATGCCTGCCGACGACCTTACGCTCACCACCGCGAATGTGGGGAACTTTTTGCCCAGCGCCTCCATGAGGCACTCGGAAAACAGGTCCGGATCCGCTATGACCAATAAAGTTCCATTTATAGGAGCAACGGCGTTTTTTTGTTTTGCCGCATAATCTGACGTTCCCATGAACATTGACGCCTCCCTCAAGCGCTTACGCATTACTTTCTTTTGGTTGTGCAGTCTGTTGTCCGCCGGCTATCTTTCCCCTGAATACTTGGGGGCGATTCTCCGCTTTAGGCCATGTCAACTATCATTAATTACCCGTTAATTAACACACGCTAATACGAAAAGCTGTGTAAATAAATGGCCCAAACGGGTTATTTTTTACAATTGACATACAAAATAGGTTACGCCGAGATAGAATCATTCATTCTGTAACCGCTGCAAAAACAATCACATCGGAAAAGCTTTCGCTGTGGTTTTGCCTTCCGGGAAAATATAACTTTTAGTTGATATCCCTTTACATAGCTCGCCGGCGAAGCACGCTGGAGCCTGTTCCTTTTCGGGATAAAGGCCCTTTTCCACCGAAATAAACCATGTTTCTCGAAAAAGCCGCCCTGCCCGGACGAAGCGCCGTTTTTTTAAGACCAAACCGGCCAAACGACCCGCCGGACAACCGCCTGAGACATATATATTCGGGTAAAGCGCCGATATGTTTAGCCCGAATTGATATCTAGGAAGCGCGATTTTTCTGCGGCACAGTCTGACCGTCGCTGAACGGCGGCCGATGGAAAGACACCTCCGGCCTTGACGTGTGTTTGAAAAACGCCGGTCCCTTTTCAAGAAAACATGCAAGCGAAAAGACGAAGCCACCGCGCTCCCCTTATGGAGCGAGGAACGGATTTGTGCGCCGTTTTACCGAGTAGCGCACAAGGGCTGAACGAAAAGAGCCCGATCACGGGCCACTACCGAACCGCAGATGATGCGTACCGAGTGCATCTGCAAAACATCAATCTTCATGCTACCCGGGGCAAGCGCGAAAAAATCCCGTTTGAGATGAGAGGGATTTCGAAAGCTGCTCCGAGCTTTTTCGGAGGAAATCGAAATGGGTTATGATCACAAGGCATCCGGCAGCGACGACGATATCACCAAGATCGGCGCGCTTTCCGATGGTTTCGCCAACACGTCGACCAATGACGCCAAGGTGGAAGACAGCAACGTCGGCACCGCAAACGGTGAAAACCGCAACAACGACAACAGCGACAACAGCACCAATGTGGATGTTGACGCCAAGATCGATGTTGAAGCCAATAACGGTGACAATCGCGACAACGACTATGACTGGAGCTATGACAGCAAGTCCTATAGCGACAACGACACGACCACCAAGACCAGCACCGAAACCAATACCGATATCAAGGTCGACTACGACTGGAGCTATGAAAGCAAGTCGTACAGCGACAACGACACCGATGTGAAAACGATCACGGATACGGACACAAAGACGTCCAACTATTCCGACAACGACACCTCCACCAAGACCACGACGACCTCCGACAGCTTCAACTCCGCAGACAGTTTCTACAAGTCGGATGACGACTTCGGCAACATCACGGGCGTCAAGGATGTCGGCAATCTCGGCATCGCCGGCGGAGACCTCACCTTCAATCTGGGTGACGACTTCTCCTTCACTCTCGATGTCGACAATATCCTCAACGGCTCGCTCAACGGCGATGGCAACGACACCGGCTTCAGCATGGTGCAGGCCAACCACCTGGCGGATCAGGATGAGGCCTACGACATCAAGATGCAGAATGGCGGTGCGGAAAACCACCTGAGCGCCAATGCCGGTGACGCCTTCGGCGCCGAAGGCATCGACGGCAAGGGATGGGACCTCAAGGCCGGCGACGACGCAGCAGGTACCAGCACTGCGGATGCATCGGCAATCCTTGCAAATTCCGGCTTCCATCTGGAACTGGTGCAGGGCGCCAACATGCTCTCCAACGCAGTTGATGTCACGATCACAGGCGGTAACTCGCATGTGTCTGATGTCGGTGAGGATCACTCCTGATAACCACCTCTTGACGAAAAGAGCTGCACCGGCACCCGCCGGTGCAGTTCGCGGTTGAAGGACCGGGGTTGCGTAAAACGAAGCACCGCCTCCAGGACGTGTGCCCTCCGCAGCCTTAAGGCTCTGCCGCGATGATCAGGGAGGGACCTCCAATGCATATCGACAAGATTTCGGACATGATTGCGCATTTCATCGGCCTGTTCGACACGGTGATCGAGGAAGCGCGCCTGAGGACCAACTACAGCGAAGGCCCGGCGCATTCCGATCCGGACCGTTTGCCGGACGATGAAGCCGCAAAGCTGCTCGACAAGAACTATGACGTTCCGCTCAAGGACTACGATCCCGGCGTCAACTACCGCGCCGGCTATTATGATTTCGATTATCTGCAGCCGCATTTCGCGCGCATGGTCGAACACGACATGCAGCGGCTCGCAGATGCCATCCCTGTCGATATTTCCGGCGTCAATTTCCGTTTTCCCGGCCGGCTTTCCTTTGAGGAGGAATATGAGCTGGTGGTTCACACCGGTCCCGGTTCGGTCATCGCGCATGTGGCGCAGGTCAATATTCTTCAGGACGACGACTATCTGAACATGACGGACGGCCCCTATGTGTGGCGCGACACCAGCTTCGTCACAGAGCGCACCGTCGAGTTCTACAATGAAGCGTCCGTCTTCACGCCTTTCGCCGGTTTCCAGCGCACCGACAGTTACGACGCCCTGCAGGCGCTCGCCAAATCCGCGCACGACTATATCGACCATGCCCGCGAAAACGACGTGACGTCGCTCGGCACCGGTGCGGATCAGGATTTCGTTCTGGCCGGCAACAACATCGACGGGCTTTACATCAATGGCTCGATAGCCAGCGAAAAGCCGATGCTCGACGACTACATGCCCGATCGCGGTATCGCCAAGCCGGCGGAAGAGCCGGAAAAGAGCGATGTTTCGCTGCATGAGGACAGCCCTGCCGGCAACAGCCTCGACGTCGCCGCAGGCGCCAATGTCGTCGCCAACATCGCCACGCTGGTCAATACCGGCGTCATGACGTCGGTAACCGCCGTCATGGGCGACTATCACCAGATCGACGCGATCACCCAGGCCTATATCTATAGCGACCGGGACGAGATCGACTCCGTTTTCACACGGTCGGAAGATCAGGCGGCGACGGCAGCCTTCAATATCGCCAGCTTCGAGCGCAGCGTCTATCCGGGCGCGGAAAACACGGAGAACAGCAGCCAGGAAAACGGCGAACCGCCGATATTTCCGACCGCCTGGCGCGTCAGCGTGCTGGAAGGCGACGTTTCGTTCGTGCACTGGATCGAGCAATACCAGTTCGTCAGCGACAACGACACGATGACGATAACGACCTCGGGCGCAACCGTCAGCCTGCTGACTGGCGGCAACGCCGCGCTCAACATTGCGAATTTCCTCGGCATCGGCATGCAATACGATCTGATCATCGTCGGCGGCAATGTGCTGGACATGAACATCATCAGCCAGATCGCCGTGCTCTACGACAATGACTGGGCGCGCGCCAATCCCGATGCGCCGGACGGCGCCACCATCCAGTCCGGCAACAACCTGCTGTGGAACGACGCCGCCATTCACAATGTCGGCAGCAACGATCGTTTCGAAACCATGCCGGACTATATGATCCAGACGGTCAACGCCATCAACGAGCGCGATCCCAACATGCCGGATGCGCTTGCCCATGACGTCAATTTCGCCGGCTATGAGGGTCTGAACGTCCTCTATATCACCGGCAATCTCTACGATGTCAGCATCATAAAACAGGTAAGCGTCCTGGGCGATTCCGACGATGTGACGCAGGCCGCCGCCAAGGTTCTCGAAAATAACGAGGACGCCACCGTCCACATCGATACCGGCAGCAACGCCGTGGTCAATCTGGCGCAGATCGTCGACTACGACAGCTTCGGCTCCACCACCTATGTCGCCGGCGGCGTTTACTCCGATGCCATACTGATACAGGGCGGCATCATCGAAAACGACACGTCGCAACCCCAGCAAGGCCAACTGGCGAACGAGGTCATCGCCTTTCTTCACGACGATCCCGCCACCATCGAAAACGAATCCAATGGCGTCATCAATGCCGGTCACGACCTGTCATGGTCGAATGCCCATCCGGCCGACGTCATGCAGACGGTCGTTGCGTAACCTCTGGCAGGCGGGGCTGCAAACGCACCCCGCCGCAGCCAGAACCGCAAACACCGCTAGATCACCGAGGGGACCGATATAAAATGGATCATATTTCTAGAAAAACCATTGCCGATGGACGCTCGCTGGACTTGCCGCTGGATCAGGATGCGGAAGACAGCAAACTGACGGACGCCTGTATTTCAGCAATCAATGAAGCCGTCGAAAACCTGCGCCAATTATCCGGCGCGGAACAGACGGCAAAAGAAGTTTCCTCCCCTGCACAGACCGCCCCCCCACAAGTTCTCTCCCAACCGCATGCAAAAACGGAGCAGACGGAACAGTTGCGGGATGTTCCCCCGGAAAGGCCGGCACCTCAACGGGACCGGCAACCTGCCTCCCCGCCGGAACCGCAGGCCAAGATCGACAATGCCGACCTGCCTTTCGTCAAGACCATCGACAATAATGACGGACCGATCCGTGAAAACGAACGCCGGCCAGTGACGGGCGGCGGCGGCAAGGAGCCGACGGACAATGGTGGCGGCGGTGGTGGCGGCGGCGGTGGTGGAAGCCAGAGCGGTTTTCACAAACGCAGCGAGCCGATCAATTTCGCCGCAAGCCTTGCCAAGGGCATCGCCGCCGTGCGGCGCAACATGGTGGTGGTGATGCTGTTCACGGTCGCCATCAATGTCCTGCTGCTCGCCATCCCGCTTTATCTGTTCCAGATTTCCGACCGGGTGCTGACCAGCCGCTCGATGGATACGCTGGTGATGCTGACGGTCGCCGTCCTTGGCGCGGTTCTGCTGCAGGCCTTCATGGACGCCATCCGCCGCTTCATCCTGATGCGCACCGCCGTCGAACTCGAGGTGCAGCTTGGCGCGCCGATCCTGTCCGCCGCCGCCCGCGCCTCCCTGCATGGCAGCGGCAAGGACTACCAGACCTTGCAGGATCTGCAGCAATTGCGCTCCTTCCTCACCTCCGGCACGCTTATCGCCTTTCTCGATGCGCCGCTGATGCCGCTTTTCATCGTGGTGGTCTATCTCGTCCATCCGCATCTCGGCATCATCATCATGGTCTGCTGCGTCGTGCTGTTCGGCATCGCCTGGCTGAACCAGCGCTTCACCGCAAGACAGTTCTCCGAGGCTTCCGGTTATTTGAGCCGCGCCAATTTCCACCTCGATTCCATGTCGCGCAATTCGCAGATCATCAATGCGCTCGCCATGATCCCCGAAGCGGTGAAGATGTGGGGCCGCGAGACCGCCGGCTCGCTGAAATCGCATGTGGCGGCGCAGGATCGCAACATCATGTTCTCCGGCGTTTCCAAGGCGGCGCGCATGATTACCCAGGTGGCGCTGCTCGGCTGGGGCGCGCATCTGTCGCTATCCGGCGAACTGACCGGGGGCATGGTGATTGCAGCCTCCATCATTTCCGGCCGCGCACTGGCGCCCATCGAAGGCGCGATAGAAGGCTGGCACCAGTTCAACAAATCTGCCGCCTCCTATGGCCGCATCAAGCAGCTTCTCATCAATTCGCCGCTGAACTTCCCGCGTCTGCGCCTTCCCAATCCGGAAGGGCGTCTCGATGTGGAGCGCATCCTCTTCGTGCCGCCGCCGCAGAAAAAGGTGATTTTGAACGGCATTTCCTTTTCGCTGAAAAAGGGGGAGTCGCTCGCCATCATCGGCAATTCCGGCTCCGGCAAGACGACGCTCGGCAAGATGCTGGTCGGCTCCATCCTGCCCACATCAGGCAATGTGCGCCTCGATCTCATGGATCTGCGCAACTGGGACCAGCGACAATTCGGTGAAAGCATCGGTTATCTGCCGCAGGACGTGCAGCTTTTCCCCGGCACCATCAAGGCCAATATCTGCCGCATGCGCGACGATATCGAGGACCGGCAGATTTACGAGGCAGCGGTGCTGGCCGATGTGCATGAGCTGATCGCCGGTTTCCCGCAGGGTTATGAAACCGTGGTCGCAGCCGATGGCGCACCGCTTTCCGGCGGCCAGAAACAGCGCATCGCGCTTGCCCGCGCCTTTTTCGGCGATCCGAAATTCGTGGTGCTGGATGAGCCCAACTCCAATCTGGATACGCAGGGCGAACAGGCGCTGGCCAAGGCGCTGCTGCATGCCAAAAGACAGGGCATCACTACCGTCACCATCACCCAGCGGCCGGCACTGCTTCAATGCGTCGACAAGATCATGGTGCTGAAGGACGGATCGGTCGCCATGTTCGGCGAAAGAATGGACGTGCTGAAGGCGCTTTCCGGCAATGGCCGCCAGGCCAACCAGTCCCCGCAGATCGAGGGTTGAGAACCGTCATGTTCAAGAAGAAAAACGCCATTGCCGAAGTCAAACCCCAGGGCCAGCTCGAATGGTACAGCGAAGTGCCGCGCTCGATCCGCCTGCACAGCTCGATCGGTCTTGCCGTGCTGCTCGCCTCCTTCGGCGGTTTCGGATTCTGGGCCGGCACTGCGCCGCTCTCCTCCGCCATCATCGCCCAGGGCAGTTTCGTCGCCACCGGCAACAACAAGGTGGTCCAGCATCTGGAAGGCGGCATCATCAAGGAAATGATGGTCAGCGAAGGCGACACGGTCAAGGAAGGCGACGTTCTTCTGACGCTGGACAAAACGACGGCGCTTGCCAACGAGCGCATGTTGCAGCTGCGGCGGCTTCGCCTCGAAACCATCGTGGTGCGCCTGCGCGCCGAGGCCCAGGGCGCAAAAAGCTTCAAGGTGCCGGATATCGTCATGAAGGAAGCTGGCGATCCGGATATCAATTCCATCATCCAGAGCCAGAACATCGTGTTCCACAGCAAGCTCATCAAGCTTGAGGAACAGATGAACCTGATCGACAAGAATATCCGGTCGCTGGAGTTCCGCTATGCGGGCTATGACGGCCAAAAACAGTCCTTCGACCGGCAACTGGCGCTTTTGACACAGGAGCGCGATTCCAAGGAGCGGCTCGCCAAGGACGGCGTCATCCGCAAGACCGACATGCTGGCGCTGGAGCGCGCCATCGCCGACGCCATGGGCGATATCGCCCGGCTGAGCGGCGAAATGAACCAGAGCGAGGCGGAAATCGCCAAGTTCCGGCAGGAAGCGGTCATTGCCGTCAACGCCAACAAGCAGGCGGCGCTCGATGCGCTGGAAACCGCCGAATCCGATCTCGACAGCGTGCGCGAACAGGTGCGTGGCGCCGCCGAAGTGCTGGAGCGCACCGTCATCCGCTCCCCCGTCAACGGAACCGTGGTGCGTGCCTATTATCATACACCGGGCGGCGTCATCACCACCGGCAAGCCGATCATGGAAATCCTGCCCGCTCATGTGCCCCTTATTCTGGAGGCGCAGGTGCTCAGGACCTCCATCGATCAGCTGCATGAGGGCCAGACCGCGGCGATCCGCCTGTCGGCGCTCAACCGCCGCACCACGCCGGTTCTGAACGGCAAGGTCTTTTACGTTTCAGCCGACAGCATCGAGGAAAATGCCGGCCTTCAGGTCAAGGACGTCTATATTGTGCGGGTGCAGATACCCGACGAGGAAATCGCCAAGGTTCACAATTTCCACCCCGTGCCCGGCATGCCGGCCGACGTGCTGATCCAGACTTCGGAGCGTACTTTCTTCGAATATCTGACCAAGCCGATCTCCGACAGCATGTCCCGTGCTTTCAAGGAAAGATGAAGAAATATCAGTAACCTACACTGTCTTTTCCGCAGCGGTCGGCATATAATATCCAAATATGTTTCGTCGGGGCGGGAGAAGCAGTATGGCGGCGATGTCGGATGTATTGCTGCTGGTCGGCAGGCTGAATTACGTGTGGACCAACACGGAAAGCCTGATGATCTATCTGATCGTCCATCTCCTGAAAGTGGAAAAGGAAGCGGCCATCGTCGTGTTCCTGACGCTCAACACCACGCGGGCGCGCATGGATCTGATCGAGCGCCTGGCGAAGCTTCCTTCCACCGATGCGAAGGACCGCAAAACCATCCTCTCCATCATGGCGCGGCTGAAGAAGGAAGCGAAGACGCGCAACAAATATAATCACTGCATCTATTCCTTCGACGAAAAAGGCGAAATCGCCAGCACGCAGCTCATGCGGCTGGTGGAGGATGACAGCCAGGTGCGCTACGGCAAGGTGGAGCGCATGGACGAGAAGGAAATCGGACAGCTTGAAAAATCGATCGCCGACATCGTCGAGGTCAGCAAGGACATGTGGAGTTTCATCCACGCCAGCCCGCATGTCTCGGCGGATTATCTCTAAAACCACCTCGCCTTCGTCATTCCGGCCTTGAGCCAGAATTCAGCCGACGCGGCTCTCGCGCGGCGAAGACGAGTTCTTTCAGCCCAAGGACTTGGGTTGGCTGGATTCCGGCTCAAGGCCGGAATGACGGAGAGAGAAACCGCCACGAACTCCAGTTAGGTGAACGCTGCCCTCCACAGCCCTTGCCGGAAGGCACAGTTTACCGGCTGCGAAATAAAGCAGGAACGAGCCGATCTGGTAGGGGAAGATGATGTCGATCTCCACGAAGGAACGCACCACAAACAGGGCGCAGATCGCAAACAGGATGACGCCCTGCGGATCGCTCTTGCGCATCAGCACCGAGCGCAGATGCCCGAGCAGCGTTCCGTAAAGCACCATGCCAAGCAGCAGCATGCCGACGAAGCCGTTTTCCACCACGGTTTCGATATAGGTATTATGGAAATGGAAGCCGCTGCGGCCGGTAATGAAGAAATCGTTCCACAACCGTTCGGCATCGGGGAAACCCGCAACCCAGAACCCTTGATAACCGACGCCGAGGATCGGCGTCTGTTTCGCCGCCTCGATGCCCTGCTGCCAGAGGTAAGTTCGGCCAGTCAGCGTCGAATCCTTGCCGAAAATGCCGAGAATGGCATCCAGCAGGCCGAATTGCAGGGATGCGACAGCCAGCAATGCGCCGAGACCACCGAGCACAAAAAACGTCATCTTTCGGTTCGCTGGCGAAAGCATGCCGATGGGAATGAAGCCGATGATGAGCGCGACCACCGCCGCCGTGGTAATAGTGGATGTGGCCGATTGGGACGCAAGGAGGCTATAGGCCGACAGGAGCCCGGTGACGCCGGCAATCGGCAACCAGATGCCCCTTTGCTTGAGCACCAGCACCGATGCGGCGGCGAAAATGACGCCGAGCGATGCATAAAAGCCGAGCTGGTTCTTGGAAGAAAAAGCGCCGACGAAACTATAGGTGCCATCCAGCGCATCGAAGAGATATATGCCGAACAGCAGCGAATAGAGCAGAACGACGGCGATGCCGATCAGCGCGCCGCGCGTCAGCGTCCGGATGGAGATCACCCGCATGGCTATCAGCGCGCAGACGATATGTGTCATATACTGGATGGAGGCGCGCATGGTCACCGACGCCGCTTCCGACCAGAAGCTGGACAGAACCGTCAAGATGCCGAAGGCGAATATCCAGAGATAGCGCGGATAATTGCCGAGCACGCGCCGGTAATCGACCACCACCAGCGGCAGCCACATGCCATAATAGGCCAGAACCGAGATTTGCCCGAAACGCGACGAGTAAGCGAATACGAAGAATGACAGCGCAACCGCCGCCATTCCGTAAATCTCATTGCGTTCGGGATCGATCAGCGCCGATTTGGCGATCCGCATTGAAACCTCACTGCATCAGGATTTCAGACGAGACCTTGATGACATCGCCGGGCTGGAGCATGGCGTTTTCATCCACCTTCAGCTCCTTCGGCTTGCCGTTTTCCTCACGCACCACGACATAGCCGATCGTCGCGGACTTGCCCGACGGGTCGAAACGGATCGCTTCGGCCGATTGCGCCAGCGCTTCCGACATCAATTCGCGGCTGGTGGTCAGTTGCAGATTGAGCTTGTCCAGCTCCGCTTCCGTGTCCTGCAATTCCTTGGAGCGCTGCGCCACCCAGTCGTTACGCAGATTGATCTCGTCCTGGGTCGCCTTGTTGATATCCTGTTTGGCGCGCAGCGACTGCGTATCGATATCGAGCAGGTTGGATTCCACTTCCGCCGCGCGTTCTTCCGCGGAAATACGCCGCTGCGACAGCGCAAGCCCCTGCTCGTTCAGCCGGTTGACGCGGTCGCGGTCCTCGTTGGCAAGCTGGAGCTGACGATTCTGCGTCTCCGATTTCTTTTTCAGGGATTCGACTTCGCTCTGCAGAAGGGCGTGCAGGTCCGTCAGCGCCTTGAGCTGCAGGGTGTAACGTTCGGTGCGCGATTTCATCAGCGCGCTTTCGCTGGCCAGCAGCACGTCGATCTCGCCGATCTTTTCCATTTCAGGCGTCTTGGCGATGGTCGCGTCACCCTTGACCTCGGCGACCAGCCGCGCCTGACGGGCGAGCAGCCTTGCGCGCTGGTTGTCATAGACGGCGGCGTCACCACGGGCATTGATGAAATCACGGGCAAAACGCTGCCCGGCATCCGAGCGCCGCAGGCCGCCGGCAAGGCTGACCGCCTTCAGCACCGTGAGATTGGCGGCATAGGGGTATTCGCCCGGCGTCTGCACGTCGCCGCTCAAGAAGATCGGTCGGAACTGCGCGATCTCGACGGAGGCCGAAGGCAGGTTGCGAAGGGCGAACTTGCTCTGAAGCTGGGCTCCAATCTCTTCGCTGACCTCCGATGGGGTCTTGCCCGCAACATCCAGCTGGCCGATGAAAGGCAGGGACAGCGCCCCCGACGGACCGACGGAATAATCGCCGTTGATCACATCCCAGTTGCGGATGCTGCCATCCGCCGGCTGCCATTCGGCAACGCGGATACGCAGCTTGTCAGCAGTACCGAGCTTATATTGAGCGCCGTCCGCAGCCATGGCGGAGAGCGGCGCGGCAAAAGCGACGGAAGCGGCAAATACGAAGGCCACAAACGGGCGGCGGGCGGCATACAAGCCGTTCATCGGGAAACTCCCTGTTAGCGGATCGCCACATGGGCGATCCGGCCGTCGCGCAACTGGGCAAGGCCGGCTGCACAGCGCCGCGAAAAGCGGCCGGTATGATTAGCACCAATGACGCACCCAAAGACCGGACTTGGGATCCCGGTCGGGGTGCGTGTCGAAACGAAGATCGATAAAGCCGAACTCAATATCGGTTTTCAGTAGCTTCCGCGTGAAAGGCACACGGCGGGAATGGTCTTGACGATGATGAAGACATCCTGCCGCATCGACCAGTTCTGCACATAGTGCGTGTCGAAAGCGACGCGGGTCTTGTAGGATACGTCATTGCGGCCGCTGATCTGCCACAGGCCGGTCAGGCCAGGGCGGGTGCTTAGATAATAAGCGGCAGCGCTTTCATAATAGCTCAGTTCCTCATCGACGACCGGGCGTGGGCCAACCACGCTCATTTCGCCGCGAATGATGTTGAGGAGCTGCGGCAGTTCGTCGAGCGAGAGCTTGCGCAGCACGGCGCCGACAGCCGTAACACGCGGATCGTTCTTGAGCTTGCGGGTGGCGCGCCATTCTTCGGCGGCTTCCGGATTGGCGGCAAGGTATTGCCGCAGAATCTCATCGCCATTCATCGCCATCGTCCTGAATTTCAGGCAATGGAAATAGCGGCCATTATGTCCCACACGCCGGTGGCCATAAAAGATCGGGCCTGGATCAGACAATTTCACCAGCGCGGCGATCAACAGGAATATCGGGCTGAAGATGAGCAGCGCAAGCGCAGCCGATGTCATATCGAAACTGCGTTTTGCGATGCCCCCGATAGGGAAACTGACATCGAAGTCTTCGGAGCTGCTGAGTGTCTGTTCAGCCGATTGGGTCGCGGACTTCATAGAGAGAACTCCATTTATGTTTTGCGATTGGTCGGTGCCCGGAGGCGCGTCTTTCCGTCTAAAAGAGATAACAAGTCTGTGTTCGGAATTTGATGCTAATGGATTTTTTGTAAGGCACATTGGCCATAACCGTCTATGCGATTTCTTGCGCGAGCGGCCGATCAACGTCCGGGCAATATTAACGGTTGCATAAAAAAGCAACAAATGTGCCGACGGCCATGTGTTGAGAGCATGGGTACCGCCCCGGCATGTATTGGGTTTTGTGCCAGCGACAGTCTTTTCTTATGTGTTTCTTATGACTTGGCGAGATGAGACAGGAACGTTAAGAACAGCCCCGTCTGTAACAGAATATAAAAATTTTTTGCATCGCAGCAAGATTGTGGCAATGCATATAAAATTTGACATATCCGTAGGGATTTTTTTGCCTGACATTGCCAAGCCGCCAAGAAAAAGCGATGGAAAAATTGCTAAAAGGGCGCAAACACGGCAAAAGAGTGGCAAGAAACTGCATTCTAGTCATGGCAGCCACGCAAAATTGCCGTGGCTTACGGCCATTTTTTACCGAATTGCTCCGACTTGGCCGTTCTACGAGCGTTACGAAGCTCAAAAACCGCTGGAATCAGAAGGTTGGCGGTGTGCAGGCGCTGATGACCTCACAGGGCACGGGACCGACGCAACGGAAACGATGCGGCCTGCGGCTTTCGAAATAATAGGCATCCCCCGGCCCGAGCACCCGCCTCTCTTCGTCGACCGTCACTTCCAGCCGTCCGGAGAGGATGATTCCTCCTTCCTCGCCATCGTGAACCAGCGGCACCTTGCCGGTGTCCGCTCCCGGCTGGTAACATTCCTTGAGGATTTGCAGGCTGCGGCCGAAGACATTCTCACCCACCTGCCGGAAGGAGATCGGCCCCTTGCCGATTTCAACCAGTTCATCCGCCCGGTAAAAAGCCTTACGGCTCGTCTCCGGCTCGAAAGCGAAAAACTCGGCAAGGCCGATCGGTATGCCGTCGAGAATGCGCTTCAGCGCGCCGACGGAGGGGTTCGAGGTGTTGGATTCGATCAGAGAAATCGTCGAATTGGTGACACCGGCACGCCTTGCCAGTTCCCGCTGCGAAATATTGTGGCGCAGCCGCAAATGGCGCAAACGCCCGCCTATATCCACCGACATGCCTGAGCCCCCGTTGCCCTTGTTCGAAATATCGAAAACATGAGTTCAGGCCTATAGCATTTTCAATGGCTTGGCCACAGAGAGAAAAGGGCTTGTTCAGTCGCGAAAATAGCATTCAATCACCGGCAACGAACAGGAGACCACCATGGACAACCCGAGCCGATCCAATTCCACCTCTCTCGACAGCTACTGGATGCCGTTTACCGCCAACCGGCAGTTCAAGGCCAATCCCCGCCTGCTGACGAGCGCCGAGGGCATGTATTACACCAGCAATGACGGTCGCCAGGTTCTCGACGGCACGGCTGGCCTTTGGTGCGTCAATGCCGGCCACGGCCGCCAGCAGATCGCGTCTGCCGTCAAGCACCAGCTTTCGACGATGGATTACGCGCCCTCCTTCCAGATGGGCCACCCGGTTGCCTTTGAATTCGCCGAGCGGCTGGCGGAAATTGCGCCGGGTCCGGAAGGTGCAAAACTCGATCGTGTTTTCTACACCGGCTCCGGATCGGAATCGGTCGATACGGCGCTGAAGATCGCCATCGCCTATCAGCGCGCCATCGGCCAGGGCACCCGCAGCCGGTTGATCGGTCGTGAGCGCGGTTATCATGGCGTCGGTTTCGGCGGCATCTCCGTGGGCGGCCTCGTCAACAACCGTCGTGTTTTCCCGCAAATCCCGGCAGACCACCTGCGTCATACCCATGATCCGGCGAAGAACAGTTTCGTGAAGGGCCAGCCCGAGCACGGCGCCGAGCTTGCGGACGATCTGGAACGTCTGGTCGCCCTGCATGGCGCGGAAACCATCGCCGCCTGCATCGTCGAACCGGTCGCCGGCTCCACCGGCGTGCTGGTGCCGCCGAAGGGTTATCTGGAGCGCCTGCGCGCCATCTGCGACAAGCACGGCATCCTCTTGATCTTCGATGAGGTCATCACCGGTTTCGGCCGTATGGGCTCCACCTTCGCCACCAACTATTTCGGCGTTACGCCCGATATCGTCACCACCGCCAAGGGGCTGACCAACGGTGCAATCCCGATGGGTGCGGTCTTCACCAGCCGCAAGGTGCATGATGCGCTGATGCATGGGCCGGAAAACCAGATCGAGCTGTTCCACGGCTATACCTATTCCGGCCACCCCGTCGCCTGCGCCGCCGGTATCGCGACGCTCGACATCTATCGCGATGAAGGCCTTTTCACCCGCGCGGCCGAATTGCAGGATGTCTGGCACGACGCCATCCATTCCCTGAAGGGCCTGCCGAATGTCATCGACATCCGCACCATCGGCTTCATCGCCGGCATCGAGCTGCAATCGCGCGACGGTGCTGCCGGCGCACGCGCTTATGATGTCTTCGTGGATTGCTTCGAGCGCGGCCTGCTCATTCGCGTCACCGGCGACGTCATCGCCCTTTCGCCGCCGCTGATCGCCGAAAAATCCCATTTCGACGATATCGTCTCGATCCTCGGGGATGCGCTGAAGCGCGCGCAGTAAAACCATGCAAACAAAAAGGCCGCGCCTGGAAGCGCGGCCTTTTTGTGCCCTGTCAGTAGGCCTGCATCGGTTGCGAGAGGCCGTCGCCGATCACGCCGTTACCATATTGCGCCACGGGCACACCTTCCTGGCCGATCGGCACGCCCTGCTGTGCGGGGCCGAGCGCCGTCACTACGATCGGCGTGCCATCGGGCACACGGTTATAAAGGTCGATGATATCCTGGTTGAGCAGGCGCACGCAGCCGGAGGATACCGACTTGCCGATGGTCCACCATTCCGGCGAGCCGTGCAGGCGGTAGATCGTGTCCTTGCCATCCTTGAAGATATAGAGCGCGCGCGCACCGAGCGGGTTCTTGAGGCCCGGCTCCATGCCGCCATTGCGGCTGCTATAGGGTTCCAGTTCCGGCTGGCGCGCGATCATCTCATCGGGCGGCGTCCAGCGCGGCCATTGCCGCTTGTACTGAATGACGCCGCGACCGGCCCATTCAAAGCCCGCACGGCCGAGGCCGACGCCATAACGCATGGCCTGATTGTTTTCATAGGTGAGATAGAGGAAATGATTGGCGGTATCGACGACGATGACGCCGGGGCGTTCACCCGTCGGGTTCGCAACCATCTGCCGCAGGAACTGACGCGGAATCCGCTTGTAGGGGATTTCCGGCAGCGGGAACTGCTCGTCCGGCTTGGGCCCGTACATCAGGGCATACATAGGGTCGTCCGCGGGTGCGGCAGGCCGGGCGGCCTCACGCGCGGTTGTGTTGCAGCCCGCAAGGCCGGCAAGCGCCAGTCCACCTGCTCCAAGCAGGAAACCCCGCCGGGTCGTCGTCGTCTCGTTCAATTGAAAAACCTCATTTACGTCATCTCACGCCGGCAAAGGGATCTGCCAGCGCCGCCTCTGGGCGGCTGATAGGGTACTTCGTGCCGGAAACCTGCGATGCCATGGCCTTGGCGCCGTTCGATTTCAAAATGGCCCGGAAGCTCGGATGCATGCCGCCGTCTACATACGCGCTGAGCGGGCTGGAAGTTCCCTCACTCATCGCGGCGGCAAATTTTTGTTGCTCTTCGGCCAGTTTCGAAGCCACCAGCGGATCCTGCTGGTTGATGGCCGGCGGGCAGGCCGCCAGCGGATCGGCAGGTTCGCCTTCGGCAAATTCACTGTTGAAGACATAACGACGGCCGCAGACGGAAACCTTGGGCTGCCGGCGCGTCACCTCGAAATAGTCGTAACCTTCCTTCAGCGTCTTCCAGAACGGCATATTGGGGTCGTCCCGATGCGCCACCATATTCCGGGCGCTCATGCGGAAGGGATAGGCCTGTACCTGAAAACGGTCCTGCCCGCCCTGAAGCGCACGCGCGACGATGGCGTAAATCTCGCCCACCTGGGCATCCGTCATGGCGTAGCAGCCCGAAGAGGAGCAGGCGCCATGCACCATCAGCGCCTCACCGGTGTAACCGAGCGCC
This sequence comes from Agrobacterium sp. 22-221-1, assembly GCF_053522445.1. Classification (NCBI taxonomy): domain Bacteria; kingdom Pseudomonadati; phylum Pseudomonadota; class Alphaproteobacteria; order Hyphomicrobiales; family Rhizobiaceae; genus Agrobacterium; species Agrobacterium sp. 22-221-1. The sequence goes on from NZ_JBNWCL010000002.1 coordinate 324,572, forward strand.
GATTCCAGCCGGTTGGGATAACCGAGATTGAAGGAGACGTAATATTGTGAGTTCGGGTTCAGCATGCCGGCGGAGACATGATAAAAACCTTCCGGCGCCTGCCGGTCGCCCGTCTTCATCTTGGGGCCGAGCTTTCCGGACCATCGGCACATGGGATAGGCCTTGAGCAAGGCGTAATTTCCGGTCTTGTCGACCTTCCAGACCTCAAGCTCGCTTTCCTGCTTGAAAATGCGAACGAGGACAGGGCTTTCCGGGCGCATGCTCTTGGCCGACATCTGCGCCATCATCTTGGACGACAATTTCGGCGGGTCTTTCTTGACGCTATCGAGCCCCATGGAAGTGCACGCGGCAAGGCCGCCACCGATCGCAACGATCGCAGCCATTCTTGCCCCTGCCCTTACCTTTTGCCGCAACCCCGCAACCGCGAAATCCAGCAGTGCCTGCATGCCCATGGATCGTTCTGCCCGCCTGATTTGCCCGCCTTTCCGGCAGACGCTTAACTATCGAAGGTGGCCACAAGACGGCAACCTCGCCATGGACAAAGTCTCGTGAACAGACGTTACCCATTCGTTAATCATAAGGACACAAGCCCGTGATGCCGCTGGCGTTGAGCTTAAAGGCTGCAGATTATCGGAGCAGCCCCTGGCCGCCATCGATCCAAACCGGCGTTCCGGTAATGTGGCGGGACGCATCCGACGCCAGGAAACCGATCAGCGCGGCGACGTCATCGCTCGTCCCGGCCACACCGCCGGTTACCGGAATATCCCCAGCCGGGAAACGAACTGGAACCTCCGTTTTTTCCCGCCCGCGTATATCGGTATTTTCATCGATTGCCGTTTCGATCTCGCCCGGACACACCGCATTGACGCGAATACGGTGACGCCCCAGCTCCAGCGCCAGTTGTTGCGCCATGGCGAATTGCCCTGCCTTCGTCACGGAATAGGCCGTAGCACCGGGCGATGTGAAGGTGCGGGTGCCATTGATCGATGAAATGATGACGATGGACCCGCCGCCGGCCGCTTTCAGATGCGGCACGCTGGCGTGGACGGTGAGATAGGTGCCGCGCAGGTTGATGCGGATCGTATCGTCCCATTCGGACGGTTTCAGCTCATCGATGGGCGCCCAGATGCCGTTGACGCCGGCATTGGCCACCACGACATCAAGCCGGCCGAAATTCTCAACCAGCGCTGCGACCGCGTGACGCATGGCCGCTTCATCCGCCACATCGGCCACAAGCACCTTCGCAGACCCGGATGCAGCGCCGATTTCCCGGGCGACATCGTTCAATTCCGATTCGGTGCGGCCCAACAGACCGACCGAGAAGCTCTGCGCCGACAGATGAAGGGCGGCGGCGCGCCCAATGCCGGAGCCAGCGCCGGTTACCAGAGCGACTTTGCGAACAACCAATGTCACCGCCCCCCTTTTCGGGAAGCAATGGACGTGACCGTCGCCGAGACGGGATCACTCGCCGGAAAGCTGTCCTCCAGCCCCTCTTCCAACTCCTCCTCCAGAATGTCGCGATCCTTCGATGTGCGGGCGCTCGCCTGTCCGTGCGGAGCTTCATCCTGCGCCGTAGCTAGAGCGGAAAATTGCGAAGGCGCATCCGCACCATGGCGCGTTCCGAACGCGGTCAGTTGCACCATCACCGCGCTCGCCCGCTTGATGGCCTCGGCATCGTCGATCCCCTCAAGACCGTCGGCGAGGCGAACCGAGACCTGATCGCCGTCGTTGCCGACGAACTCGACGGAGATAACCCCGTTATTGCGTTTTACATAGGTCGTCGAAAGTTGCATGACATGCCCTCCGGCTTGGAAAGCACCGGTACGAATCCGATGCTGGAAAACGGTTAGAACCTGAATTCACAACGACGGCAGAGCGGAAGGGTTCCAGATGGATCAGGCCTTTGGCCCGGAAATGCAGGAGAGTTTCTTCCTGCGCGATGCGCTGGATGTGGCCCGCGCCCTCATCGGCGCGGAGTTCCGCATCGGCAATACCGGCGGCATCATCGTGGAGACCGAAGCCTATCATCCGGACGACCCGGCATCCCACAGTTTTAACGGGCAGACCCCGCGCAACAGGGCAATGTTCGGCCCGGCCGGCCGTCTTTATGTCTACCGGTCCTATGGTATTCACTGGTGCGCCAACTTTGTCTGCGCCCCGGGTTCCGCCGTGCTTCTGCGCGCCATCGAACCCCTGACCGGCATAGACATGATGAAACTGCGACGGGGAACTGACAAGCCGAAACTTCTCTGCTCAGGTCCGGGCAGGCTCTGTCAGGCGCTGGCGATTACGGGGGAGATGGACGGCGCGCCGTTGAACGCAGCGCCGTTTTTCCTGCGGTTGCCGAAAGAAGCCGCCGCCGTCACCAGCGGCAGACGAATCGGCATCAGCCGCGCGACGGAATATCCATGGCGCTTCGGGCTCAAGGGCTCGGCTTTCGTCAGCAAGAAATTCGAGAACGGAGAGGCATAAAAGACGAGAGCACCTTCGGCGGCCCGTCATTTTCGTCGGGGTTGGGTGTCGGCGCCTCGTCCGGCAACCGGTCGGGTTCCGGTTCTTCCACCGGCGGAATATCCGGCTGCGGCGGCACGGGCATCGGCGGTTCGGGATAGGGTTCGACGGGAACGGCTGGCATCGCGGCCTCCTGATAAACACGCTTTGCCACGATGGGCACAAGCTGCGTTTTTATCTCGTGGGACAGCGCCTTTGCGCTGTCGCCAATCAGGCGGCGCAACACCCAATTCGCCCATCGGTCAAATGCCGGTCAGGTCCCTTCGGTCCGGTTGCGCCGCCCTGCGGGTCGTACAGGGAAAACGCGGGCACGGCCTGTCCGTTCCGTTTTTTAAGGAAGGTTTTTGCGATGGCTCAGGCGAAACCGAGCGCGCTGCGGGAAATATCGCGATTTTCGCAATAGTCGCGGGAGTGGGCCTCGTGACCATGCTCGCGAGCGGTCGAACGGTTAAGTTCCGGGCTCGGAACGTTGAGCAGCGCATCGGCATAGGTGCCGGTCGCCTCGACATCATCGATCACAGTCTGCTGTTGCGGTTTTAAAAATTCAAACATCCGTCCACCTCCTTCGACACGTCCCCTCAACGCGCCGGCCCGGGTCCTGTTCCATAACACCCGTGACTGTTCCGATTATACATGAGACGGCGCGGACGTATAGATGACGAAAGGCGAACGTTATCAACTGACGTTCACAAAATGGAGTGGAATCAGTGAGCTATGGCGACAAGTTCAGGCAGGGCCGACCGATTCCCGCAAGATCAGTTCGACCGGCCACAATTCCTGAACCTCGCGAACGGGACGGCCGCCGATGATCTGCAAAAGCAGGTCCGTCACCCGCATACCCGCCATGCGCATGGGCGAGCGGGTGGTGGAAAGCGGCGGCATCATGCTTTCCGGCGTAAGGTAAGGAAACACGTCGTCATGGGCGATGACTGAGACATCCCTGCCGATCGTCAGCCCCATCTGCGTCGCGGCGCGATAGACACCCTGCGCCGTCATCATCGCACCCGCCACAAAGGCCGTGGGGCGCGGCGTCTGTTCCAGCAGCGAGCGGGCGAAGCGAAAGGCCGTCTCCTCGCTGAAGTGCTCATTCATCATGAAACGTGGATCCGGCGTAATGCCGTGCGTCGCCAGCGCCTCGCGAAAACCCTGCTCGCGGTCCTGCACGAAGGTGCGGCCAACCGGACCATTGATAAGGGCGATGCGCCTGTGTCCGCGCTCCAGAAAATGAATCGTCGGACGATAGGTGACGTCGTGGTTGTCGATATCGAGCCAGGCATGTTCGAAAGGCGTCTTTGAGCGACCATGCACGATGAAGGGCACGCCCAGCCGGTTGAGCAGCGCGATACGCTCATCCTCGGGGCGGGGCGAATGCACGATGATGCCATCCACCCGGCCGCTCGACGCCAGCCGGCTGAAAATCGCCAGTTCCTCATCGAGATTATTGTCGACGGTAACGCTGACGAGAATGTCGGTCTCCTCCCGTTCCAGCCGGGTCGCCATGCCGCCCATGAATTCGGAAAAGAAGTGCCCGCCGCCCGAACGGCCCATGACGACGCCGATGGCGCCTGCCCTGCCCGTCGCCAGCCTGACGGCGTTTGCATTCGGCCGGTAGCCGTATTTCAGCGCAGCCTCCATCACCCGCTGGCGCGTTTCCTCGCGCACCTCGGGGTAGCCGCCCAGCGCCCGGCTGACGGTGGTGGGCGAGAGCCCGACTTTCTCTGCGAATTCCTTGAGCTTCATAATTTTTTGCCAATTTGCCCCTGCATGCGTCGCCGCCGCGGATTTTTCAAGCCGACAAAAATTGAAAACGATTTCAATTTTCCTCCACCTGAAACCTTACAGTTGATCATTCCCAAAGGCAAACGCCGAAAAATTGTAGGCGAAAACAGCCGATTTCCGGGGGATTAGAAAGAGTATTGACAGAATGCTCGGCTTTTGAGAGCCTCGCGTCAGTCAAAAGCGCTTTCAATTTTGAGGACAATCGGAAGCGTCAACGGAGGAGTTTGACAATGAATATTTCCATGAAGACTTTGTTCCTGTGCGGAGTTGCGTTTTCCGCCGCCGTTTCGGCTGAGGCGGACGAGCTTTCCATCGCCGCCAACTCGACCGGCAAGAACGTCGCGTTCTTCCGCGAACGGATCGCCGCCTTCGAGAAAGAGACCGGTCACAAGGTCAATCTCGTCACCATGCCGTCATCGTCCAGCGAACAGTTCAGCCAGTACCGGCTGTGGCTTGCCGCCGGCAACAAGGACGTCGACGTCTACCAGACGGACGTGATCTGGGCGCCGCAGCTGGCCGACCAGTTCGTGGATCTGACCGCAGCGACGAAGGATGTCATCGGCGATCATTTCCCTTCCATCGTCGCCTCGCAGACGGTTGACGGCAAGCTCGTTGCCATGCCGATGTTCACCGACGCGCCGGCGCTTTTCTATCGCAAGGACCTTTTGGAAAAATACGGCAAGCAGCCGCCGAAGACCTGGAAGGAACTGAGCGAGACCGCCAAGGAAATCCAGGACAAGGAGCGCGAGGCTGGCCAGAAGGACCTCTGGGGCTTCGTTTTCCAGGGCAGCGCCTATGAGGGCCTGACCTGCAACGCGCTGGAATGGATCGCTTCCGCCGGCGGCGGCCACATTGTCGAGACCAACGGCGATATCTCCGTCAACAATGAGAAAGCCGCAGCCGCCATCGAAACCGCCAAGGGCTGGGTCGGCACCATCGCGCCGCAGGGTGTGCTCGCTTATAAGGAAGAGGAAGCGCGCGGCGTCTGGCAGACCGGCAATTCCGTCTTCATGCGCAACTGGCCCTATGCCTATGCACTGGGTAATGGCGACGACAGCGCCATCAAGGGCAAGTTCGGCGTCACGCCGCTGCCAGCTGGCGCGGAAGGCGAAGCCCCTGCTTCGACACTCGGCGGCTGGAACCTCGCCGTTTCGAAATATTCCGACGATCAGGAAGCAGCCATTCAGCTCGTGAAATTCCTGGCGTCGAAAGACACCCAGAAGATGCGCGCGATCCAGCTCTCCAACATGCCGACAATCGCATCCCTTTACGACGACAAGGATGTCGCTGCCGCGCAGCCCTTCATGCCGACATGGAAGCCGATCTTCCAGACCGCCGTTCCGCGTCCTTCCGCCTCGGCGAAGGTGAAATATAACGAGGTTTCCGCCAAGTTCTGGGGCGCCGTGCACAACACGCTCTCCGGCAACGGCACGGCAGCGGAAAATCTCGAACTTCTCGAGGTTGAACTGACCGATCTCAAAGGCAACGGCTGGTAATCCGGCCCGCGCGGGAGGCGGTCTTGACTGATCGTCTCCCGCGCCCCAACCGCGAGATATCCCCATGAACGACATCGCCCTTCAAAGACCGGTCGCGGCATCCGGCACCGGCTCCGACCTGCAGTCGGAACGACTGAAATCTGCCTGGCTGTTTCTTGCCCCCACATTTCTGGTGCTGGCGCTGGTGGCGGGCTGGCCGCTGGTGCGCACCGTGTGGTTCAGCCTCACCGACGCCTCGCTCACCAATCTCGAGGGGGCGCAGTTCGTCGGCCTCAAGAACTACCTCACCTGGATCACGCTCAGCAGCGGCCGCACCATCTATCGCGGCCTGCTTGCCGATCCCGCATGGTGGGGCGCGGTTCTCAACACGCTCAAATTCACCATCCTTTCCGTCAGCTTCGAAACCGTGCTCGGCCTCATCGTCGCGCTGGTGCTGAATGCCGAATTCAAGGGACGTGGCCTCGTGCGTGCCGCGATCCTCGTGCCCTGGGCCATTCCCACCATCGTCTCGGCGCAGATGTGGGCGTGGATGCTGAACGACCAGTTCGGCATATTGAACGACCTGTTCCTCAATCTCGGGCTGATCTCCAGCAAGATCGCCTGGACGGCCAATCCCGAGACCGCGATGATCGCCGTGCTGATCGTCGACATCTGGAAGACCACGCCCTTCATGGCGCTGCTCATTCTCGCCGGCCTGCAAATGGTGCCGAAGGACATGTATGAGGCGGCAAAGGTGGATGGCATTCATCCCGTCAAGGTGTTCTTCCGCGTCACGTTGCCGATGATCCGCCCGGCCCTCATGGTCGCCGTCATCTTCCGCATGCTGGATGCGATGCGCGTCTTCGACCTCATCTATATCCTGACGCCCAACAACGCCCAGACCCGCACCATGTCGGTGCTGGCGCGCGAGAACCTGTTCGATTTCGACAAGTTCTCCTACGGTGCTGCAGCCTCCACCATGCTGTTCCTCATCATCGCCTCGATCACCGTCATCTACATGTGGCTCGGGCGCGTCAACACCGATGGAGCCGCGCGATGACCCTGCCAAGCATCCTGAAAACCACCGCTTTTTACGCGCTGGTCGCCATCATCATGGTGATTTCGGTATTCCCGTTCTATTATGCGATCCTGACGAGCCTGAAATCCGGCTCGGCGCTGTTCCAGGTCAATTATTGGCCGCGTGACTTCTCGCTGACCAATTACAGCTTCGTCATCGGCAACGGCACTTTCCTGCGCAATCTCGGCAATTCGCTGTTTGTCGCATCTTCCGTCGTCATACTCTCGCTGTTCCTTGCGGTAACGGCGTCCTATGCTCTCGCCCGCGTCCGCTTCCGTGGCCGCGCGCTGCTGCTGCTCACCATCCTGTCGGTTTCGATGTTCCCGCAGATTGCCGTTCTCGCTGGCCTGTTCGAACTGATCCGCTGGGCTGGAATCTTCAATACGCCCTTGGCGCTGATCTTTTCCTACATGATATTCACCCTGCCCTTCACGGTCTGGGTGCTGACGACCTTCATGCGCGACCTGCCGATCGAGATCGAGGAAGCGGCTATCGTCGATGGTGCAACGCCATGGGTCATCATCACCCAGGTGTTCATGCCGCTGATGTGGCCGGCACTCGTCACGACAGGGCTTCTCGCCTTCATCGCGGCGTGGAACGAATTCCTCTTCGCACTTACCTTCACCTCATCGAACGAGCAGCGCACGGTGCCTGTCGCCATCGCGCTTCTGTCGGGCGGCTCGCAGTTCGAAATTCCCTGGGGAACGATCATGGCCGCATCCGTCATCGTTACCGCACCCCTCGTCGTCCTCGTTCTGATCTTCCAGCGACGCATCATCTCCGGCCTCACCGCCGGCAGCGTCAAAGGCTAGGAGAAAACAAATGACCACCATTCAATTGCGCGATCTTCGCAAATCCTTCGGCGCCTTCGATGTCATCAAGGGCATCGACATGGACATCCGCTCCGGCGAATTCATGGTCTTCGTCGGCCCTTCCGGCTGCGGCAAGTCCACGCTTTTGCGCCTCATCTGCGGGCTGGAGGAAATTACCAGTGGCACGCTCTCCTTCGACAGCGAGACGGTGAACCGCCTGCCGCCCGCCAAACGCGGCGTCGCCATGGTCTTCCAGTCCTATGCGCTTTATCCGCATATGACCGTGTTCGAGAACATGGCCTTCGGCATGAAACTGTCAGGCGCGGACAAGGAACAGCGCAGGAAGCGCGTCGAAGCCGCCGCCGAGATGCTGCAGCTCACGCCCTATCTGGAACGTCTGCCGAAGCAGCTTTCCGGCGGCCAGCGCCAGCGTGTCGCCATCGGCCGCGCCATCGTGCGCGATCCCAAGGTCTTCCTCTTCGACGAGCCGCTCTCCAATCTCGATGCGGCATTGCGCGTCGCCACGCGTCTCGAAATCGCCAAGCTGCATCGCTCGATGCATGACACGACGATGATCTATGTCACCCACGACCAGGTGGAGGCGATGACGCTCGCCGACCGTATCTGCGTCTTGCGTGACGGCAGGGTCGAGCAGATCGGCACGCCGCTGGAGCTTTACGAAAGCCCGGTCAACACCTTCGTCGCCGGCTTCATCGGCTCACCGAAGATGAACTTCCTCACCGGCAAATATGCGGAGGCCGAAGGGGCGAAAACCATCGGCATCCGCCCCGAACATATCGCCATCGCCACCGATGGCAGCGGCTGGAGCGGCGAGATCGTGCATTCGGAAATGCTGGGATCGGACAGCTATATCTATGTCGAGATCGGCGCGGATGAACCCGTCGTCGTTCGTGAAGAGGGCGTGACCGGCCGCACGGCCGGTGAACGCATCGCCATAGCGCCGGATGCGGCGCAGATACATCGTTTCGATGCCGAGGGCCGGGCGCTTGCCCGCAACCCTGCCCGGGGTGCCGCCTGAACATTCAACTTTCGCCGGGCTCACCCAAGGTCCCGGCTTTCACCGAGGAGCATGACAATGACCATCAACACCGTTGTATGGGGCGAAAATATCCACGAACACATCAATGAGACGGTGCGTTCGATCTATCCGAACGGCATGCATAACACCATTGCCGACGCGCTGAACCAGAATCCTGAGATCAACGCCACTACCGCCACGCTGCAGGAGCCGGAACACGGGCTTTCGCAGGAACGCCTCGACAAGACCGATGTGCTGGTTTGGTGGGGCCACAAGGACCATGGTGCGGTTCAGGATGAAATCGTCGAGCGTGTCGCCAAGCGCGTCTGGGAAGGCATGGGCCTTATCGTCCTGCATTCCGGCCATTTCTCCAAGCCGTTCAAGCGCCTGATGGGCACGCCCTGCGCGCTGAAATGGCGTGAGGCGGGCGAACGCGAGCGCCTGTGGACCATCAATCCGCGCCACCCGATTGCCGCCGGTCTGCCTGAGCATTTCGAGCTGGAAAACGAGGAAATGTATGGCGAGCAGTTCTCCGTGCCGGAGCCGCTGGAAACCGTCTTCATCTCCTGGTTCCAGGGCGGCGAAGTCTTCCGGTCCGGTCTCACCTGGCGTCGCGGCGCCGGCAATATCTTCTATTTCCGCCCCGGCCACGAGACCTATCCGACCTATCACGACGCCAATGTGCAGAAGGTCATCAGCAACTCTGTGAAATGGGCCTATAATCCCGTTGGCGCACTGAAAAGCATTCACGACGCCCCCAATGTTCCCGTCGACAAGGCTCTGGAGCCCATCGAAGAACGCGGCCCCAAGCTGCACAAGGCAGGCGAAGCAGGTTACAGGTAACAAGCCATGAGACTTCTCATTCTCGGAACCGGCGGCATGGCCAACAACCATGCCACATATTTCTCTGAAATCCCCGGCGTCGAACTCGTCGCAGCGGTGGATGTGGACGATGTGGTGGTGCGGGGCTTTGCGCTGCGCCACAACATTCCGCTCTCTTTCACCTCACTGGATGATGCGATTGCCTGGGGTGAATTCGACGCGGCGGCCAATGTCACGCCGGACGCGATCCACCACCCGACCAGCCTGAAACTTCTGGCGGCCGGCAAACATGTCTTCTGCGAAAAGCCGCTGGCGGAAAACTACGCCAAGGCCGCCGAAATGGCCGACGCCGCTGAAAAGGCCGGCCTCGTCGCCATGGTCAACCTCACCTATCGCAACGTCGCACCCTTGCAGGCGGCGCGCGAAATGGTGCTGGCCGGCAAGATCGGCAAGGTGCGGCATCTCGAAGCCTCCTATCTCCAGAGCTGGCTCGTTTCCAAGGCCTGGGGCGACTGGATGACGGAGAGCAAGTGGCTGTGGCGGCTTTCCACCAAGCATGGCTCGAACGGCGTGCTGGGCGATGTCGGCATCCACATTCTCGACTTCGCCTCCTATGGTGCAGGCAGCGATGTGGAACGCATCTTCACGCGGCTGAAGACCTTCGACAAATATGAAGGCAATAAAATCGGCGTCTACGACCTCGACGCCAATGACAGCTTCACCATGACCGCCGAGCTTGAAAACGGCGCCATGGGCGTCATCCATGCCAGCCGCTGGGCGACGGGGCATCTGAACGAACTTCGCCTGCGCATCCATGGCGACAAGGGCGCATTGGAAGTGATCCACACCCCGGATTATTCCAGCCTGCGCGCCTGCATCGGCGAGGATGTGGAAAAGGCGATCTGGAAGACCATCGATGTCGACCCGGTGCCGACGAATTACGAAAAATTCGCCAGGGCCGTCATGGAAGGCGGCCCCGCCGATCCAGATTTCCGTCATGCGGCCAATCTGCAGAAGGTGCTCGATCTATCGATCATTGCGGATCGGGAGAGGCGCGAACTGGCCGTTTCGGCCTGATGTGAAAGAACAACATGCGGCACGACGTTGCCGCATGTTTCTTCTCCCCGCCGGGGAGAAGGTGGCCCGAAGGGTCGGATGAGGGGGCAACGTTTCCGAATATCTCTACCGTCGCCCCCTCATCCCGCTGCCGCGGACTTCTCCCCCTCGGGGAGAAGAAGCAAGGGGCACCCGCTCGCTCAATCCGCTATGCGCTTTCTCAAAGACGCGGACTACGACGTGGAATTTCAATCCTTCCGCACAATCTACACCCCGCGCTTATTCCCCCACAACAGCACATGCAGCTGCGGCAGCACCCGGGCGGAAAACCAGCGATCTTCGCTCACCTTCTCCACCAGCCACAACATCCGGTCCATCACCCCATCGATATCCACACGCGCATCGTCGTCATCGGGCGGCGGCGGGGTGTGGTTGCCGGGCTGGAGATAGACCGGCAGATGCGGGAAACGCGCGGATGCCGCCTTGGCATAGGCATAGTCCGCATCGTCGAACACCACGATCTTCAGCGCCACCTGCGGTCCATCGCCGGCGGCGGCAAGACAGTCTTCGAAGGCCTGCCAGTCCGTTTCCATGCCGCTCGATGGCGGCTTGGGGCTCAGCACCAGATGGTCGAGAGCAGCAAACCAGTCTTTGGCGATGCTGCCCTGCGTTTCCAGCGCGAAACGATACCCCTCGCCCTGCCCCTTCGCGATCAAGGCCGCGAACGGTTGAATGGCCGGATTGCCGCCTGAGAGCGAGACCGTCAGCGGCACGCCGCCGGAAAGCCGTCGCACCTCCTGCCAGATCACCTCGACCGGCATCGGTTTCCACGTGTCGCGGTACTCGCTGTCAACGGCATGCAGCGTATCGCACCAGGAGCAGCGGTAATCGCAGCCGCCGGTACGCACGAAGACTGTCGGCAGACCGATCAACACGCCTTCGCCCTGAATGGTCGGTCCGAAGATTTCGCTGATGCGGATCGTGGTTTCCTTCGCTGCAATCTTGTGTGCAGCCGCCGTCATGGCCGGTATTCCGCCCAGGTCTTGGCGGTTTCGCTGACGCGCACGGCGCTGGTTTCCGGCAGGCGGCCCTTGCACCAGTCATAAAAATGCTTCGCCAGGCATTCCGCCGTCACCCGGTCATGGCCGAGAACGTCGTTCAGGTGGCGATGGTCGAAATGATCGTCGATATAGCGTTTCAGCGGTGCAAGCTCGTGATAGTCACGCACGAAACCGTGCTCGTTCAGCGCTTCGCCCGCAAGCTCGATCTCGACGATGTAATTATGCCCGTGCAGGCGATTGCACTGATGGTCCGACGGCAGGCTTTTCAGCTGGTGCGAGGCGGAGAAGTGAAATTCCTTGGTGATGCGGAACATCAGCGCACCTCCTGCGCCGCATAGGCATGGGTGGCCGCCACCCAGAAATCCCGGTCCTCATAGTCGGTCGGATCGGTGACGCCCGCCAGATGAAAGGCCTCGCGCCGTTCGACGCAGGTGCCGCAGCGGCCGCAGTGGCGCAAGCCGCCCTTGTAACAGGACCATGTTTCGCCAAACGGCGTGCCGTATTTCACGCCATCGGTGACGATCGCCGCCTTGGAAACCGTGACATAGGGCGCAAAGAGCTTGACGTCGGCATAACCTTCCAGCGCATGCGCCTGCATCGCGTTGAAGCTGTCGATGAAGCCCGGCCGGCAATCGGGATAGATGAAGTGATCGCCGCCATGCACGGCAATCGCCACCGCATCCGCCTGCTGTGCCGCCGCCAGACCGAAAGCGATGGTGAGCATGATGGCATTGCGGTTCGGCACCACGGTGGAGCGCATGGTCTCTTCCGCATAATGCCCGTCCGGCACCGCAATGTCGTCAGTCAGCGCCGAACCGGTGAGATGGGCGCCGATGGTTCTGATATCGATGACATGATGCGGCACGCCGAGACGCCTTGCGCAATCGGCCGCGAAATCCAGCTCCTTCTTGTGGCGCTGGCCATAATCGAAGGAGACGAGAGCGAGAAGTTCGTGTTCCGCCGCGATTTTATGCGCAAGCGAAACGGAGTCCAATCCGCCGGAGCAGATGACGATGGTTTTCATAATTTGGGATCCCTTGTTTTGACCGGGTGGGCTGCGACCGGATTACGGGGAGCGGCTTTAAACCAAACCGACGGGCTTGTGAAGGGCCTTGCGGAAATCGCGCAACGCCGCGCCATCACGAAAATGTCCCTCGGCAGCAACAAGATGAAACAATCGGGACATATGCGGGAAACCGGCACGATCTAGAACGATGCGAAATCTGCTGTTCTTGAAGGGTCTTGCCAATGGTGGCGGCTGATACATTTCTGTTTTCGCTGAGCAACCTCAGCTCTCTCGGCACCGGCCTGCTGATGGCGATGGCGGGCATGCTTTATGTCATGCTCACCATTCGCGGGCTGATCACCGCCATACGTCATGGATAAGGCTCTCGACACAAAACGCCACCGGTTCAGGCGTAATCTCACCACAGCGCTCGTTATCGCCTCGGCGGCGCTCGTCGCGGCTGTTGGCATAGCCCCTTTCGTGTTCCTGATCTGGATGGTCAGGACCGTTGCGCGCTGGCTGGGTCTTTTTATCGGCCTATGAAAATCTGATGAACACGCGACGCTCGCCACTACATGGCTGAGCGGAAAAGGCCCGGCGAACTGGCAGTGCGCCGGGCCTTTTTTAAACTCGACAGGCTCAGCGCAGCAGCGCCTGCGCCTCCTCGATGCCGAGTGCCGCCGGCTGGGTGCAGGTCGTCGTCATTTCGATGAAACGGCCCTCTTCACCGGACTTCAGGATCGAGGTCATCACATCGATACCGTGCAGGGAGCGATCCAGCGAGCAACGGGCATCACGGCCTTCCAAAATCGCAATCGCCATATCGGCAAGGCCCGCCGTGCGATAGTTGGCGCGCGGGCCGTTCGGGCTTTCCTGATTGGCAATGCCGAAGGGATGCGCCCAGTCTTCCAGCGGCTGGATATTCTTGTCGCGCCCGCTCGCTTCCACCACGCCGCCGAAGAAATTCGGGTCAGGCACGTAGATCGAGCCTTCCGTGCCATAGAGCTCCATATTGGCGTGGCGATGCGACCAGACATCCCAGCTCGCCGAAAGCGTGATCGTCGCGCCGTTCACGAATTCCAGCAGGGCATGGATATTGGTCGGCGTTTCGACGGGAATGATCTCGCCGTTCATTGGCTGGCTGGTCACCGTACGGGTCGGATTGGCCATCGAGGTCAGCGCGCCGACGCGCTTCACCGGGCCGATGAGGTTGATGAGGTTGGCAACGTAATAAGGCCCGAGATCGAGGATCGGCCCGCCGCCCTTCAGGAAGAAGAAGCCCGGATTGGGGTGCCACATCTCCATGCCGGGGCTCATCACATGGCAGGTGCCGGAGGTGATACGCCCGACCTTACCGTCATCGATATATTGCCGGGCAAGCTGATGCGCGCCGCCGAGGAAGGTATCCGGCGCGCAGCCGACGGAGAGGTTCTTCTCCCGGGCGATGCGCCGTAGCTCCTCGCCTTCCTCCAGCGAAAGCACCAGCGGCTTTTCCGAATAGACGTGCTTGCCTGCCTCAAGGGCGGCTTTCGACACCGGAAAATGCGCGGCGGGAATGGTGAGGTTCACCACCACATCGATATCCTTGTTGGCGAGCAGGTCCTCGATGGACTGCGCGACGACACCGAATTCTTCCGCCCTCAGCTCCGCCGCATTGCGGTTGAGGTCGGCGCAGGCAAGCACCTTGATGCCCTTGAAGAGCGGTGCCAGCGAGAAATAAGCAGACGAGATATTGCCGCATCCGATGATGCCGACGCCAAGATCCCTGGCCATTATGCAAACTCCGAAAATTGAAACTTAGTAGGTTTTGAAAGATGCGATCGAGCGGGTGATCAGCCGGTCGATATCCTTGGGATTGTCGTGCTCGACCACAAAATGTTTCGTGGCGGATTTAGCCTTCAGCGCCGCGACGAGACCCTTCCAGTCCACGGTCCCATGGCCGACATCGGCCCAGCCATCCTCATCCGCATTCTCGCCTGCTGGTGCGATATCCTTCACATGTACCGCAGTAATGCGTTTGCCATAGCTTTCGATCCAGGCGAGCGGATCGGCATTGCCTCTGATAATCCAGGCGATATCCGCCTCCCATTTCAAATCCGGACCACCGGCAAAAATCTGCTCCTGCGGCGTCGAGCCATCGCCAAGCGTCTTGAACTCGAAATCGTGGTTATGCCAGCCGAAGACCAGCCCGGCATCGACGAAAGGCTTGCCAGCCTCCTGCAGGCGCTTGCCGAAAGCGAACCAGCCTGCCGCATCTGTCGGGCGCTGGTCAGGCATCAGATAAGGGCAATAGATCGCCTCCACGCCCAGAACCCTGGCAATATTGAGCGCCTTTTTCGGGTCGCCCTCAAGAAGGTCGAGACCGAAATGGCCGGTCGGCATGGCAAGGCCATTAGCGTCGAGTTCGGCGCGCAGGCCTTTCAAACCGGCATCATCCAGCGAAGCGTACATCGCTCCATAACCTTCGACATGTTTATAACCCGCCGCCGAAAGCTTCTTCAGAATGTTGGAAAAAGGCTGGAAATTACGGGCACTGTAAAGCTGGAAACCGAGTTCTGTCATTGTCTCCTCCATAGAGATCTGGGTCTTGGGATTGTGTGGGGGTAAATCGAAGCTGTTCTAGAGCCGGTCCTCGCTTTGCGCGTCGAACAGTGAGGCCATCGTCATGTCGAGGCCGAGGCGCACCTTGGTGCCGGGTGAAAACCGCCTGTGGCCGCCGACACGCACGGACATGGTATGCCCGGCATGTTTCAGCCAGATCAGATTGTCGGCGCCCATCGGCTCCTCGATATCGACAATCGCCTCATGCACTTCGCCGCCAACGATATCGGCATCGACGCGCACATGTTCCGGACGGACACCCAGAACCACGGCACGGCCGGCGGCAAGCGGCGTTTCCGCATGATAGCCATCCAGCGCGAAAGTCACGCCATTGGTGGTGAAAACCACCTTGCCGTCTTTTTCGATCAGCTCGCCGCGCAGGAAATTCATCGACGGCGAGCCGATGAAACCGGCAACGAAGAGGTTTCGCGGCTTGTTGTAGATGGTGACGGGATCGGCGAGCTGCTGGATGACACCGCTTTTCATGATGGCGATGCGGTCCGCCAGCGTCAGCGCCTCGATCTGGTCATGCGTCACATAGATCATGGTATTCTTCAGCGACTGGTGCAGCCGCTTGATTTCGACGCGCAGTTCCGAGCGCAGCTTGGCGTCGAGGTTGGAGAGCGGTTCGTCGAACAGGAAAACATCCACATCCCGCACCAGCGCCCGGCCGATGGCCACACGCTGGCGCTGGCCGCCGGAAAGCTCGGCGGGCTTGCGTTTCAGCAGCGGCTCGATCTGGAGTATGCCGGCCGCCCTTTTGACGCGGCGGTCGATCTCCTCTTTCGGCACCTTGGCGACTTGAAGGCCGAAGGACAGGTTTTTCTCCACCGTCATCTGCGGATAAAGCGCATAGGACTGGAACACCATGCCAATGCCGCGATCCTTCGGCTCCTCCCAGGTGACGTTGCGGTCCTTGATGAAGATCTGCCCGTCGGTTGGCTCCAGAAGGCCGGCGATGCAATTGAGAAGGGTCGACTTTCCGCAGCCGGAAGAGCCGAGCAGCACGAGGAATTCGCCGTCGTAAATATCGAGATTGAGGTCTTTCAGCACGGTAACGGCGCCGAAGGACAGGGAAAGATCGCGAATGGAAACGCTTTTGTTCATATAGCTCAACCTTTTACTGCGCCGGCAGCAATGCCGCGGACGAAAAGCCTGCCGGAGACGAAATAGACGATCAGCGGCACGGCCCCGGTCAGAAGGGTTGCGGCCATGTTGACGTTGTATTCCTTCACGCCCTGCACGGAGTTGACGATGTTATTGAGCTGCACGGTCATCGGGTAATATTCCGGCCGCGTGAACACCACGCCGAACAGGAAGTCGTTCCAGATGCCGGTCACCTGCAGGATCATCGCCACGACGAAGATCGGCAGCGACATGGGCAGCATGATGCGGAAATAGATCTGCCAGAAATTGGCGCCATCAATGCGCGCCGCCTTGAACAATTCCTCCGGCAGCGAGGCGAAGTAATTACGGAACAGCAGCGTCAGGATCGGCATGCCAAAGATGGTGTGCACGATGACGAGGCCAGTCAGCGTGCCATAAACGCCCATTTCCCGCAGCACGATGACGATCGGATAGATCATCACCTGATAGGGGATGAAGGCCCCGATGATGAGGATCGAGAAGAACAGCTCCGATCCCTTGAACTTCCAGTTGGCCATGGCGTAGCCGCTGAGGGAAGCGACGACGATCGAGATCACCACCGAAGGCACGAGGATGCGCACCGAATTCCAGAAGCCGCGCGAGAGCCCATCGCAGTTCAGGCCCGTGCAGGCATTGGCCCAGGCCTTCACCCAGGGTTCGAAGGTGATTTCCACCGGCGGCGCGAAGATATTGCCGAGCCGGATTTCCGGCATGCCTTTCAGCGAGGTGACGACCATCACGTAAAGCGGCAGCAGATAATAAGCGGCAGCCACGATGAGCGTGCCGTAAAGAATGATGTTGCGGCGGGAAAAAGTTTTCCTCGGTTTCCTGCCGCGCGGGCCGGAAAGGTCCGAAGCAACCGCATCGCTGGCGGCGACAACCGTGTTCAATGTGCTGATATTAGCCACGCTTCTTGCCTCCGAATTCGAGGTAGGCCCATGGAATGACGATGATCGCGACCGTCAGGAGCATCATGGTCGAGGCGGCAAAGCCCTGCCCGAGATTCTGCGCCTGAAACATGTAGTCATAGACATATTTCGCCGGTACTTCGGACGCGATACCCGGCCCGCCGCTCGTTTGCGCCACCACCAGATCGTAAACCTTGACGATGCCGCTGGCGATGATGACGAGGGTGGTGATGAAGACCGGCCGCATCATGGGAATGATGATGAGGATATAGGTCTTCCACATCGGAATGCCGTCAACACGCGTCGCCTTCCAGATGTCCTCGTCGATACCGCGAAGACCGGCCAGCATCAGGCACATAACCAGCCCCGTGCCCTGCCAGAGTGCCGCGATCAGGATACCGTAGATGACGATCTGGGAATTATAGAGCGGATCGAAGGTGAAACTTTCCCAGCCCATCGAGCGAACCACGGACTGGATGCCGAATTCCGGGTTCAGCAGCCATTGCCAGACGAGGCCTGTGACAATGAAGGACAGGGCGAAAGGATAGAGGAAAATGGTGCGGAAGGTGTTTTCGAAACGGATTTTTTGATCCATCAGCGCCGCCAGCACGAAGCCGATGACGAGGCTGAAGATAAGCGACAAAATGCCGTAGATCGCCAGATTCTGGATGGACACGATCCAGCGTGGTGCTGCCCACAAACGCTCATATTGATCGAAACCGATGAAGCTCGCGCGCGGCAGAAGCTTTGAATTGGTGAAGGAATAAACCACCGTCCAGATCGTTCCGCCGAGGAAGATCACCATGGCGGTCAAGATCATGGGAATGGAGGCAATCTTGGAATTGAGATTGCGGAAAAGCTGGTTGGGGCGCCCCGAGCGCGCTTGACCTGCCATGTTACCTCCTCCTGTAACGTTACAGTCAACGGTCAGGCAAAGGCCTCACCGCATGAAACCCCTGCCCGTGCTGGTGATTGTTGCACAGGCAGGACGCTGGAAAGGAAAGCGGCGAACCGCTTTCCCACCCGGAGAGATCACACTCAGTCCGCCGAACCGATAATGTCCGCGAAGCGCTTCTGCCCGTCTTCCGCCGACATCGAGCCCGCGAAGAATTCGGCCATCAGGTCTTCCTTCTGTTTCTGCGTATCGGCGGAAATCAGCTGGTCGGTGCTGGTCAGCGCATTGCCCTTGGCCAGAATTTCCAGACCCTTCTTCATGCAGTCATTGGCGGCGTTGAGATCGACGTCGCCACGGATCGGCAGCGAACCCTTCTTGAGGTTGAAAGCAACCTGGGTTTTCGGATCGACGATGGTTTCGGCCAGCACATCCTGCGCCTTGGATTTCGCCTCATCCTTCAGGAGCGGGAAATAGAAAGCGTCGCCGCCGGTGGTTATGTAATCGTTGAGGCCGAGACCCGGCAGGCAGGTGTAATCCGTGCCGGCCTTCTGGTTGGCAAGCTGGAATTCACCCTGCGCCCAGTCACCCATGATCTGGCCGCCGGCCTTGCCGGTGATGACCATGTTGGTGGCCTGGTTCCAGTCCTGAACATTGGTGCCCTTGGCCATGTCGCGCGCCTCAACGGCAGCCGCGAAAATCTTCGCCATCTCGGGCCCGGCTGCCGCTTCGGCATCCTTGTCGCCATAGACCTTCTGATAAAGATCCTTGCCGCCGATCGAAAGCGTCAGCGTGTCGAACAGGCCGTTGGCCTGCCATGCCTGCCCACCGAGCGCGAGCGGCTGGATGCCGGCCTTTTTCAGCGCCGGCGCGGCGGCAACGAATTCCGTCCAGTTCTTCGGAACTTCGACGCCCGCCTTCTTGAAGGCTTCATTGGAAAGCCACAGCCATTGCCAGGAATGGATGTTGACCGGCGCGCAGTAAATCTTGCCGTCGATGGTGCAGCTGTCGAGCAGGCTTGCCGGCTTGATGACGTCCTTCCAGTTGCCCTTTGCGGCAACATCGGACAGGTCGCGCATCAGGCCTGCCTGCACCAACTCCTCCGCCTGACGGCCGTGGTTGAACTGGGTCGCACCCATCGGGTCGCCGCCGGTGATGCGGCTGATCATGATCGGACGGGCCGTGCCGCCCGAACCGGCAATCGCGCCATCCACCCATTTGTTACCGGTTGCGTCGAAAGCCTTGGCCAGTTCGGCCACCGCTGCGGCTTCGCCGCCCGATGTCCACCAATGGGTCACCTCAAGATCGGTGGCCCCGGCGATACCCGCCGGAATCATGACGCTGGCCAAAAAGGCCGCAGAAATAACACGCATTCGCATGAGTCTCCTCCCTCACTGAAACGTTGCAGTTGGAACGTATGCGAAGATTTTTGATTAGGCAACCGCCTAAAATACGAATCTCACAGCGCCCTCAGGAGGCATTTCGAACCATTGGAAAATGCGCCGGATAAGCTTGCGACACAGGGGATTGCGCTGCGTAATCCACACGCAATGCCAGTCGCTTATAAAACTTCGCAGCGAGGAAAACAGGTGAAGAGACCATGAAGCGCTGGCATATTCTTTTGGTCATCGGACTGGCCGGCGTCGCATCGCTTTTATTGGCGACATTTGAGCAGCTTGTACCGGGACAGCAACTTTCATTCGGAATGCGCCTGCTGATCCTCATCCAGCCGGCAATGCTGACCATTGCGGCGGTTGCAACCGGTCAGGCTCTGGCCGCAAAACTCGGACTTGACGCGCCCTTGGTCGACAGCTTGCTGACGGGCGGCAACCCGCGAGCGGTTCTGCGAACACAGGTGCCGCCCGCGCTCATGGTGGGCATTGCCGTCGGCCTGCTGATGATCGCCTATTCATCGGTGATCCTGCCATCGGTCGCGGATGCGGCCACCATGACAAAAATGACCGCTTTTAATGTCCCAATGGCGACCCGGATTCTCTATGGCGGGATCACGGAAGAGCTATTGACCCGATGGGGCCTGATGTCGTTTTTCGCCTGGGCGTTCTGGCGCATGACAGGAAGAGGACAGATTCGACCGGTGATTTTGTGGGCTGCCATTCTTATGGCGGCGGCACTCTTCGCCGCAGGTCATCTGCCGTTTCTGTTTGCGATTGTCGCTCGGCCGCAGGCGGCGCTGATCCTTGCAGTCCTGCTCACCAATTTCATTCCCGGCCTGCTGTTCGGATGGCTGTTCTGGCGTCGGGGGCTGGAGGCGGCGATGCTTTCCCATGCCCTTGCCCATTGCGTGAACGCGCTGATCTCCTGAGCCGAAAAGGCAAGCCGGACAACTATCCGCTCACCTTCCCTAAACGTTCGGCGCTGGGGCAGTTCTATTGCCTTTTATAATCGTCCTCGATGCGGATGACATCGTCCTCGCCGATATAGGCTCCGGTCTGGATTTCGACCAACTCGAGCGGGATCTGCCCCTCATTGGCAAGCCGGTGCGGCTGGCCGATCGGGATATAGACCGACTGGTTCTCCGTCAGCAACTTCGTCTCTTCGCCGATCGTCACCGTCGCCGTGCCCTTGACGACGATCCAGTGTTCCGAGCGATGATAATGTTTCTGGAACGAGATGCGGTGGCCGGGATCGACCGTGATATGGCCCACCCGGTAACGCTCGTCCACATACATGTGTTCGATATAACCCCAGGGGCGATAGACGCGTTTGTGGCTTTGCGTCTGCGGTGCGTGTTCGCCGTCCTTCAGCGTCTCCACCAGACCCTTCACATCCTGCACCCGGTTTTTCGGCACCACCAGAACCGCATCCTTGGTGGCCACCACCACCATGTCTTTGGCGCCCACCACCGTCGTCAGCAATTGCGTCGAATGGATGAGGCAGCCTTCGGAATCGATGAAGACGCCGTTGCCTTCCAGCGCATTGTCGTTGCCGCGCTTGTCGGCAATTTCCCAGATCGCATCCCAGCTGCCGATATCCGACCAGCGGAAATGGCCATGCACCACCGCCATGCGTTTGGTCTTCTCGATCACCGCATAGTCGATGGAGTTCTTCGGGGAAGCCTCGAAACTTGCCTGATGCAGGCGCACGAAACCGAGGTCGCTTTCATATTGCTCGACCGCCTGCGTCACCGCTGCCAGGATTTCCGGGGCGAAGGCCTCCAGTTCGGCGATCATCACATCGGAGCGGAACAGGAAGTTGCCGGAATTCCAGAGATAACCCTTTTCCAGATAGGAGATCGCCGTCTTCATATCCGGCTTTTCCACGAAGGCGTCGACGATGCTGAGGTCTTTTTCGCCATCGATCGCCTCGCCCGGCTTGATATAACCGTAGGAGGTGCGCGGTTCGGTCGGTACCAGGCCGAAGACGACGATATTGCCCTGATCGGCAGCCTTCGCGCCGAGTTTCACGGCGTCTGAAAACTTGTCGGCATCGAGCACGACATGGTCGGCGGCAAGCGCCAGCACCAGGCATCCGGGCTCACGGCGCTCGGCCAGCACGGCGGCGGCGGCCATGGCGGCGGCGCTGTCGCGGCGGGCGGGCTCCAGCACCACCGTTGCCGGCAGATCGATCTCTTCGGCCTGACGGCGGGCGAAGAACCGGAAATCCTCATTGGTGATCACCAGCGGCTCGGCATAAAGCCCCTTGTCGCCCACCCGCTGCAGCGTCTGCTGATAGGTCGAAAGATTGCCGACCAGCGGCTGAAACTGCTTGGGCAACTGATCGCGCGATACCGGCCAAAGCCGCGAACCGGCACCGCCGGCAAGAAGAACCGGCGTGATCTTTCGAGAGTGTTCCTTCACAACAAAACCTTTCCAACTCTAAAAATTTCCCGGCGCGCCGGACAATATACATATTTCGAAATACCGCCATCATCGGTTCACGGGCGGATAAGCGCAAGCTCATAAATTCGCCTTGTGAAAGCTTGGTGAACGGCGGGGGCATTTGCCGGCAGGCACGTTTTCCTAACGCAAGAGGGAATGCGAGGTTCCGCACAGAATGGCCGCTCAAACCGACCACAGGCAAAGAAAAAGCCCCGGGACCATGCCCCGGGGCTTCTTTTCAAAACGATGAACCGTCCGGATCAATCCGGCAGCGCATAGGCGATCACATAGTCGCCGCGATCAGGCGACTGGCGTGCGCCGCCAGCCGAGATGACCACATATTGCTTGCCGGTCTTCGGGGACTTGTAGCTCATCGGGCCGCCCTGGCTGCCGACCGGAAGGCGGGCCTTCCAGACTTCCTTGCCGGTCGCCGTATCGAAGGCGCGCAGATAATAATCCTGCGTGCCGGCGATGAAGACGAGACCGCCCTGTGTGGCAAGCGTGCCGCCGAGCGTCGGCATACCGATCGGGATGGGCAGGCCCATCTTGATGCCGAGCGGACCCGTATCCTCAACGGTGCCAACAGGCACCTGCCACTTGATCTTCTGGGTCTTCATGTCGATGGCCGTCATCGTGCCATAGGGCGGAGCCTGGCAGGGAATGCCGAGAGCCGAAAGGAAACGGTTCTTGTCGACGGCATAGGGCGTGCCCTTCATCGGCACGAGGCCCATGCCGGTATTGACGCTTTCGCCGCCGCTTGCCGTCGCCTTGCTGGGCGCGGCTTCCTTCATCTGAATCCAGAGGCCGAGGCGCATGTCATTGACGAAAATGGTGTTCGTCGTCGGGTCCGTCGAGAGACCGCCCCAGTTCATCCCGCCGAGCGAGCCCGGGAACGACAGGGAGAGGTCCGTACCCGGCGCCGTATAAAGCCCTTCGTAGCGCATGCCCTTGAAGGCGATACGGCAAAGAAGCTGGTCAAATGGGGTAGCACCCCACATGTCCGCTTCCGTCAGGGTCTGCGCGCCGATCTCAGGCATGCCGACCGAGCGTGGCTGTGTTGGAGAATAAGGCTCGTTCGGAATGTTGGCAGGCTTGACGGGAACCTCTTCCACCTTGGTCAGCGGCTGGCCGGTCGCCCGGTCGAGGACATAGATCTGCGCCGCCTTGGTGCCGAAAACCAGTGCCGGAACAATCGTTCCATCCGCTTTCGGGAAATCGATGAAGCTTGGCTGCATCGGCACGTCGAAATCCCAGAGGTCGTTATGAACCGTCTGGTAGACCCACTTTTCCCGACCGGTGGTGGCATCGAGCGCCAGCATCGAAGCACCATATTTATGGTCGAGCGGCGTGCGCGTCGCGCCGTACAAATCCACCGAAGGGCTGCCGACCGGCATGAAGACGGTGTTCAACTCCGGATCGTAGGACATGGATGCCCAGACGTTGGGTGTGGAGCGCGTGTAGGTCTCTCCTTCTGGTGGCAGTCCGGTGATCTCCGGGTTGCCGGGATCGAAGGCCCAACGGAGCGCGCCCGTCACCACATCGAAACCGCGCATCACGCCGCCGGGCATGTCCACCTGCACATTGTCAGCGATACGGCCGCCGACAACGACGGTTGTTCCCGCCAGCGTTGGTGCGGAGGTCAGAACATATTGCGGGTCCGGCGCATTACCGAGGCCGATCTTCAGATCAACGCGGCCATTGGTACCGAAATCCGGGCAAAACGCGCCGGTATCTGCATCGAGCGCGATCAATTCGGCATTGATGGTGTTCATCAGAATGCGGCGCTGGCAAAGCGCGCCTTCAGCCACCACCGCCGGCGTGACAGGTGTTGTGCCCGGCGCAGTCGGCTGCTTCAGCGGCGCCTTGGCATCGAAATAGGCAAGGCCGCGGCAACGCATCCAGACGGAGGATTTCGCGTTGATTTCCGTCTTCCACTTCTCAGCTCCGGTATCGGCATCGAGGGCGATGACATTATTGTGCGGCGTGCAAAGGAACACGGTGTCGCCAACCTGCAGCGGCGTTTCCTGATCTTCCGCACCATTCGCGCCGGGGCTGATCGGGGTATCGCCGGTATGATAGGTCCAGGCGACTTCAAGGTTCCTGACATTGTCCCGCGTGATCTCGTCAAGCGCGACAAAGCGGCTGCCGCCGGATGTATTGCCGTAATGCTCCCAGTTCCTCTGTTCCGTTTCCGGGGTTACCGGCGTCAGCGCGGCCGCCTCGCCATTGAAGGCGACGGTTGGATGCGGCACGAACATGCCGGCAAAACCGGCACCGGAAGCAATGGCGAGAATGGCGGCGATGGCGAAAGAAGAGCCATATGCCGGGGCCTTGCCGGCCGCGCGGCGCAAGAGCGGATAGGAGAGCGCAACGACCGTGGCGCCGACCCCCATCGCCAGAAGACGGGAAATGAGCGGCCAGAAGTGCAGCCCGGCTTCCCACACCGCCCAGACGCCGGTGAGAACGAAGACAAGGCCGAAGAGAAGCGCGCCGGCAGGCTTGCGCAGCAGGATGAGCAGGCCGGAGACAATCAGCGCGATACCCGCCGCGATGAAATAAAGACTGCCGCCGAGGGCCACGAGCTGGCCGCCGCCAATGGCAAAGAACAGGCCTGCGGCGATAATGACCGCACCGAGCACCAACAGCCATAATCTGGCTGGGAGCGATAATGAAGTTGCTGGATTACCCATGGAAGAATGTCCGTTTGGAAGAGCCGCCCATAAGGCTGACGCCCGATGATCGTTCAGTGTCCGGCAAAGCCCGGACAGTCCGCCGCCACTGCGGCCAGACGAAGTTGCGCCAGGGGCGGCGCGGCTGAACGGGGAACAATGGTGGGGAAGACTTCCGTCGTGACTGTCATTTTGACCCATTCACTGCAGGTAACCGCCGGCCTCATGGACGGCGGACAAGGTGCTTGAACAAATCCTCCCCGGTTCGCATCGCCAAACCCCACATAAGCGGCAAAGACGACCGAAACACTGGCTGCGGTATAACGTCGCCTGCGACAAGATGACAATGCGCAAGATGGGCAATTTTGATAAGCTGTACTTATACCACACCAAGCCCCTCAATACAAAGACCTGTCCGCCGATGGATATTCGCCAGCTCACAATATTCGTGGAAGCCGCAAGGGCCAGGAACTTTCGCGCCGCCGCCCTGCAGCTCGGCATCGCCCAGCCCGCCGTGACACAACGCATCCGCCAGCTGGAGGAAAATCTGGGCTTTAAGCTCTTTCATCGTATCAATCGCGGCGTCGAACTCACCCCGGCCGGTCAGTCCATGCTTATCGAGGCCGAAGAAATCCTCGCCCGCACCAAAGGCGCGCTGGAAAAGGCGCAGCAGATCAGGCGCGGCCAGCTCGGCACGCTGCGCATCGGTTACGGCACCAGTGTCATGGCCGAGCGCAAACTTCCGGCGTTGATCACGCGTTACGGCGATGAGCACAGGGATGTGACGCTGGAACTGTTGCCCGGCATGACGATGGAACAGCTGATCGAGCAGGTGGCGACGCGCAAGACCGACGTCGCCTTCATCCGCGCCCCTCTCCCCTCGCTACCGCAGACCCTGCGGGCCATGCCCTTCGATCGCTCGAGGCTTTGCGTCGCCCTGCCGGAACGTCACGCACTCGCCGGTCGCTCCCGGATTTCGGTCAACGATATCGTGCGGGAAAAACTGCTGCTGCCGGTTGACGAGATCGGTCTTGGCCTCAGTAGCAGCGCACTTTCGCTTTTCGAGGATGCTGGCTGTGCGCCGGAAATCGGCATGCGCATCGCCAACGTCAATACGATCCTCGCGCTCGTGGAGGCCGGCGCGGGCATTTCCATCCTGCCGGAAACCACGGTGCGCTCCGCAAGAGGCATTGTCGGCGTGCCGCTGGAAAGCGCCGATGCATGGTCCGATTGTGTGCTGGTCGTCAGGCGCGGCGCCCTCGCCCTGCATGTCGAAGCCTTCGTGAACATGGCCCGACAGGCCTATCGGCCGAGCCTCTGATGCGAACCACGGGAATTAATCGATTGAATCGGCCGCAAATTTCATCACGCTTAAATTTGCTGCACTGAACAACATTCAAGGCTTGGCAGGCGCGCGAAAAATACAATAACAACGGCGGATATTTCTACACTGTTATCGACACGAAAGCACGCTCAGCCCATGTCCGACACGACGAAACCCGCCAGCACCAGAACATCGGTTACGGATCAGGAAGCCCTGGATTTCCACGCGGAAGGCCGACCGGGGAAACTGGAAATCACCCCGACCAAACCGATGGCGACGCAGCGGGACCTGTCGCTCGCCTATTCGCCGGGCGTGGCCGTGCCGGTGAAAGCCATCGCCGAAAATCCGGCGACCGCTTACGACTATACAACACGCGGCAACATGGTTGCGGTCATCTCCAACGGCACGGCCATCCTCGGCCTCGGCAATCTCGGCGCACTCGCCTCCAAGCCCGTGATGGAAGGCAAGTCGGTCCTTTTCAAGCGCTTCGCCGACGTCGATTCCATCGATCTCGAGGTCGATACCGAAGACGCCGATGAATTCATAAATTGCGTGCGTTACCTCGGCCCCTCTTTCGGTGGCATCAATCTGGAAGACATCAAGGCGCCGGAATGTTTCATCATCGAAAGCCGCCTGCGCGAACTGATGGACATTCCCGTTTTCCATGACGACCAGCACGGCACCGCCATCATCGCCGCTGCCGGCCTCATCAACGCCATCGAACTGACGGGCCGCGACTTCAAGACCACGAAGCTCGTCTGCAACGGCGCAGGCGCTGCGGCAATCGCCTGCATGGACCTCATCAAGGCCATGGGTTTCAACCCTGAAAACATCACGCTCTGCGATACCAAGGGCGTGATCTATCAGGGCCGTACCGAAGGCATGAACCAGTGGAAATCCGCGCACGCGGTGAAAACCAACAACCGCACGCTGGCGGAAGCCATGAAGGGCGCGGATGTGGTGTTCGGCCTCTCCCAGAAGGGCGCCTTCAGCGAAGAGATGATCCGCTCCATGGCGCCGAAGCCGATCATCTTCGCCATGGCCAATCCGGACCCGGAAATCACCCCCGAGGAAGTGTCGCGCATCCGCGACGACGCCATCATGGCGACCGGGCGTTCGGACTACCCGAACCAGGTCAACAATGTCCTCGGCTTCCCCTATATCTTCCGCGGCGCGCTCGATGTCCGCGCCAGCCAGATCAACGACGCGATGAAGATCGCGGCGGCACAGGCGCTCGCCGATCTTGCCCGCGAGGATGTGCCTGACGATGTGGCCGCCGCCTATCAGGGCAACCGCCCGCGCTTCGGATCGCAATATATCATTCCGGTTCCCTTCGATCCGCGCCTGATTTCGGCCATTCCGGTGGCCGTGGCGAAAGCCGCCATCGAGACCGGCGTCGCCCGCCGCGAACTGCCCGACTTCGACGCCTATGCCCGCGAGCTTTCCGCCCGCCGCGACCCGATGGCTTCCACCACGCAGCGCCTTTACGAGCGGGTGCGCCGCTCGCCAAAGCGCGTGGTCTTTGCGGAAGCCGAAGAAGAACAGGTCATGCGCGCGGCGATTTCCTTCACCGCGCAGGGCCTCGGTACCGCCATCCTGCTCGGCCGTGATGATATCATCAAGGCCAATGCGGAACGCGCCGGCATCGATCTCGACCGCGCCAATATCGAGATCACCAATGCGCGCCTTTCCAGCCGCGTCGATGCCTATGTCGATTATCTTTATGCGCGTCTGCAGCGCGGCGGTTTCCTGCTGCGCGACGTGCAGCGTCTGGTCCACAACGACCGCAACCATTTCGCCGCCTGCATGGTGGCGATGGGCGATGCCGACGCCGTGGTCACCGGCGTTACCCGCAATTACTCCACGGCGCTGGAGGATATCCGCCGCTGCATCAACACCAAGCCCGGCCATCGTGTCATCGGCGTATCGCTGGTCGTCTCGCGCAACCGCACCGTCTTCGTGGCCGATACCGCCGTGCATGACATGCCGAATGCGGAAGATCTTGCCGATATCGCCGAAGAAGCAGCCCACCTTGCCCGCCGTTTCGGTTATGAGCCGCGCGTTGCCATGCTCGCCTATTCCACCTTCGGCCAGCCGACCGGCGAACGCTCCGACAAGGTGCGCGAGGCGGTGAAAATCCTCGACAGGCGCAACGTCAATTTCGAGGTCGACGGCGAAATGTCGGCCGATGTGGCGCTGAACCATCACCGCATGCAGAGCCAATATCCTTTCGCCCGACTTTCCGGCCCGGCCAATGTGCTGGTCATGCCCGCCATTCATTCCGCCTCCATCTCCACCAAGATGCTGCAGGAACTGGGCGGTGCAACCGTCATCGGCCCGCTGCTCGTCGGTCTCGACAAGTCGGTACAGATCACCTCGATGGGAGCGAAGGACAGCGATATCGTCAATATGGCGGCAATCGCGGCCTATAATGCCGGACGGTGACGGCAGGGGCGGAACGTTTGCGGCACGTTTCTTCTCCCCGCCGGGGAGAAGGTGGCCCGAAGGGTCGGATGAGGGGGCGGCGTTAGCGATAAACCGAGAGCTTGCCCCCTCATCCCGCTGCCGCGGACTTCTCCCCGGCGGGGAGAAGAAACAAGCGGCATTCGCTCGCTCTCCCTGTGGCCATTTGGCCCACACACGGCGTCTTGATTATCCTCCCGCCCTCACGGCCAGACATAAAATAGCGGAAGCAAAGAACAAGATTCTACGATCTCAAATTATTAGGATAATTTTTCCCTCCATAAGATTTATTGGAACCGGATTTTATTCATACTATTTTTCACGCAATGCCAATTCTCGCTCTTGGCGGGTGCCTCATGTA
Organism: Agrobacterium sp. 22-221-1; assembly: GCF_053522445.1. Classification (NCBI taxonomy): domain Bacteria; kingdom Pseudomonadati; phylum Pseudomonadota; class Alphaproteobacteria; order Hyphomicrobiales; family Rhizobiaceae; genus Agrobacterium; species Agrobacterium sp. 22-221-1. The sequence continues at coordinate 353,414 of NZ_JBNWCL010000002.1, forward strand.
GTTTCCACCTACAATCAAAAGGAAATACCCATGGCCCTCTCTTTCTCCAAATTTGCCGCAAAACTCATCGCCGGAACCGTTGTCATCGCTTCGATGGCCACTGCCGCTCACGCGGATGCAACGCTCGACCGGATCAAGGGTCGCGGCAAGCTCACCGTCGGTGTCATCCTCTCCGGCGCGCCTTTCGGCTTTATCGATCCGAAGACGCAGGAGCAGAAGGGTCTCAACATCGACGTCGCCAAGGCGCTGGCCGCCGGCCTCGGTGTCGAGCTGGTCACCGAAACCGTGACCCCGCCGAACCGCGTGCAGTTCCTGCAGCAGGGCAAGGTCGATATTCTGATCGCCAACATGCAGTACACGGAAGAGCGCGCCAAAACGCTCGATTACGTACCGACCCCCTATGACCGCCAGGGTGGCGCCGCCATCGGCCGCAAGGACAGTGGCATCAAGGACTGGCCGGACCTGAAGGGCAAGATCGCCTGCGTTTCGCAAGGCTCGAACTACACCCAGCCGCTGATCGAGCAATATGGTGCGCAGGTAAAGGCGCTGCCGAGCCAGCCGGAATCGCTGCTGGCGCTCAAGGGCGGCAATTGCGACGTCTCCGTTCACGTCAACGGCACGCTCAGCCTGATGCTTCAGGACCGCGCCGATGAGTGGAAGGATTACGGCATCCTCATCCCCACCGACCTTATCCCGTCTGATTCTGTGATCTGGCTGCGCAAGGGCGAAAGCGACACGCAGGCCGCTCTCGACAAGATCGTCAAGGAACTGCACGCATCCGGCAAGATGCTCGAATTCGCCAAGGCCAACCGTCTGCCGAGCATCGGCTATATGGAAGAGCAGCAGAAGAAGCTTTCGGCGCAATAAGACAGGCGCAGGGTCTCTCCGTTCCTTGCCTGTCCTCACCGCAGGGTGAGGATGATGCCGAACAGGCGGAGTGATTTCCTATGACCATCAGGAACGGCCGGTTTCGCCCGCCGTTCTTTTCTGCTTTAAAGCAAGACAGGTCATTCTGGCGCCGCCTGCAGGGCGGCGCACCCGCGACAACAGCATGGATTTCCGATGCAGGATGGATTTACAGCGCGCTTCATAGAACTGGCCGCGCATCTCGGCCTCAACTATGACTTTCTGAACAGCGGTTACGAGGTTCAGATCTGGCTCGACGGCATGAAGATGACGTTGATCCTCGTCGCCGTCACTTTGCCGCTCAGCCTCATCTTCGGCTTCATTTTCGCGGCCATGCTGACATCGGGCAAGGTCTGGCTTGCCGGTCCCGTCCGCGCCTATGTGGAACTGACGCGCAACACGCCGACGCTGGTGCAGCTGATGTGCGGTTTCCTCGTGCTCAACATGCTGATTTCCAATGCGCTGGGCGGCGCGCAGAACAATCCGCTGACACCCTTTTTCTGGGTGGTCGCCATCACCGGCCTGCACATTGCCGCTTTCCATGCGGAAGCGTTGCGCGGCGGTATCGAGGCGGTGCCGGCCACCACCATCGAGGCGGCGCGTGCAATCGGTTTCAGCTCCTTCGAGATTTTACGCTATGTGGAGTTTCCGCTGGCCATCCGCACGGCGCTGCCCTCCATCATCAACAACCTCGTCAATCTGGTGAAGCTCACCACGGTCGGCTCGGCAATTGCGGTGGGTGAAATCACCTATGCCTCGATCCTGATCTGGACGCAGCGCGACAATGTGGTCGAGTTGATGATCGTCATCCTGATATTCTTCAGCGTCATCAATTTTATCGTCGCAAGGGCCGGTCTGTGGCTTGAACGGCGTCTTGCGGTTCCGGGGTTCGGTCAATGAGTGCGGTGGTTTCTCCAACACAGGCGGTGAAGAAGCCGCCCTTCGGCACCATTCTGCTGCTCGGCGTGCTGATATCAGTCATTCTGTGGCTGATCCTCGATCCTTCGCTCGGTCAGGTACTGCTGCAATGGCTGCCCTATCTGGCCAAGGGTTTTGCCATGAACGTGCTGATCAGCATCCTTGCGATCGCCATCGGCACCTTCATCGGCGTCCTGCTCGGCATCATGGAGCTTGCGCCCTACCGCCTCGTGCGGGCGCCGGCGCTCACCTATGTGCAGATATTCCGCAACGCCCCGCATCTGGTGCTGATCTTTGCCGCGACCTACATCTTCCCCTTCGAGATCGTCGCTTTCGGCAACTACATTCCCTTCCCGGACTGGATCAAGGCCGTCGTCGGTCTCGCCATTCCAGCCAGCGCCCATATCGCCGAAATCACCCGCGGCGCCATCCAGTCCATTCCGACGGCACAATGGGAAGCGGCGCAGGGGCTGGGTTTTTCGCGCAACCAGACACTGCGCTGGATCATCCTGCCGCAATGCGTGAAGCGCTCGCTGCCGCCATGGATGAACCTCTATGCGTCGATCACCATGGGTACGGCGCTCGCCTCGCTGGTCGGCGTGCATGAGCTTCTTCATGCCGCGACGGACGCCAGCACCGCCGTGCAACGCAACGATTTCACCGTCGTGGTTTACCTCACCGTTCTGATGGCGTTCTTCCTGTTCTGCTATCCCGTCTCCCGTTTCACGCAGCGCCTCGAGCGGCGCTTCGCTTCCCGCTGATTGGAACAAGCCATGTCCGCACCCGCACCACAAACCGCCACAAAAGCTCTGGTTGAACTGGAAGGCATACACCTGTCCTTCGGTGACAATCAGGTTCTGAAAGGCATCGACCTTACGGTGAACAAGGGCGACGCCGTCTCCATCATCGGCCCTTCCGGCTCCGGCAAGTCCACCATTCTGCGCTGCATCAACGGCCTGCTCATCCCGCAATCGGGCAAGATCACTGTCGGCGGCACCCGTGTCGACCAGCTGAAGACCGAGGCTGAGCGCATTGCGCTGCGCAAGCGCATCGGCATCGTGTTCCAGCAGTTCAACCTCTTCCCACATCTGACGGTGATGGAAAACATCACCATCGCGCCGATCAAGATTCTCGGCACGCCGAAAGCTGAAGCCGAGCGCCATGCCCGCGAACTGCTGGAAAAAGTGCGTCTTTCTCAAAAGGTCGATGCCTATCCCGGCCAGCTTTCCGGCGGCCAGCAGCAGCGCGTGGCGATTGCCCGCGCGCTTGCCATGCGGCCGGAACTGGTGCTGTTCGATGAGGTCACTTCCGCGCTCGACCCGGAAACCGTAGGCGAAGTGCTCGCCGTCATCCGCGATCTCGTCAATGACGGCATGACCAGCATTCTCGTCACGCACGAAATGCGTTTTGCCGAAGAAATCAGCGACAATATCGTCTTCACCGAAAATGGCCTGATCGTCGATCAGGGCACGCCGGAGCATATTTTCTACAAGTCGACCAATCCGCGCATCAACGCCTTCGTGAAGGGACTCGGCGGACAGGGCGCGCGCGTGAATGACGGCGAAGGGATTTGATGCCATGACCGCCGACGAAAAGCTCACCCTTCATCTCGCCGAAGCGATTGCCGCCTCCGATCCCCTGCGTGACGAGGAGGCGGTGGCCATCGTCCGCATGGCGCTGATCGATTTTTTCGCCTGCGTGCTGGGCGGCGCTGCCGACAGAAGCACGAAAATCCTGATCGACAGCTTTACACCCGGCACGTCAGGCACTGCGGGCATTATCGGCCACGATCTGCGCACGGATGCCTTTACCGCCGCCCTCATCAACGGCCACGCCGGGCATGTGCTTGATTATGACGATGTCCATGGCAGCGTGCGCGGCCACCCGACCGTCGCCATCATTCCCGCTTTGCTGGCTATCGCAGTCGAAGAGAGCTCCACGGCCGATGCCTTCATCGCCGCCTATATCGTCGGGCTGGAAACCATGGCGCGTCTCGGCCTCTCGCTCGGAACGAAGCACTACGAAAACGGCTTCCACGCCACCGCCACGCTCGGCCCCATCGGTGCCGCGGCGGCGATTGCCCATCTCCTGAAATTCGATCCGCAGACAACGGCCGTCGCGCTTGGCCTCGCTGCCACGCAATCGGCCGGGCTTCGCCTGCAATTCGGTTATGACGCCAAGCCGCTGCATGCCGGGCTCGCCACGCGCGCCGGCCTTACCGCCGCGCGGCTGGCGCGATCGGGCTTTCAGGGCGCGCCGGATTTTCTGGAAAACTCCATCGGCTTTTATTCCGCCTTCGCCTTCGGCGCCGAGCAGCCGAAACGTGTTCTCTCCGGCTGGGGCGCACCCTGGCAGATCGTCTCGCCCGGCCTCACCCTCAAGGCCTTTCCCTGCTGCACCGCCAGCCATCCCGTCGCCGTCGGCGCGCTGGCGCTGCGCAACAGCAATGATCTGACGCCGGATGAGATCGAAACGGTCACCATCACCTTCCCGCCGGGCGGCGACGCCGCCCTCGTTGGGCCCGCCACGCCCACGACCGGCATCGACGCACGCTTCAGCGCTGAATATGTCTTCGCCGCAGCGCTGACGGATGGAGCACTCGGTATCGGCCATTTCGATGAGCGCCCGACACGCGGCGATCTGCTTGCCCTTTCCGCCAGAGTCTCGCGCCGGCATGACGAGACCGCCCGCCGCCTCTCGCCCGATCCGACCACCCGGTTCGTGGTCATTGATGTGACGAAGAAGGGCGGCACGATGCTGTCGCGCCGTGTCGACGGCCTCCCCGGCATCGATGACCCGACCGAAAAATTTGCCGATGCGACCGGCGGCAATGAGAAATTCGCCGGCATTCCGGCACTGGTGCGGTCCATGAAAACCGCAGCCGACCTCAGGAAGCTCGAAACGCTTCTGGTATCGCAAATATAACTCGACCGACATGAAGGCATGATCCCCATGACCACCACGACACGCAAAAGACAGATGCATCTCGGCCTTTTCCTGCAGGGCGCCGGGCACCACGTTTCCGGCTGGCGTCACCCCGATGCCGAAGCCGGCAGCGAAAATTTCGATCTGCTCACCCGTGTGACGAAAATGGCCGAAGCGGCGAAGTTCGACATGGTATTCTTGGCCGACGGCCTGACCAGCGGCGTTGACGCCCATCCCTCGATGATCGCGCGTTTCGAGCCGCTGACCCTGCTGGCAGCCCTTGCCATGGTCACCGACAAGATCGGGCTGGCCGCCACCGCCTCCACCACCTATGGCGAGCCTTACCACACCGCCCGCGCCTTCGCTTCCATCGATCATCTCAGCCACGGCCGCGCGGCGTGGAACATCGTCACCACCTCCTATGCCCGCACGGCGGCTAATTTTTCCAAGGACCATCCCGAGCATGACGAACGTTATGCGGTGGCGGAAGAATATGTGAATGTCGTTCGAGGCCTGTGGGACAGCTGGGATGACGACGCCTTCGTCAAGGACAAGCAGGCGGGCCGCTATGTCGATCCGGAAAAGGTCCATATCCTCAACCACGAGGGCAAATATTTCACGGTCAAGGGACCGCTCAATATTCCGCGCTCGCCGCAGGGCCACCCGGTTCTCATCCAGGCCGGCTCTTCCGGGCCGGGGCAGGATCTCGCCGCCCGCACCGCCGATATCGTCTTCACCGCCCAGCAGGCGATTTCCGAAGCGCAGGCCTTCTATACCAGCCTCAAGGCGCGCGTGGAGAAGTTCGGCCGCGACCCGGCCAGCGTCGCCGTGATGCCCGGCTTCATGCCGATCATCGGCAGGAGCTTCGAAGAGGCCGGCGAAAAGCTGAAAGAATTGAACCGGTGGACGGACATCAAGAGCGCAATGCCGCTGCTTGAAGAACGCATCGGCCACAGCCTCACTGATTACGATCTCGACGGCCCGCTGCCGGACCTGCCGATTTCCGACCAGCTGCGCAGCCGCGCCGAACTTCTGACCGAACTGGCGCGCCGCGAAAAGCTGACGATCCGGGAGCTGGCGCTGCGTGTCGCCGCCGGCCGCGGCCACCATATCGTCATGGGCACGGCGAAGGATGTGGCGGACCGGATGCAGCAATGGTTCGAAAACGGCGCAGCCGACGGCTTCAACGTCATGCCGCCCTTCTTCCCCGGTGGGCTGGAGGAATTCAACCGCGAGGTCGTTCCGCTCCTGCAGGAGCGCGGCCTGTTCCGCAAGGACTACGAAGGCTCGACGCTGCGCGACCACCTCGGTATCGAACGACCGGCGCTGCGGTGAAAAAGCCATGCGGATGCCCGTTCAAAGGCATCCGCATCCACCGAATCTCATTCTCAAGCTGAAGCGGGCCTGAGCCCGCACCTTTACGCGGCCGCCCGTGCCGACGTCTGGTCGCGCCGGGCCGTATTCGGAGTATCCGAGCGGGTGGACGATCCGTCTTCCCGCTGAACCGTGCGGCGGTTCAGCTTGAACAGGCTGACAAGCTGCGCCAGCGCATCCGCACCCTGCGCCAGCGTCGTGCTGATCACCGTGGTACGGGCGCTCATCGCGGCGTTTTCCTGTGTCATCCGGTCCAGCCGGTTGACCGCCTTGTTGATCTCGCTGATGCCGACGGCCTGCTCGTCCGCCGCTTTGGCGATCATGTCGACATTGCCGTCAATGTGCCTGACCAGCGCGTCGATCTGCTTCAGCGCTTCGCCGGTTTCACCCACCAGCCTGACGCCTTCCAGAACCTCGGTGCCGGAATTGTTGATCAGCGCCTTGATTTCCTTCGCGGCATTGGCGGAACGCTGCGCCAGCTCGCGCACTTCCTGCGCCACGACGGCAAAACCCTTGCCCGCCTCGCCCGCACGCGCAGCTTCCACGCCGGCATTCAACGCCAGCAGGTTCGTCTGGAAGGCGATTTCGTCGATCACACCGATGATCTGGCTGATTTCCCGCGAGGCCGTCTCGATACGCTGCATGGCATCGACGGTCCGCTCCACGACCTCGGTGGAAGCCACGGTGGATGTCCGCGCGCTCTGAACGAGCTTGCGCGTCTCTTTCATGTTTTCTGTCGATGAACGGACCGTCGCGGTGATTTCTTCGAGTGCTGCCGAAGTCTCCTCGAGCGCCACCGCCTGCTCACGCGAACGTTCGGCGAGATTGACGGAGGCTTCGCTGACTTCCTGGCTGCTGCGGGTCAGGTCTCCGGTCTGGCCGAGAACGTTTTCCAGCGTCTTCTGGAATTCAGCGATGGATTTATTGAAATCGCAACGCAGCCGTTCGAACTCGCCGACGAAGGGTTTGTCCAGCGTAATACGAATGTTGCATTGAGAAAGCCGCTCGAGCGCAGCACCAAGTTCCTCGACCGCATGCATCCGGTCCGTCACATCGAAAGCGAATTTCACCACCTTGAAGACGCGGCCCCGATCATCGATGATCGGATTATAGGAGGCCTGAATGAAGACGCGTTTGCCATCCTTGCCAAGGCGCATGAACTGCCCCGTCGAGAAATGGCCCTTTCCGAGTTCCTTCCAGAAATCCCGATAGTCCTGGGACTGGGCATAGGCCGGCTCGCAGAACATCGAATGATGTTTGCCGATAATGTCTTCCGCCGTGTAACCAAGCGTCGAGAGGAAATTTTCGTTGGCGCTGAGGATTTTTCCGTCAGGCGTAAATTCGATCATGGCCTGCGCGCGGGAGAGCGCCGCCAGTTTCCCGTCATCCTCAGCGCTCTTGCGCTTGATCGAGGTGATGTCGGTTGCAATCTTGACCACCTTGTAGGGTTTACCGAAACGGAACACCGGATTGTAGGAAGCTTCGATCCAGATTTCATCGCCATTCTTGGCCCGACGTCGATACTGACCCTGATCGTATTCGCCACGCGACAGCTTCGCCCAGAAGCTCTTGTATTCAGGCGAGGCCGCATCTTCGGGAGACAGGAACATGCTGTGGGTACGCCCAACGATTTCAGACTGCTGATAGCCGACGGCCTTGCAGAAATTATCGTTGGCTTTCAAAATCTTGCCGGTCAGATCGAACTCGATGATGGCCTGTGAGCGGCTCAGCGCATCAAGCACCGCAGAAGCATCCAGACCGAGTTTGGAAAAGTGAGACATCTTTTTGAACCCTCAAACAGTAATCCATATGCAGACCTGTTCCACCCTCGAAATATAGAGATGAAAAACGGTCGGCCCGCCTGCACGCGAAACTAGCCGGACACCGTTAAATAGCGATTAATAATGAACTATAACTATTGATCCGGAGCCTCAATCGACTGCCGGTATGCTTCATCGCGAATATATTCGCCTTGTCTATTTCGGACCGCTTATTTGCCACAGTGCTGATATTTCTGCGCCGGCAACACGATACGGCCTTTCATCGGGGCGGCATTCATTGTTATGCGGGGTTGAAAGATTTGTGTTGCAGGAGCGCCGATGACCAAAACCCTGAAATGCGATGTGCTGGTGATCGGCACCGGCATTATCGGTTCCATGGCGGCGCTTTATCTGCAGAATGCCGGACGCGAGGTGGTGCTGCTGGAGCGCGGCGAGGTTGCCCGGGGCGCGAGTTCCGGCAATGCCGGCATTCTGGCCTTCCCCGAAATCATCCCCATTCCGGCTCCCGGCATCATGAAAAAAGCACCGCGCTGGCTGTTCGATCCGCTCGGCCCGCTCAGTGTGCCGCCCGCCTATGCGGCAAAGATCGCTCCCTGGCTGTGGCGTTTCTGGCGCGCGAGCGCCGAGCGCAACTTTCGCCATGGGCTGAAGTCACTCACCGACATCAACCGGCTCGCTGCCATGGAAATGGCCCATGTCGCGGCGATGCCGGAACTTTCGCACCTCGTTTCGAAAAGCGGCACGCTCGATCTTTATGACAGCGAGGCAAGTCTCAATGCTGCCCGCAGGGACTGGGACGAAAAGGAAAGCGCCGGCTTCACCTTTCAGCGCGTCGGCCGCCCTGAAATCGAGGAACTGCAGCCGGGTCTCGCGCCGCAGTTCCGCCATGCCATGTTTTCACCGGATGGCCTGCAAGTCTCCGACCCTTACGATTTCACCCGCGCCATTTTCGATCTGGTAATCGCCCGCGGCGCCAACCTGCGCAAAGGCGAGGCCGAACGCATCGACGCCGTCGGCGAAAGTACGATCGTGACGCTGGAAAATGGCGACAAGATCGATGCCGACAAAGTGGTGATCGCCTGCGGCGCCTGGTCGAGAAAACTTGCCGCGACGCTTGGCAACATCGTGCCGCTGGAAACCGAACGTGGTTACAACACCACGCTTTCCCCCGAGGCCTTCAACCTGACGCGCCAGCTTTATTTCAACGACCATGGCTTCGTCGTCACCCCGCTATCGACGGGCATCCGCATTGGCGGCGCGGTCGAACTCGGCGGGCTGGAACTGAAGCCGAATTTCCGCCGTGCGGAAGCCATGCTGAAGAAAGCAGGACGCTTCCTGCCCGGCCTCAAACTGGAAGGCGGGAAACAATGGATGGGGTTCCGCCCGTCCATGCCGGACTGTCTTCCCGTCATCGGCACGGCACGCGCCACGCCCTCCGTCATCTATGCCTTCGGCCATGGCCATCTGGGGCTGACACAATCGGCAGCAACCGCCCGTCTGGTGACGCAACTGGCCAGCGGCGAGGAGACGGAAATCTCGGTCGATCCTTTCCGGCCGGGACGTTTTTCCTGAGTTCAGGAAGACGGGACTATTTCACCGGCTGCATGGAATCGTCTGGAAACACCACCTCGGCGAAGGACGGATAGACCTTGCGCAGGATAGTGACCTGCTGCTGGTCGCTCACCCGCAGCAAATACCAGTCCGCACCGTCCATCAGCGCCAACGTGTGGGATTTCGCCTCGATCGTCTGGCCGCCGGTTTCCATAACCGTCCTGGTCGGAATGAGTGCATAGGGCGTTCCATCAGACGTTTGCGCAAGGCTGATCGCCTGCGTATCCATGGTGAACTCGGTTATCTTGACGGCCGCGAGCGCCATCTGCATCTGCGCGGTCAAAGCGCCACGCAATTGCTCCACGGTAATACCCGCTTCGCCTGCGATGAATTCAAAGATTTTCGGCGGCACCGTCTTGCCGACGACATCGAAATCCTGCGCGCTCAAAGCCGTCTGAAATCGCTCTATCTGCGTGCGAAGACTGTCCTGCTCGGCAGGTGAGAGATCGCGTGACAAAGCGGGATGCGTAACCGCCACCAGCAGAAACAGACAATATAACAGACGCTTCATGGCTTGGCCTTTCCGGTTATCCGGCATCGCCCGGTCCCCGCAACGGGAACCGCTCATGAACGGGATCGTTCAGCGCAGCAGGAAGAAACCCGCAGCCGACAGCACGACGAAGACGACCAGACCACCAAGGAAGCCGGCGGTGGTGAAGAAACCCGCGACCATGGCCAGCATCAGCACGCACAGCATCATGGTGCCGTACTTCGTCAAGGCCAGAAAACCGTTATAGGTCTTTTCGTGCTCGGCGTAGTTCATCTCGGCGCCGACCTCGACAGGACCCGTGTGGTGTTCGCTCATTCCGCTTCCCCTTGTGCTCCATCCGCCATGCCCGTCGTGCGGGAAAATCTGCCCGCGAACGATCACGGGCCCATGCCGGATTCTCCGTAGCCAGAGGTAACATGAAGTCGCCGAAAAGCGCAATGCGTTCTCAGTGAAAGAGCGGCAACGGCATGCATCGTTACCGCTCAACCGGGCAAAACATGTCATAGGGCAACATTCTTTCGCAAACGGTTGAAAAGGGCGGTCCGCCAAGCTGTTTCATGGTGGTTTTGGTTGCTTTTCGAACCGCCTGACCATACACGGGATTCTGTGGGGAGGAACTCTGGAACCTGTGGCAGCGGAAGCACGTGGAGGCGTGGCCGCAGCAGGGGCGCCGGGCTTTGCTCTCCGCCATAAACCCGCAAAGGGCCCGAAAAGGGAAGAGGGGAAAGTTATGAAATCGCTTTTAAAACTAAGTGCGCTGATAGACCTTGCAAGCGAAGCTCTGGGCAAGGTTGCCGGTTATCTCGTGCTCATCTGCTGCCTCGTCAGCGCCGGCAATGCCATGGTCCGTTACGCCCTGAACTACAGTTCAAACGGCTGGCTGGAAATCCAGTGGTACATGTTCGCTTTCATCGTGCTGATCGGTGCATCCTACACGCTGCGCATGAATGAACATGTGCGAGTGGACATCATTTATGGCGCGATTTCACCGCGCAGCCGCATCTGGGTGGACATTATCGGCATCGTGCTGTTCCTGCTTCCCGGCTGCTTTTACCTCGCCTGGCTTTCCTGGCCCATGTTCACGCTATCCTGGCATCAGAGCGAAATGTCCTCCAATGCCGGCGGCCTCATCCGCTGGCCGGTGAAATTCATCATCTTCGCCGGTTTCGCCCTTCTGGTTCTTCAGGGTTTTTCCGAACTCATCAAGCGCATAGGCGCCCTCAACGGGCTTTATGCGCTCGATACGAAGTACGAAAAACCCCTGCAATGATCGCACCGATCTGAACCTTCAGGATATTTCCCATGTTCGAATATGGTATTCTTCCGCCACTGATGTTCCTCGGCATGATCATCTTCATGCTTTACGGATTTCCGGTTGCTTTCTCGCTCGCCACCGTCGGTCTCGTTTTCGGTGTCATCGGCATCTTCACGGAGCATTTTTCACCGGCCTTTCTTCAGGCCCTGCCGCTGCGCATCTTCGGCATCGTCTCGAACGACCTTCTGCTCGCCATCCCCTTCTTCACCTTCATGGGCGCGATCCTCGAGCGATGCGGGCTTGCGGAAGATTTGCTTGAAGGGACCGGCAAACTGTTCGGCGCCATTCCGGGCGGTCTCGCTTATGCCGTCATCATCGTCGGCGCGATCCTTGGCGCGATTACCGGCACCGTTGCCGCCTCGGTCATCACCATGGGCGTCATCTCGCTGCCGATCATGCTGAAATATGGTTATAATCCTCGGCTTGCCACCGGCGTCATCGCCGCATCGGGAACGATCACGCAGGTCATCCCGCCTTCGCTGGTGCTGATCGTGCTTGCCGACCAGCTCGGCAAATCCGTCGGCGACATGTATCTGGGCGCCATCGGCCCCTCAATCCTGCAGGTCGCCATCTTCATGCTCTTCATCCTGTTCATGTCGGTCGTGCGGCCGAAGGACCTGCCGGCGCTGCCGCCGGAAGCGCGGGGAGAGCTCAACCGGGCGCTGGTGTTCCGTGTGCTGGCGGGCATGATCCCCTCCATCGTGCTGATCTTCCTCGTGCTCGGCACCATCTTCCTCGGCCTCGCAACGCCCACCGAAGCCGGTGCGCTCGGGGTCGTTGGCGCCATGGCGCTGGCCGCCGCGCACCGCCGCCTCACCTGGGACCTCATCAAGCAGGGCATGCATTCCACCATGCATATTACCTCCATGGTAGTGTTCATTCTGGTCGGCGCCACCTGCTTCTCCCTCGTCTTTCAGGGCATGGACGGTTCGCTCTGGATCGAGCATATGCTGTCGGGCATTCCGGGCGGCCCCATCGGCTTCCTGATTTTCGTCAACATCTTCATCTTCTTCCTCGCCTTCTTCCTCGATTTCTTCGAAATCGCCTTCATCGTCATTCCGATGCTGGCGCCGATCGCCCAGTCGCTCGGCATCGACCTCATCTGGTTCGGCGTTCTGATCTGCATCAACATGCAGACGAGCTTCATGCACCCGCCCTTCGGATTTGCGCTGTTCTACCTGCGCTCCATCGCGCCGCGCACGGTCAAGACATCGGATATCTACATGGGCGCCATCCCATGGCTCGGCATGCAGCTCATCCTCGTCGCCATCGTGATCTTCTGGCCGGAATCCGTCACCTACTGGTTGGACAAGGCGCCCGAGGTCGATCTGAATTCCATCAAGATCGAAGTGCCCGCCTTCGGCAATCAGGGTGGCAACACCATGCCCAATTTCGGCCAGCCGGGTGGATTGCCGGGCATGCCGAATCTTGGCGAGCCCCCGAAGATCGGGCCCTGATCGGCGTCTTGTAAGGACTAGGCGAAACGCTTATGATTGCGGAGTGGAAGACAGGGTTGCGCCCCTGCCTTCCGTTTATTCTCTTTAGAAATGGAACCGGACAGTCACTGACCAGCCTGTCCGGTTTTTCCTAATGACGAATGCAATGCTCAGCGTTTTCCACATCGCATCACCTCCACAGTTGAGAGCAAGGCCTTTGCCGAGGTCGGCGTGGCCAATCCTCGCCGACACTCCGGCTGGTCGCGGAGCCTGCTGCTTTTGCCCACAACGGAATTGATCGTAAATCATCCTTTGTTGTCGGATGCGTGAAGGCATGCGCGCGCAACAAAAACCCCGGAGACCGAAATCCCCAGGGCCTTTGCTCGGTCCGCCGTCACCGAATAATCAGAGCTTGCCGTTACGCTGCTGGATCATCATGAAAGTATCGAACGTGTATTCCGCAAGCTGCATCCACAGATAACCTTCGCGCTTGAAGGCGACCTGATCTTCGTAGATCTTCTTGAAGTCCGGATTGGAGGCCGAAATATTAGCATAGACTTCCAGCGCGGCCTTGTAGCAGGCCTCGAGGATTTCCTGGCTGAACGGCCTGAGCACCGCACCTTCAGAGACGAGCTGCTTGATGGCGATCGGGTTTTTCGCGTCGTATTTCGCCATCATGCTGGTGTTGGCGAAGGCGCAGGCGTCCTGCAGCGCCGTCTGGTAGTTTTTCGGCAGGCTGTTCCACTTCTCCAGATTGACGAAGGAATGGATGACCGGGCCACCTTCCCAGAAAGCGGGATAATAGTAATATTTCGCCACCTTCTGGAAGCCGAGCTTGTGGTCGTCATAAGGGCCGACCCATTCCGCCGCGTCGATGGTGCCTTTTTCCAGCGCCGGATAGATATCGCCGCCGGCAATCTGCTGCGGTACCACGCCGAGCTTTTCCACCACCTTGCCGGCCAGACCGGCGATGCGCATCTTCACGCCCTTGAAATCGTCGACGGTATTGATTTCCTTGCGGAACCAGCCGCCCATCTGCGCACCGGTATTGCCCGAAATCATACCGTAGAGATTGTGCTTGGCGTAAAACTCGTTGAGCAGCTTGTTGCCGTTGCCTTCATAGAACCATGAGTTCGTGAGGCGGGCATTGAGGCCGAAAGGTATGGCCGTGCCGATGGCGAAGGTCGGATCCTTGCCGACGTAATAATAGGAGCAGGTGTGGCACATCTCCACCGTGCCGGATGATACGGCATCGGCCGCCTGCAGGCCGGGCACGATTTCACCGGCGGCAAAGGGCTGGATGGTGAAATTGCCGTCGGTTGCGGCGGCGACATGCTTGGCAATATCTTCCGCGCCGCCATAAATCGTGTCGAGCGATTTCGGAAACGACGACGTCAGGCGCCAGTTGATCTTGGTATTCTGCTGTGCAATGGCGGGCGCGGCCAGCGCTGCCGTGGCAGCTCCCGCAAGCGCACCTTTTTTCATAAAGGAACGGCGATCCATCTATATCCTCCCAGATATGAACGCTGCCCGCAGCTTTGAATTCCCCTCGTTGCTGTTCAGGCATCACAGCAAAGTAAGCACGGTTACGGCCCGGCTGACAAGCACCCGCACCAAGAATTAATCGCGGAAAAACCGGCCTTTCGGGGAATTCTTGGAAACTCTGCTTCGTATTTTATTTTCGACTGAAATATCCCGGCATCGCCTTATACTTTAGGCGCATAAAGGATCGTCATAACGCAAAACGCGTGCTTGACTTGGCCAGCCGGCAGTCGCACAAATTTCGAAGATTCGTCCCGGAGCCACCATGCCAAAACCCATTATCGCCGTTCCCGCCGACATCCGGCATTTCACCGGAGCCGACTGGCACGCCGCGCAGAACCAGTATGTTTCCGCCGCGCTGAAAGTGGCTGGTGTCATGTCCTTCATCGTTCCGGCCTTCGAGGACGGGAACGAGGTAGACGCCATTCTCGACCGGGTGGACGGCCTGCTCGTATCCGGCTCCGCCACCAATGTGCATCCTGCCCTTTACGGAAAAGAGGCGCAGGAAAGTGACGGCCCGTTCGATCAGGCCCGCGACGCCACCAGCCTGCCGCTCATCCGCCGCGCCATCGAACGCGGCATCCCGATGCTGGCCATCTGCCGCGGTATTCAGGAGCTGAACGTCGCGCTGGGCGGTACGCTTGCGTCCGAAATTCAGGAACAGCCCGGCATATGGGACCATCGCAAGCCGGAACATGACGACCGCGACGTGGCCTTCGCCATCCGCCAGCCGGTGCATGTGCGCGAAGGCTCCTGCATCGCACAGCATCTCGGCATGTCGGGTGAAATCCAGATCAATTCGCTGCATCGGCAGGCAATCGCCGAAACCGCGCCGCGCCTGCAGGTGGAGGCGACAGCGGCAGACGGCACCATCGAGGCCGTTTCAGTCATCGACGCCAAGGGATTTGCCGTCGGCGTGCAATGGCACCCGGAATATTGGGCTGAGACCGACGCGCCGTCGCGCGCTTTGTTCGAGGCCTTCGGCAAGGCCGTCCACGACTATCGAAACAGCAAGGCATGAACCTTAGCCGATCCCCCTCGGCTCACAGGAACACAAAAAAGGGGCAAGCCTGAAGGCCTGCCCCAAGTCTGGGAGGAGGATTTAGCGCTTTGCGCGTTTCTTCTGTCGGTAGACGTCGGCAACGACCGCGGCCACGATGATCAGGCCCTTGACGATTTCCTGGTAATAGGCGTCCACCCGGAGGAAGGTGAAGCCCGACGTCATGACACCGAGGATGATGGTGCCGATCACCGTTCCGGTGATGCGGCCGGCACCGCCGGCGAGCGATGTGCCGCCGATGACGGCTGCGGCGATGGCGTCGAGTTCATACATCACGCCCATGCCGGCCTGCGCCGTCTGTGCGCGGGCGGCGGTGACAACACCGGCAAGACCGGCGAGCAGTCCAGCAATGGCGTAGACCTTGATCAGATGCGCCTCGATATTGATACCGGACACGCGTGCCGCCTGCTGGTTGGCGCCGATGGCATAGGTGAACTTGCCGTAGCGGGTGTAACGCAGCGCCACGTGGAAGATGACGGCAACGACGAGGAACACCACGACCGGCCAGATGCCCGTGCCGATGAAGTTGAAACCGTCCGTCAGACCGGAGATCGGCTGGCCCTTCGTATACCACTTAGAAAGACCACGCGCCGTCACCATCATGCCAAGCGTTGCGATGAAGGGCGGAATTTTGGTGCGGGCGATGAGTTGCCCGTTGATGAAGCCCGCAAGGGCGCCAGCCAATATCCCGACGGCGAGCGGTATGAAGAAGGGCAGATCGGTCAACCCCGGGTAAAGCGCCCGCGGCCATGTGGATGATTGCGCCACGCTGGCGGACAGCATCGCCGTCAGGCCGACGACGGAACCGGAAGAGAGATCGATACCGCCGGTGATGATGACCTGCGTGACACCAACCGCGATGATGCCGATCACCGAGACCTGCAGGATCATGATCGTCAGGCGCTGCTGGTTCATCAGGAAGCTCTGGCCGATGAAAATCCAGCCGAGAATTTCATAAACCAGCGCGATGCCGATCAGCACGAAAAAGATATTGGCCTCCGGCGGGATGCGCCGGTGCGGCTTGCGTCCGGATTTTGCGTCCAACTCTGTGTTGGCGGCGGCGTTCGTATTCATAGTCATTCCTCCTCGAGAAATCCCGGCGCGCCTCACCGCGATGCGAGATCCATCACTTTAACCTGCGTGGCTTCACTTCTATCGAGGAAGCCCGTCACCCGACCTTCATGCATGACCATGACACGGTCGCTCATACCCAGAACCTCCGGCATTTCGGAGGAAATCATGATGACGGCGACGCCCTGGCGCGCCATCTCGCAAACCAGCTTGTGAATTTCCGCCTTGGCCCCGACATCGATGCCGCGCGTCGGCTCATCCAGAATGAGAATACGCGGCTTGGTCAGCATCCAGCGGCCGATCAGCACCTTTTGCTGGTTGCCGCCAGACAGGTTCTCGATGCGCTCGTAAAGATGCGGCGTCTTGACCCGGAGCTTGCGGCACATCTCCTCGCAGGCATCCGACAGCGCATTTTCCTGCACGAAGCCATTGGCGACATATTTGTCCTGCAGGACGGCGATCTGCATGTTCTCCAGAATATTCAGGATCAGCAGGCATCCCGTGTCCTTGCGATCCTCCGTCAGGAACGCCATGCGGTGACTGATAGCCTTCGTCGGGCTGTCGATCGAAACCGGCTTGCCGTCGATTGCAATCGTGCCCGAGGATGCGGGCGTTACACCGAACACCGTTTCCGCCACATTGGAGCGGCCCGATCCGACAAGGCCGGCAACGCCGAGAATTTCACCGGCGCGCACCTCGAAGGAAATGTCATGGAAAACGCCGTCGAGCGTGAGATTCTTGACCGAAAGCACCACGTCGCCGATCGGAACCTCTTCCTTCGGGAACATCTGGGTGATTTCACGGCCCACCATCATGCGGATGATGTCGTCACGCGTTACATCGGTCGAGGCGTGGGTGCCGATATATTTGCCGTCGCGGAAAACCGAAAATTCATCGGCGATCTCGAACAGTTCGTTCATCTTGTGGGTGATGTAGACGATACCGATACCGCGTTCCCGGAGATCGCGGATGATGCGGAAGAGATGCTCGACCTCGCGCTCCGTCAACGCAGATGTCGGCTCGTCCATGATGAGAACATCGGAATCATAGGAAACCGCCTTGGCGATCTCGACCATCTGGCGACTTGCCACCGAAAGCTCGCCGACACGGGTTTCCGGGTCGAGATCGATGCCGAGCCTTTCCAGCAGCGTTTCGGTGCGGCGATACATTTCGCCGTGATCGATAAGGCCCAGCCGGTTCTTCGGCTCGCGTCGTATCCAGATGTTTTCCGCCACCGTCATATAGGCCATCAGGTTCAGTTCCTGATGGATCATGGCAATGCCGTTTTCCAGCGCATCGAGCGGGGAATCGAGACGTATGTCGGCGCCTTTCAGGCGAATTTCGCCACTGTCCGGCTGGTAGATGCCGGCCAGGATTTTCATCAGCGTCGATTTTCCGGCGCCATTCTCGCCCATCAGCGCATGCACGGTACCGCGCTTCAGCTTGAACTGCACATCATCAAGCGCCACGACGCCGGGAAATTCCTTGCGTATGCCTTCCGCCGCGAGAAGATACTCCGCATTCGGCACGGCTCCGCTGGCGCGCACGGCGGCCATTGTCGATGGACTGACGACCATCTCATCCTCCACAATAGACAAAAATGACCGGAAACAGGCTTCGCCAGACGGCGCACCTTGCCTCCGGGGAGGCTTGCAGCGCCATGCCGATCACGACATGAAAGGCGCTGCAACACTTTGAATTCACTGAAATTCAATCGTAATCCGCTTGCGCACCGAAGCTTGTCTTCGGCGCCGTCGGAAACCGGCATCTGCCTCCAATATCGATCTGAACGGGCGCAGATGCCGGAAGGCGGCCGTTAGTTCTTGGCCACGTAGTCCTTGACGTTTTCAGGCGTGACGAGCTGGAAAGGAATGTAGACCTTCTTCTCCACCTTGTCGCCCTTGACGAGCTTCAGCGCGGCATCGAGAGCGCCCTTGCCCTGCCCTGCCGCATCCTGGAATACCGTCACATCCAGATCGCCCGCCTGCATCGCGGCAAGGGCGTCCTGCGTGGCGTCAACGCCGGCGACGACATAGCTCTTCATGTCCTTGCCTGCGGCCTTCAGGGCCTGGATCGCGCCAATCGCCATTTCATCGTTGTTGGCGATGACGGCATTGAATTCGATGCCGCTGGAGAGCCAGTTGGTCACGAGGTCGGAACCCTGCGTGCGCTGCCAGTTCGCGGTCTGCTCTTCAACGACCGAAATACCCTTGCATTCGTCGGTCTTCAGAACGTCCTTGGCAGACTGCGTGCGCATGCGCGCCGCCTGGTTGGAAAGCTCACCCATCATGATGACCGCATTGCCCTTGCCACCGAGAAGGCGGCAAACTTCTTTCGCTTCAAGCGTGCCGGCCACCGTCTCATCGGAGGCGACGAATGCCTGGCCGTCCGGCAGGCTATCGACGTTCACCGGCTGGCGGTTGACGTAAACCAGCGGAATCTTGGCGTCGGCGGCGAGCTTCGACATGGCCGCCGTCGCATCCGTATCAACCGGGTTGACGATGATCGCGTCGACCTTGGACGCGATGAAATTCTGGATCTGGCTCTGCTGCTTGGCGACGTCGTTCTGGGCGTCCTCGACCTGCAGGGTCACGCCCTTCAGTTCCTTGGAATAATCCTGCATACCGTTGCGCAGCACGGTCAGGAAGTTGTCGTCGAACAGCGCCATCGAGACGCCTACGGTCTCCGCATGCGCCGCCGTGCCCAGAAGCACAGACATGGCTGCGCCGATGATAAATTTCTTCATTGTTTTCTCCTCCTCGGTGTCCGGCGCCACCTCTCCCAGCCGGAGGCGAACCCGAGAGCCCGCCGCTACCTCCTCACAGCCAGAAAACGGAATAATGAAACCGATTTTCTGCCTGTTCGATATATTTATTCCATTTTTGGTCCGAACGTCAATGCTTTCTTCACGGCAAGGCGGCGAAGCGGCACACAAGGCGGTGATTAAGGAGGATTTCAGGAGGAAGGAGCTCGGGGGCGTATTGCCGAGAACCGAGCCGAAGCTTTTTCAACGTCGCCCCCACCCATCAGGCGAGGATCGATAAGCCGTTGAAATCATGGATCCTCGGGCCGAAACCGAGGATCACGAGGAATATGGCGGAAGGTCCGTTTTCAATGCCGGACCCGCAGACCCCGCCATTGGCAAGGCCACCGGCGGGTCACATCTTTTCGCTTGCCGCGCCCATGTGAGGCACCATTCCACCGGCGAAAATACGCGGTAAGGAAACGGGTTCAGTAGAATGGGCGTGTTGGTGCACCACATTCTATCGATGGGAACCGGGCATGACATCGGCGGGAATCGGGCAGACATATTTGCTGCCCTCGGTCTTTTCCTGCCACTCCCTTTTAGCATTGGCGAGCAGTTCAGGCGAGGTCATGAGCACAAAGCCGGTCGATGCGAGTGCTTTGGCGGCATGGGCCATGGCCTTGTGGGCGGCGGGGCTTTTGCCCTGCGCCACCACCTGCCAGGTGTGCGGATTGGTGCCGATCGCCCAGGCGGGCGTCCAGCACTGTGCGGTTGGCGTCACCCAGCTCACATCACCGACATCGGTGGAACCCGCCCTAAAATGCGACTGGCCCTCGAAATCCCGCAGGCCGAGATGCAGGGGTGTCGATCCATCGATCTTCCGGTTGGAAAAGACATCGCCCTTGATCTGGTAGAGCCGGATGCTGCTTTTGATCGCCTCGTCAGTGAAAGTGTCCTGAATGCGTTTGGCGAAAGCGATATCCGCCTCGTCGAAGGCGATGGGGCCTAGCGTCACCATGTTTTCATGCATCGCCATTTCCAGCGTGATGTTGGGCAGGAGATTGGTGGAGGCGGTATCGAAGACGATTTCCACCTCTGTTTCGGTCATCATCGCCGCGCCGCGCGCCACCTTGTCCACCCGCGCGGCAAGATCGAGCGCCTGGCGCATTTCCGGGGCACGGATCAGATAGAGCACTTCCGCCCTGGCCTGAACCACATTCGCCGCCTTGCCACCGGTATCGGTGATTGCATAATGCACCCGGCAATCCTGCGGCATGTGTTCGCGCAGGAAATTGACGCCGACATTCATGAGTTCGACGGCATCGAGCGCCGAACGCCCTAGATGGGCAGCGTTGGAGGCATGGGCCGCAACACCCTTGAAACGGTAAAAATATTCCAGCACGGCCAGATTATTGGTCGAGCGCACGCCGTTGAAGGGCGCGGGGTGCCACGTCAGCGCCGCATCGACATCGTCGAACAGCCCGGCGCGCACCATGAAGGTCTTGCCGGAACCGCCCTCCTCGCCGGGGCAACCGTAATAACGCACGGCGCCGGGTAGATTATTGGCTTTCAGATGCCGGGCGAGCGCAATAGCGGCCATCAATGAGCCGACGCCAAGCAGGTTGTGGCCGCAGCCATGGCCGGTGGCGCCCGCCTCGCGCGGCTGCACCTCGGCCACATCGGCCACCTGGCTCATGCCGGCCAGCGCATCGAATTCACCGAGAAAAGCAATGACCGGCTTGCCGCTGCCGAATTCGCCTATGAAGGCCGTCTCCATGCCTGCCACTCCACGGCGAACCGCAAAGCCATTTTCCTCGAGCGCGCCCGCCAGAACGCCGGCAGATTGCTGCTCCTCGAATTTGAGTTCGGCAAAATCCCAGATGCTGTCGCTCAAGGTGATGAAATCGGGCTTTATTGCCTCGACTTCGGCGGCAATCGACATCACGGCATCACGGTTCATGGCTTTTCCTCGCATTTCCGCCCTTTGCGGGCACGCGCAAGCGCTTCGGCAGATGCACCGCCAAATCCTTACGCTCTATGATGGAAAGCCCGCGCCGGGGTCCGCCTCCGGCGCGGGCATAGTGAATCAGTTGTCGACCGAGACTTCCCAGAGACGGGCGTTCGACTGCCAGACCGGCTGGCCCTTCAACTTCTTCGTCGCGCCCCAGACATCGACCATGTCGTAAAGGAAGATGCCCGGCATTTCCTTCAGCATCAGCTCATGGAACTCGTCGAAAATCTTCTGGCGCTTAGTCTGATCGGCCTCCACATAAGCGGCCTTCATCAACTCTATCGCCTTCGGATCGTCCCACATCAGGGAGGCATTCTTGTCCTTGTTGCCGACATAGAAGGCATACATCAGCGCCGGGTCGAGACGCGGGGCGACCGACTGCGAGATCACCTGATAATTGCCGGAGCGGCGACGATCCACCTGCGTGGCATAGTCCAGCACCTCGATCTGCACATTGAGACCCGCCTGCTGCATCATGGCCTGCGCCATGACGGCAGCCGGGAAGCTCGGCACGTTGCCACGCTTGTTGGCGATGATGGAGATCGGCTCGCCCTTGTAACCGGCTGCCTCCAGCTCCTTTTTCGCGGCCTCGACATCATAGGCCGGGCGCTTTTTCTGGGCCTCGTCATAATAAACCGAGTCCTGCGAGACCATCGAGCCGTTGGCTTCGCCAGTACCGTTCGATGCGGCAGCGACCAGTTCATCGAGATCGAGCGCCATCGCCATGGCGCGGCGCACGCCGGGATTGCTCAGCACCTTGTCCCGGGTCTGGATGTAGAACAGGTTCTTGCCGTTGTTGCGGGCGACGATGAGCTGCATCTTCTCATTGGTCTTGAACTCCGGAATGAGATCGGGCGAAATTTCGGCCGTGTCCAGCACGCCCGATTCAAGCCCGGCCTTCACGGTCGAGGCATCGGGAATGACCATGAATTTGATGCCATCGGCGAGCGGCCGCTTGGAGCCGACCATACCGTCCGGCTTGCCGTCATTTACCGGCGAAACATAATCGGCAAATTTCGCGAGGCGGATATATTCGCCCTTCTTCCACTCGTCCCACTGGAACGGTCCGGTGCCAATGGGCTTGACGAAGCTGCCATCGGCAGCAACCGATTCCGGCGAGATCATGCCGGTATAACCGCATTCCGGCCGCGACATGAGACCGAGGAAAACGGCGGAGGGTTTTTCAAGGGTAATCTGAACCGTGGATGCATCCGTGGTCTTGACGCCGGTGACGTGTGCTGCCCCGCCCTCAGCAAAATCGTTGAGGCATGCCCATTTGGTTTCCGGCTTCAGATAGCGCGTCCAGTTCCAGACGACATCCTCCGCGGTGAGCGGCTTGCCATTGTGGAACTTCACATCCTTGCGCAGCTTGAACGTATAGGTCAGGCCGTCGCCCGAAACATCGACGCTTTCAGCGAGAAGCGGCTTCACCTCGCCGGCATTGTTATAACCGACAAGGCCCTCGACGATGTGCAGGATCACCCCATCCGTATTGCCGTCGCGGTTCACGCCGGGATTGTTGCTGCGCAGATCCGAGCTTTGGGCGATGGTGATGTCGCGGGCCGCCGCGATATTGGCCGTTACCAGCAGGGCAACGCCTGCGAGAAGAAGTTTTTTCACTGTTCTACCCTCTTTGTTGTCGTTGATATTGATTGATTAAAAACCGTCCCAGCAGGCCTGTGCCAGCCGGCCGATCGTTTCGAGCGCGATGGTGTATCCCGGCGTACCGTCAGGCATCACCTGCGGCACCTCGTCGGTATAGGTGGTGATGATGAAGGACGGCGCGCCGTTTCTGTAGACGATGCCGGCATCCATGCGCCCGCGCTTGCCGCGACCACTCTTGCTGGCCACCACGGCCTCGAAAGGCAGGCGGGAGCGAATTCCATAACGCAAAATCTGGTTCTTCAGCGTCTGCATCGCCCATTCGCACAATTGCGGGCTGCAACCGAGCTTTGCCTGCGCCTCCGGCGACGATTGCGCATCGAGAATGGTCTGCAGCAGAAGCACCTGATCCGCCGCCGAGGTGGTCGTAACTGTCTTCAACGGATGGTCAGCCGCCAGCGCCAGCGGCGGAATGAGGAAACGATGATGGGTATTGGCCATGCCGAGCGATTTGCAATAGCCGTCCACCTCTTCCAGCGTCAGCCTCTCCAGCACCATCTTGGTGCAGACATTGTCGCTCAGCACCATCATTCCGGCGACGGCATCGCGAAGCGAAATGACGATGCCCGGCGTCATATAACGGAACATGCCGCTCGCAACCTCTTCCGCCAGCCGCTTTTCATAGGTGACGGGCTGGTCGAGATCGATCCGCCCTTCGCTGGCGGCCTTGAGCACGGCCATCATGATCGACGTCTTGCGGGTGCTGCCCGATGGCGTCTCCTCGTTTTCTCCCCGGCCGATCTCTTCGCCGGTCAGGAGATTGCGCACCATGAAGCGCGTCACGAAAGGCTGTGCATCACAGATCGCATTTAATTGGGCAGCCACAGTCATTGTCATCTTCCTGTTAAACTTCATCTTCCAGACGCCATTTCAGTGTCACGCCACCCTTTTCATTCTGGTCGAGGGCGGGAATGGCCGAGAGCAGCCGGCGCGTATAGGCCTCCCTCGGACTGTCGAAAATCGTGTCGCGGTCACCCTCTTCGATGATGCGGCCGTCCTGCATGACGACGACACGGTCGGCCACCTGCTCCACCACGCCGAGATCGTGGCTGATGAACAGGCAGGAAAAACCGTAACGTTTCTGCAGATCGGAAAAGAGATCGAGTACCTGCGCCCGCACCGTCACGTCGAGCGCCGAGACCGGTTCGTCGGCAATCAGGAACCGCGGACGGCGGGCAATGGCGCGGGCAATCGCCACGCGCTGGCGCTGCCCCCCGGAAAGCTCATGCGGATAGCGGGCGGCAAAATCGGCGCCGAGCCCCACTTCCTCCAGCGTTTCCAGCGCCCGCTTGCGCTTGGCGGCCTGATCGAGGTCAGGCACGAGGCGCAATGCCTCCTCCACCAGCGCCTGAATGGTCATGCGCGGATCGAGCGAGGAATAGGGATCCTGAAACACCATCTGGCAGTTGAGGCGATAATCCTTCCAGTCCTCGTTGCGCTCGCGGCCCTGAAAGCGGATACGCCCTTCGCTTTCCTGCACAAGCCCGGCAATGGTGCGGCCAAGCGTCGTCTTGCCGGAACCGGAACCACCAACGAGCGCCACGACCTCACCCTCATGAATATCGATGCTGACGCCATGCAGCGCCCGCTTCGATTTGGCTTTCTTCAACAAAGATTTGCGGCCGGCATAATCCACAACGATATCGCGGGCCGAAACCATTGGCGCCCTGGAGGTGTCGATACTGCGCGGCTCACCACGAAACGGCAGGGAGGAAAGAAGTTTCTTCGTATAGGGGTGCTGCGGCGCGTCCAGCAGGTCCTCGGTGCGGCCCTGTTCGACGATCGTGCCTTTTTCCATCACCACGATGCGGCTGGTAAAACGTGCCACCATCGGCAGATCGTGACTGATGAGGAGAACGGCAGTGCCTTCCGCCCGCGTCAGCTCCACCATCAGTTCCATGACATCGCGCTGGATGACCGCGTCAAGCGCCGTCGTCGGCTCATCGGCGATCAGCAAAGCCGGTTTCAGCAACATGACCGAGGCCAGCATGATGCGCTGGCGCATGCCGCCGGAAAACTCGTGCGGATAGGCCGCCAGCGCACCTTCGGGATCGCGGATGCCGACCCGGCGCAGCATGTCGAGAATTTTCTCGCGGCGCTCTTCCGGCGACAATTTCGTATGAAGGATCAGCCCCTCTTCCAGCTGCCGGCCAATCGTCATCGATGGGTTGAGGGAGGTCATCGGCTCCTGAAACACGACGCCGATTTCCGCGCCGCGCAGACGCCGAAGCTCCTTCACCGGCAGGGACATGACATCCTGCCCCTTGTAGACGATCGATCCGCCGGTGACGGCGATAGCCGGAGGCAGAAGCGAAATGAGCGCGCGGGTTGCGAGCGTCTTGCCCGAGCCGCTTTCGCCGACGATGCCGAAGATTTCGCCCGCGGCAATATCGAAGGAGACATCCTTGACCACCCGGTGGCCGGTTCTGGCGACTTCGAGCGAAAGGCCGCGAACGGTGAGAAGTGTGTTGTCCGTCATTTGAGACCTCTCATGCGCGGGTCAAGCCTGTCGCGAAGGGCATCGCCCAGAAGATTGATGCCAAGCAGCGTCAGTGCGATGCAGAGACCGGGGAAAAGCCCGAGCCAAACGGCCTGCTGGATGAAGGGACGGCCGGCGGCCAGCATGTTGCCCCAGGTGGGCGCCGGCGGCGGCACGCCGAGGCCGAGGAAGGAGAGCGCACTTTCCGAGAGGATGGCCCAACCGAACATGGAGGTGGCAAGAACCGTGATCGGCGCGATGCAATTGGGCAGGATGTGGCGGAACATGGTGTAGATCTCACCATTGCCCATCACCAGCGACGCCTCGATGAATTCCCGCTCACGCAGAGAAAGCACCGCGCCGCGCACCACGCGGGCCATGGATGGCGTATAGGCGATGCCGAGCGCGAAGATAATGCCATACTGGTTGGCGCCGAAAACCGCGAGCAGGCCGAGCGCGAGCAGAATGCCCGGAAAGGCGAGAAGCGCATTGTTGATGGCCATGATGACGCCATCCACCCAGCCGCGCGCATAACCGCTGACGAGGCCGATCAGCGTGCCGCAGACCGTCGCGAAGCTGACCGTCAGGAAGCCGATCCAGACGCTGGCGCGGGCACCCACCATCAGGCGGCTCAAAACATCGCGCCCGAATTCATCGGTGCCGAGAAGATGGCTGGCGCTTGGGCCGGCCAGACGCGAGGCAAAGCCGAGCTTCATCGGGTCATAGGGCGTCCAGAACAGACCGGTTGCGGCGGTGATGAGCAGGAGGGCGATGAGAAAGCCGCCGATAAGCCCGTTAAGTGTGAACTTTTTCATTCGGCAACCACACGCGGATCGAAGAGGGGATAAAGAAGGTCGACGAAGAGGTTGACCAGCACATAGGACAGCGAGACGAACAGCAGGCATCCCTGAATGACGGGGTAATCGCGGGCGAAAATACTGTCGACCATCAGCCGTCCGAGCCCCGGAATGGTGAACACTGTCTCGATGACGGCGATGCCGCCGAGAAGATTGCCGAGGATAAGGCCGATCATCGTCCATGTCGGGCCGAAGGCGTTCTTGAAGGCGTGCCGCCAGAGAACGGCGCTTTCCGAAAGGCCCTTGGCGCGGGCATGGGTGATGTAATCCAGCCGCAGCACTTCCAGCGTGGAGGCACGCGCCATGCGGATCAGAACGCCCATTTCATGGATCACCAGCGTCATGACGGGCAGGACGAGATAGAGTAGGCCACCGACGAAATTGTCGCTGATCGACACATATCCCAGCACCGGCAACCAGCCGAGCTTGAGGCCGAAAAACAGAAGAAGCAGAAGACCCAGCCAGAATGTCGGAATGGACAGAAGCAGGGTCGCCGTTCCCACCAGTGCAAGATCGGTGAGGCTGTTCTGTTTCCAGGCGGCGATCACACCGGCCGGAACAGCAATCAGGCTGGCGAGCAGCACCGCGACCACGACGATCTCGGCGCTGACGAGAAAACGCGAGACGACCAGCGGCAGCACCGCCTCATCATTGACGATGGAGCGGCCGAAATCGCCCTGCACCACATTGCCGGCCCAGATGAGGAACTGTTGCGGCATGGATTTGTCGAGGCCGAGTTCGGTCCTCATCGCCTCTATCTGCTCCGGTTGCGCCATGTCGCCCAGCATCAGCGCAGCCGGATCGCCCGGAATGAAGCGGATGAGCGCAAAGACCGTGATCGACACGAATGCGATCGTCGGCAGCGCCATCAAAAGACGGCTCAGTATGAATCTTATCATCGGTTCCCCACGATTGATGGCGGGGAATGGTATCCCGCCTCTATCGGTTTCGTTGCTGGTGACTATGACGGATTGATAAATAATGCGCAATATTATGCATAAACGTCATATATCTATGCAGAATGACGGCGCGTTTCATCCTGATGAGGACAATGAGATTTTCCGCCCAAAATCCCGTTTTCAGTCGATTTTTTGCGAAAGCTGGATTTCCCGCTTCAAGGCATCGCTCAGCGCCTGCGCAGCGATGGACAGCGGTGCGCCGGAAGCACGGGCTAGGCCGAATTCCTGCGTCGCCTGCGGAACGAATGGCCGGGCGACAACGGGAAGATGCCGGTAGAGGTTGGCATAAAAACTGCTGATGATCGTCACTCCCAACCCGTGGGCCACATAGGCGCAGGCGGAACTGTTGGTGTGGGTCTCGATCTTCACCATCGGCTTGACGCCGGCCTTCTTGAAGACCTGATCGAGCGCCATGCGGTTCGGCCGCTGCCGGCCGATCAGGATGAGCGGAACATTGCGCAGATCCTTGACGGTGATTTCCTCAAGCTTGGCCAAGGGATGATCCTCCCGAACCACGCAGACACTCTTGCCACTCGCAACACGCTCGACATCGATGCCCGGCCCGATCTCGCCTTCCATCCGCAGGAAACCGAGATCGATCACCCGCTCGCCGACGAGCTTGTTGATGGCGGTCGTCGTTTCGAAAAATGTCTCGATGCGAACGCCAGGAAAATCCCGGACATAGTCGATCAGCATGGCAGGCGCAAAATTTTCCCACATGCTGCTCGGCAGTCCGATCCGGACGATCTCCGGACCGGCCGCGCCATTGCGCAAATCCTCGGCGTGGCCGGACATGCGGTCCACGGCAAGCAGCACGTTTTCCGCATCCCGCGCAAGAAGGACCGCCTCCGGTGTCGGTATCAGTCGCCCCTTGTCACGGGCAAACAGCGTCAGCGACAAATCCGCCTCAAGCTGCGCCAGAAGCCGGCTGATACCGGACTGGCTGAGACCCATGGCCTTCGCGGTGGCGATGGTGGAGCCGGTGGAAAGAAGCGTGCGCAGAACTTCGAGCTGCTTGATGTTCATGAGGCCAGCACCATGGGTGAAGAGACGAGCCGGTTTCGGTTCAGACGTTTTGCCGCCGATAGACCTTGATGTCACCGGTTTTTTTACGCCGCCACTTGGCCGGCACCGTCGCCGGTTACAATTCCACCTCATAGACCGCGTCATGGGTGGCCACACGCGCCTCTCCCGATGGCGTCACCCAGCCGCGAAACATGCCTGATGTATTATAGGGCGCGGATATGCCGCCTTCGGCATCGATTGCGACGAGACCCGCGCCGATATCATAGGGCGCCAGATCCTTGTGGACCAGATCGCCGGCGGCGGTCTCCAGATCCTGCCCGAGATAGGCAACGCGCGACGCGATCTCGTGGCCGACAACATAACGGATGAAAAACTCGCCCTTGCCGGTACCGGAAACGGCGCAGGCCCCATCCCGCGCATAGGTGCCAGCCCCGATCACCGGGCTATCGCCCACCCGGCCATCAGGCTTGTTGGTGTAACCGCCGGTCGAAGTAGCCGCCGCGAGATGCCCCGCCGCATCGAGCGCCACCGCGCCGACGGTTCCGTGTTTTTCGTTTTCCGTCGCTTCCGTACCGGCGGAGGCATGGCGCTTCATCGCCGCCAGCGCCTCAAGGCGCTTTTGGGTGGTGAAATAGGATTGCGGCTCGGTGGCGAGTCCCTTTTCCTTCGCGAAGCGGTCGGCCGCCTCTCCCGTCAGATAGACGGCACGCTCATCCGCCATCAGCGCACGGGCCGCCTTTACCGGGTTGCGGATGGCGCGAGAGGCGCTGATCGCACCTGCCGCCAGCGTTTCACCATCCATGATCGAGGCATCGAGTTCGTGAATGCCGTTTTCGTTGAGCGCCGCCCCGTGGCCGGCATTGAAATGCGGACTGTCCTCCATGACGACGACCGCCGCCTCAACCGCTTCAAGCGCCGTTCCGCCAGCCTTCAGCACGCCATAACCGGCACGCAGGGCCGCTGCCAGATCGTCGCGCGCAGCAGCCCACTCCCCGGCCGTCATGCTGTCTTCCGGCATCACGCCGCAACCACCGTGAATGGCCAGTGCGATCTTCGTCATGTGCTCACTCCCTCGTCGCCCCACCAGCGGCAGGGCCTCTTAGCATCAATTAAAGGCGATATCGCCGATGACCCGCACGCGGACCCGCCGCGCGCCGCCAGGCAAATAGGCGATCGGAATATCTTCCACCTCAAGCGTCTTGAGGCTCGCCCGCTCCGCGCCCGAAGCGACCGCCGCGTTCTGCGCCTCGGTCTCGGCTTTCGCAAGGGCTTCATCGCGGCTCAGGCCGGAAAAGACCTGATCGACCTCGCCGGAAACCTGCGCCATCGCCGCGCCCAGCGCATTGGCAACGCCGGCATTTTCCACGCGCAGCACTTCCGACGCACCCGGAACCGTCTCGGGGATCAGGAACGCCCCGCCGCCGACGGCAACCAACGGTACGTCTTCGGCTGATGTCTTCATCTGGTCGAAGCTGTCGGCCACCATGTCACGGATGCGTTGAAGCGTGGCCTGCACGAAAGCCGGATCGAGGTCTTTTACACGGTCGCGATCACCCATTTCGATCAAGCCTGCGGCAACGGCGATATCCGATGTCGTCAGCGTCTCACCGCCGAAAACGCGGGCTTCTGTGAGGATGCGATAACCGACCGAGCGCGGACCGATCTTGCCCGTCTCAGGGTCGACAATGGTGCCGCCGCCGAGCGCAATCGGCAGAAGATCGGGCATACGGAAGAGCGTGCGCACCCCTCC
The DNA here is from genome assembly GCF_053522445.1 of Agrobacterium sp. 22-221-1. Classification (NCBI taxonomy): domain Bacteria; kingdom Pseudomonadati; phylum Pseudomonadota; class Alphaproteobacteria; order Hyphomicrobiales; family Rhizobiaceae; genus Agrobacterium; species Agrobacterium sp. 22-221-1. Next base: position 383,333 of record NZ_JBNWCL010000002.1, read on the forward strand.
GATATGGACGATATTGTTCGCCTCCCGCGGAAAACCGCCGACAAGGCAGCCGATATCGGAGGTGGTGCCGCCAACATCCACCACCATGGCGTCGGAAAGCCCGGTGAGGAAGGCCGCACCACGCATCGAGTTGGTCGGGCCGGAAGCGAAGCTGTGCACCGGGTTGGCAGCCGCGACATCCGCCAGCGCCACCGTGCCGTCATTCTGGGTCAGATAAAACGGCGCTTTTACGCCGGCTTCGCGCAACGCATCCGAAAATGCCTGAACGGTAGTCTTGCCCAGGGTTTGCAGCGCTGCGTTCAGCAGGGCGACGTTTTCCCGCTCCAGAAGCCCGATGCGGCCAAGCGTATGGGAAAGCGTGATGCGTGCATCAGGGATCACCGAACGGACGATTTCCGCCGCCCGCACCTCGCACTCCGTCGTCAGCGGCGAGAAAGTTGCAGAAATGGCAATGGAGGTGATGCCCGCATCGCGAATTTTCATCGCCGCTTCGCGGATTTCATCGGGAACCATGGGCACCAGCGGACTACCGTCATATTCATGGCCGCCATGCACCATGAAGATCAGCGGATCGACGGCATCGCGCAGATCCTTCGGCCAGTCGCACATGGGCGGCAGCGAAGAACCTGTTGGCAGCGCGATGCGGATCGCCGCAACCCGCTCCAGCCGGGCGCGCTCCACCACCGCATTGGTGAAATGCGTCGTGCCGATCATCACCGCATCAATCGGCCGGTCCGCCGCGCCGACATGGCCCGCCACATTGGCAAGCGCCGCCTTTACGCCGGATAGGACATCCTGCGTGGTCGGAACCTTGATGGAAGCCACGATGGTGTCGCCATCGATCAAAACGGCATCCGTATTGGTGCCGCCAACGTCAATACCGATGCGTTTCATGGGAATACCGATCTGAAGTCAATGTCATAACCGAAGGCGCGCGGGCCGACGGCGGCGATGCCGGCAGGTGTTGTCAAAAGCTCCGGCGCCGGCAGGGCGACAACCGTCACGCGCTGGCCGTAACGCACCGATTCCGTACCGATGGCGCCACCGGAAACCGTATCGAGAAGGCAGAGCAGGTCCGGCGTCATGGCGACTGGCTGGCCATCACGGAAGGCAACGGCCCACTCATTCTGGAAGGCGAGCTCCATGCGCGAACCGCGGTCGGCATCGATACCTTCAATGGTCGTGCTGCCGCGCAGAAAACCGCCAGTGGTCTCGCGCGCCACATCCACCACCTTGCCGCGGAACAGCTGCTTGCCGCCCTCGTGGTCGAGAACCGCCTGAACCGGATCGTCATGGCGCGCACGGGCTGCCATCACCGCGCGCCCGAGTTCGGTCGCCTTGGTGACGGTGTAATGAATACCCCATTCCTTCACTTCCTTGCCGGTGCGGGGGGCCTTGCATGTGGCGGCGGTGGAGCCTACTTCGGTGCAGACCTTGCGCGATATGCGCTCCATCCATTTCCAGGAAGCCGCGCGGGTCACGATCACCTCATTGTCGCGTACATCGACCAGCGACAGCGGAAACATCGGCAGGTTGCCGATGGCGAAAGATGTCATCTGCGCTTCGGGATAGGCGCGTCCCATGGCGTCCGCATTAACGACCGGCCGGTCGAGCACGGCAGCGGCGAGGAAAGAGGAAAGCGCATTCGAGCCGCCGATTTCCACGCTCATGATTGCCCGGAACGGCTTGCCAAGATAATCCTCCATCACCTCGACGGCGCGGGCAAGATGCACGGGGTCCCCCAACCGCTCCTGACCGACAAGCGGCGCACCCATCTTGGAGACGACGGCAACCATATCGTCATCGGCAAGCGCCATGGGATCCATGACCTTCACCCGCCTGCCCTCGGCATAAAGACGGCGCAGATTGAGCGTCGATATATAGGGATTGCCACCGCCGCCGGTTCCCAGAATCCAGGCGCCGGTGGCCAGAGGTTCGATATCGTCTTCGGAAAATTCCTGGATCATGCGTCATCCTCGGGCATGCCGCAGCCTTTCCGGCCGCAGGCGATGCTCCTTCCCTTTGAAGTTCCAAGTCTGGCCGACCCCGCCTTGTGGCGGGGCCGGTTTTCATGAGGCGGAGATCACTCCGCCTTGCAGTCCCAATGGAAATTGGAGAAGTTCAGGTCCCAGCTCTGCATGGGAATGAACTCGTAACCCTGAAGGCACTTGTTCGCCGCATAACGGCGGTTCGGCGCAACGGCCCAGACGTCAGGCTGAAGATCGGCGATCTTCGTCTGCAGTTCCTTGTAGGTGGTGTTCTGCTCGTTCACATCGGTGGTGGCGCGGACCTTGTCGATCAGGCCGTCGATTTCCGCATTCTGCAACCATTCCATCGACATCCAGGTGCCGGAAGCCTTGGAGTGATACTGGTTGTAGAACATCGAATCCGGCGACGGATAGGTCGGCGAGATGTTCACCTGCGTCGATGCCGGCGTCGTTTCCGGCTTGGAGGAAAGCTCGACGATACGGTTCCACGGCTCCGGCTTGATATCGAGCGTGATGCCGATCTGCTCGAGGCTGGATTGTAGAAGCAGCGCCACTTCCGCCTCGAAGGCCAGCGACGCGACATAGCTGTTGACCAGCGTGATCTTCTGGCCGGCATATTTCGACTTCGCCAGCTCTTCCTTCGCCTTCTCCAGATCGTAGACGCCGGGCTGGATATCGCCGTTATGCGCGTCTTTGAAGGCGTCGGAAAGCGGTCCGCGCATGTCGAAACCAGGATAGATCACTTCCTGAATGGTCTTGTAATCCGTCGCATAGGCGATGGCGCGACGAACGTGAACGTCGTCAGTCGGATAGACCTTGGTGTTGAGCTTGATGACGAAACCGCCGGCGGTGCGGGTCTGGATCAGCTTGTAACCCTTCATACGGCCGATGGATTCATAGGTGTCGTTGCCAAGCCCGTGCGAGGAAAGGCCGAGTTCGCCCTTTTCCGCCAGCGCCTTAACGGTGGCGTCGTCGCTGGTCTGCACGAAGCGTACTTCGTCAATCGGCTTGCCCTTGGTCCAGCCGAGGAAATAATCGGCATTGCGGGCAATGACCATATCGGCGGAACGGTTGTAGCTGACGAGCTTGTAGGGGCCGGAGCCGGCGGAATGTTCGCCGACATAGGCCTCGCCCCATTTGTCTTCGGGCTTGGCATTGGCTTCGATCAGCGTCTTGTTCATCGCCATCATCAGCGGCGTTGCCGCCATGAAGGGCGAGAACTGGCGCTCGATCTTCATGACCAGCGTCGCATCGTCAGGCGCGGTCACGTTTTCGGGCTTCAGCACGCCGACGATGAGGTTCGAAGGACCCTTGTTGATGCCGAGCAGGCGCTGGATCGACCAGGCAAGATCGGCAGCCTTTACCGCCGTACCGTCCTGAAACTTCGCATCGTTGCGCAGGTGGAAGGTGTAGGTCAGGCCGTCTTCCGAAATCTCCCAGGATTTCGCCAGATGCGGCACGATTTCGCCCTTGGCGTTCACCGTGGTCAGGCCGTCATACATGTTCACGATGGCCATGTAGCCGGTATAATCGGTCACCTTCGCCGGGTCGAGCGAGCTGAATATCTGCATGGTGTTGACCGCGACTGACACTTTGTCTTCCGCAAGGGCTGCGGAAGAAACAAGCGGCAACGCAAGCGCCGTACCGAGCGCCAGCGCGGCGAGACGGGAAGAAAGTACAGGCATTTTCATTATCGTTCTCCTCTTTATTGCGGGGCATTGGCCCCGCTTATGGTTAGGCAGCCTTGCTGACCGGAACGGGCAGCGGTGAGAAAGGAATGTCCGGGTAACCGAAGGCCGCCGGCCCGACGACCTCAAGCGCGCGGGCGCTGCGCAGCAGATCGTGGCAGGGGATGGCGATGACGGCCACACGCTGGCCGTAGCGCAGCACTTCGGTGGTGATCGGATAACCGGTGTCGACATCGAGCAGGACGATCAGATCGGGAACCGTCACTTCCACCTTGCCGTCACGGGAAAACAGCAGGAATTCGTTCTGGATGGCGACGCCCGCCGTCTGGCCGGCGCAATCGTCGAAGCCGGAGAGCGTAAGATCGCCGACCGCGAAACCGCCGCGCAGGTGGCGCTTCAGATCGGTGATCTTGCCGTTGAAGATGCGCTTTCCACCTTCCAGCGCGCAGACCGCGGCAATCGGGTCTTCCTGCTGCTTGCGGGCGCGGATCACCGCCTCACCGATGGCGATCGCCTTGGTATAGGTTTTCGGAATGCCATACTGGTGCACGTAATGCGCCTGCATCGGCGCGGTCGCCAGCATCGCGCCGCCGCCCTGCGAAACGACGCAGGCGCGCGCCATGCGCTCGTGCCAGACTTCGGAAACGGCGTGGCTGAAGATGACGGCATTGCCGTGCAGATCGCACATCACCGACGGTGTGGAACTATGACCATAGATGGAGAAGGTGGTCATCTGCATTTCCGGGAAAGCCCGGCCCATGCCGTCGCAATCGAGAATCGGCAGGCCGCCCAGCGCCGCCGTCACCAGCGGGTTCATGGAATTGGAACCGCCGATTTCCTCGCAGACGATGGCGTCGACCGGCGTGCGGATCAGCTCTTCCATCGCCCGCAGGCAACGCAGGCCCTCACGGCCTTCGCGAATACGCTCGACGCCGACGACAGGCGCGCCGATGCCGCCGATGGACATGCAGAGCGCGTCCGGCTCGATGGCGTCGGTCGCAAGAATCTTCATCTCGTAACCGGCCTTCATGGCTTCCAGCGCCAGCAGCTTGCCGAGATAGGGATTGCCGCCGCCGCCCGTGCCGAGGATGCCAGCGCCGATTTCCAGCGCGTCGAGATCTTCACGGGTCAGCGTCCGCAATGCCGCTTCGTCATATTTCAGCTTGCGTGTCTCAGCCATGATTGGCTCCCATTTCTCCAACAACTTTCACATGAATGCGGGTGGCGTTACCGGGCAGGTAGGCAAGCGGCATATCCTCGCGCTCGATGACTTCCAGCGTCGCGGCAATCGCACCGGCGGCAATCGCCTTTTCGCGTGCCTCCGCTTCCGCCTCGGCCAGCGCGCTCTCGCGCGTGCGTCCGTCGATCAGCGAGAAGACCCGGTCGGTCTCGCCGCTGATCTGCGCAATGGCCGCGCCGACGGCATTGGCCACCGCGAAATTCTCGGGCCGGATGACTTCGAGGTCACCGATTCGGTCCGGCATCAGGATGGAACCGCCGCCAACGGCAATCACCGGCACCGGCGACGACGAGATGCGGCTGCGCTCCACGCAGGCCTCGAGCATGTCGTTGATCTTGTCGACCGCCGCATCCACGAGCTTTTTGTCGAGGCTGGAGACCAGCGCCTTCTCGCCCACATCGGCCTTGCCGGAGGCAACGGCGATATCGGTCGCCGTCAGGGTCGAGCCACCGAAGCAGAGCGCCTCGCGGCGAACACGGTAACCGACGGATTTCGGGCCGACGGTCAGGCCGTGGTCGCCATTGACCACCAGCGAACCACCACCGAGACCGATGGAGAAGACGTCCGGCATGCGGAAATTGGTACGCACCCCGCCAATATCCACCGTGGTAGAGGCCTGACGCGGGAAACCGTGCGACAGCGAGCCGACATCGGACGTTGTGCCGCCGACATCCACCACGACGGCATCCTTGAGGCCGGTGAGGAAGGCCGCACCGCGCATGGAATTCGTCGGACCGGACGCGAAGGTGAGCACGGGGAAGCCGCGCACCACATCCGCCGCCATCAGCGTGCCGTCGTTCTGGGTAATATAAAACGGGCAGGTAATGCCCGCAGCCTTCAGCGCCTCGCCGAAAGCAGCAACGGTGCGGTCGGCAAGCGACAGCAGGCTGGCATTCATGATTGCAGCACTTTCACGCGCAAGCAGGCCATGGCGGCCAATATCCTTGGACATGACCACCGGCAGGCCGGGGCAGCGTTCCTGCAGGATTTCCTTCGCCCGCAGCTCCATCGCTTCGTTGATACCGCTGAAAACGCAGGTGACGGCAGCGGCCTTCAGACCCTTGGCGCGGATATCGGCGGCGATGCGGACGATTTCGTCCTCATCGAGCGGCGAAATTTCGCGGCCGTCGAATTCGTAACCACCGCGCACCTGATAACCGTGGTTGCCGACGATTTCCCGGAGATCGTCCGGCCAATCGACCATGGGCGGCAGGCCGGCGCCGGAAGGCAGGCCGAGACGGATGGCGGCCACCTCGTCCATATGCCGGCGCTCGATCACCGCATTGGTGAAATGCGTGGTGCCGATCATCACGGCGCCAATGCGTGCCCTGTCAATGCCCGATGCCTCGATGACCTTTTCAAGGGCTTCAATGACACCTGATGTCACATCCTCTGTCGTGGAGGCCTTCACCCCCGCCAGAACGGTTTTATCCTGCAACACAACGGCATCGGTATTCGTGCCGCCGACGTCAATTCCAACGCGATACACGTCAGGCTCCTCTTTCATCAATCGGTCGTTTTTACGAGGAAGCGCATGCGCTCTTCCTCGGTCACGGTGGGTTTGAGACGTTCTTCCTCGTCGGTGACGACGGGGATGGCCGCGATCAGGGCGCGGGTATAGGGATGAGCCGGCTCGGCAAAGACCGCCGACGTCACGCCTTCCTCGACAATCTCGCCGCGCAGCATGATGGCGATGCGCGAGCAGAAATTGCGCATCAGCGACAGGTCGTGCGAGATCATCAGATAGGTGAGGCCAAGCTCCTCGCGCAGCTGCAGCAGAAGGTCGATCACCGTCTTCTGCACGGAGACATCGAGTGCTGCCGTCGGCTCGTCGAGGATGAGGATTTTCGGCTCCGCAGCCAGCGCGCGGGCAATCGCCACACGCTGCTTCTGGCCGCCGGAAAGCTCATGCGGATATTTGCCGAGATAGGATTGCGGCAGCCGCACCAGCCCCATCAGTTCCTGCATGCGGCTTTCACCCGCAGGCCCATCCATGCCGATGGATTTCAGCGGCAGTGCCAGCGTCTGTTTCACCGTGCGCTTCGGATTGAGCGAGGTGCCCGGATTCTGATAGACGATCTGCGTCAGCCTCTTGCCGCGCGCAGGCGCCGGGGCATCAATGACAAGATTGCCAGACGTGGGACGCGAAAGGCCCATGATCATGCGCGCAACCGAGGTCTTGCCGGAGCCGGATTCACCCGCCAGGCCGAAAACCTCGCCTTCCTTCAGGGTCAGGTTCACATCCCGCACGGCGTGATAACCGTTGCGCCTGCCGTAAATCTTGTTCAGCCCTTCAATCGTCACGATGGGCGAGCGCTTGCTTTGCGCCAGATCGGTGACGCGCGGGCCATAGAGCGGCGGCACGGCATCCAGCAGCGAACGCGTATAATCCTTGGCAGGACTATGCAGGATCTGTGTGCATGGACCGGTCTCGACGATATCGCCGTGATGCATGACCACGACCCTGTCCGCCACCTTGCGCACGACGCCGAGATTGTGGGTGATCATCAACAGCGCCATGTTTTCTTCGGCAACCAGCTGGTTGATGAGGTTGAGGATTTCATCCTGCGTCGTCACGTCGAGCGCCGTGCCGGGCTCATCGGCGATCAGGAGCTTCGGCTGGTGCAGCAGCGCAAGCCCGATCAGCACACGCTGGCGCATGCCGCCCGAAAGCTCGGACGGATAGGCGTTCATCACCCGCTCGGTATCGGCAAGCTGCACGCGGCGTAAAACGGCTGCGATGCGGTTGCGGCGCTCCGCCTTGGACGAATTGACGCCGTCGCGTTTGTCGGCAAAACGCATGACATCATCGAGATGCGTGCCGACTTTGAAGACCGGATTAAAGGAGGAAAGCGGGTCCTGCATGATCAGCGAAAACGCGGTGCCCTTCAGCGCCTCACGCTCCCTGCGCGACATGGACAGCACATCCCGGCCATCGATGACGATCGCACCTGATGTGATCGCGGCATTCTTCGGCAAAGTGCCAATGATCGCCTTGGCGGTGACGGATTTGCCCGATCCGGTTTCGCCGATCAGCGCCACGCGTTCGCCGGCGGCAACCGTGAAGGCAACATCGCGCAGAACCTGCCGCGTGCGGCCGTAATTGGTGAAGGTGACGTTGAGGTTTTCGACCTTGAGAAGCGGTTCAGTCATGGCCTTAGCTTTCCACGTCGAACATGTCGCGCAGGCCGTCGCCCAGCAGGTTGAAACCCAGCGTCACGTAAAGCACGGCCGCACCGGGGCAGAGCACTTCCCACCAGAAATCCGGCATGAACTGGCGTCCGTCGGCAACCATCGATCCAAGGTCGGGGGTCGGCGGCTTGACGCCGAAACCAAGGAAGCTCAGCGTCGCACCGAACAGGATGACGAAGGCGGCATCCAGCGTGGTCTTGACCGATATGACCGAGACGCAATTGGGCAGGATTTCGCGAAAGAGGATGTGCAGCGGACCGGCACCGGCAAGACGCGCCGCCTCGATATAATCTTCCGAAGCGATGGACTTCGACACCGAATAGATCAACCGCGCATGCCAGGTCCACCACAGCAGCGTGATCGCGATCATGGCGTTCATCAGCGTCGGTTCCAGGAGGTTGGAGACCGCGAGCGCCATGACGAGCGGCGGCATGGCCAGCATCACATTCGTCAGGCCGCTGATGAGCTTTTCAGTCCAGCCGCCGAAATAACCGGCGATGAGGCCAAGCACGGTTCCGACCGGCACCGAAATGCCGAGCACGCCGATGACGAGAAGCAGCGAGACCCGCAGCCCGAAAATGGTACGGGAAAAGATATCGCGCCCGGCCTTGTCGGTGCCGAACCAGTGTTCCAGATCCGGCGGCATATGGCGGGCGCGGAAATCGACAACTGCGCCGATATGTTTCGGATAGGGCGTGAGCCATGGCGCAAAGACCGCCAGCACCAGCACCGACAGGAGGATCAGCGAGCCGATGACCGCCGCCGGATTGCGGCTGAAGCGATACCACATCATATAACCGGCGCTTAGGCCGCGATCGGTGGGTTCGAGCATTTTCATATCAGCCATCAGCGCGCCTCCTTGCGGCGCAGGCGCGGGTCGATGATCGAGATCAGGACATCCACGATCAGGTTCGCAACGATGAAGAACAGGCCGGCCACCAGCACCACGGCGGTCACGGCATTGAGGTCTTTCTGCAGGATGGCGTTCAGCCCGTAGGAAGCGAAACCGCCCCAGGCGAAGACCATCTCAATCACGAAGGCATTGCCGATCAACGACGCGAATTCGAGGCCCATGATCGTCAGCGGTGCAATGGAAGAGAGCTTCAGCAGGTAACGGAAGATGATGACCCGCTCCGGCACGCCGAAGCTCTGCAGGGTCAGCACATGGTCCTTGCGCTGGTTCTCGATCATCGAGGAGCGGGTGATGCGGGTGATCTGGCCGATGCCGGCCATGGAAAGCGCAAAAGCCGGCAGTGCAAGGTGTTTCAGCGCATCCAGCACCACATCGAACCGTCCTGCCAGCGTGCCGTCGATCAGGATGAAGCCCGTGGGGCCGCCCTGCCAGCCGAGCGAGTGGTCGAGCCTGCCGATGATCGGCCAGCCGGAGAGAAACCGGGCGGCCAGCAATTGCAGCGTGATGGCGAAAAGAAAGCTCGGGATCGTGACCCCGGTGAGCGACAGGATGCGGCCGATATGGTCAAGCGGCCGGTCGCGATAATGCGCCGTGATGACGCCGAGCGGGATGGCGACGGCAAACATGAAGATGACCGAGACAAGTACCAGTTCCACGGTAGCCGGAACGGTCTGCGCCAGATCGGTAGTCACCGGGCGTTGCGACACCAGCGAGAAACCAAGATCGCCGTGCAGGGCATTGCCGATGTAGTCGAGATATTGGACGGCGAGCGGCTTATCGAGGCCCATCTCGCCGCGCAGCGCATCCACCTGCTCCTGCGTTGCCGCAGGACCGAGCGCCATGCGGGCGGGATCGCCTGGCACCACGCGGGCCAGCACGAAAATCATGATGGACAGGGCGATCATGACCAGCACGAAGGTGCCGAGCCTGTTCAAAATCGCGACCAGCGGATGTTGCTGCATCGGTGGAACGTTCCTTGTGCATCGGTTGCGTGAGCACAAGTTTTCACCACATGTCCGTTCGAACAATCTGGAAAAGGTATAGTTTTTTGAAAGATGAGTATAGGTTTTTAAGATTAAATCTTCTATGCCTTTGCGAATGACGCTCCTTCCCCGCACCCGCCTCTGCCGCCGCATCGCCAGCGAAACCGTCGGCGTTGTCTTTCTGCGGGCGCCTGCGGGTGCGGGAAAAAGCGTGCTGCTGGAAATGCTCGCAAAAGAGCTCGGAACCGAGGTGTGCCGCACGCACCAGCCGCGAAGCGACGAGACCGAAAGTGGCTGTCTCCTGTGGGACGTGCCGGTTTTCGCGCGAGCCGCGCGCATGCCCGCCGCGCTTCTGGAGACGGTGCGTCTGGTGGTCATCGCCTGCCGGCCGGATCAGCGGATCAGCGGGCTGGCCCGGCAAATCCTGCATCGCGGCTCGCTCACCATCGGGCCGAATGAACTGCTTCTTGGTGAGGACGAAGTGGAAGACCTGCCACCCGAGCAGAAACGTCTCGCACTCCACGACTATGCGGGTTGGCCGGCTTTCCTCTCGCTGGCGCGTTTTCCGGATGAAACGCTGTGTGCCGACTATCTGCGGGAAAACTACCTGCCGCATCTCTCTCCCGCGCAGACGGTTGAACTTTCGTTCTGGCTGGAAAACCCCTCTGCGGAACCTGAGGCGGACTGGACCGAACTGCTGCCGCCATTCCTGACCGGAAATCCCGAAAACCACCCCACCCTGATACGGCTTCTGGGCGTGGCTGCACGGGAACGTCTTGCTACCCTGCAGGCCGGCAGCGCCGTGGTGGAGGTCGCATCGGCTTTCGAAAAGGAAGGACGGGCGCTTGCGGCCATGGCGATGCTGCTCGACCGCGGTTATGAGACCCATGCCGCACAAATCCTGGAACGCGCCCATGGCCGCGAACTGATCTATCGAAGCAGCGTCGACAGGTTTCGCGAGATCATCATGCGGTTTTCGCAGGATATGATCGCAACGAATGAAACTGTGCTCTTCGCCGTTACCCGCGCGCTGCTGAAACAGGGTGAGTTGCAGCGCGTGCGCCATCTGCTCGGCAAAAGCCTCGGATCGGATTATCTCGATCCGCTGAAAGTGCTTGCCCGTGGCTCACGCTTTTCCTTCGCCGCCCGCACTTTCCGGCTGAACCTGATGATTGCCGAGGACCTGACGCCCAACGACGCGGTTATAACCCGCCTCGCCGAGTTCATGGCCGACTACCCCATGGACGACCACGGCAAATGGGCGGCCTATTACAATGCGTTGCTGGAATTCGAAATTCGCCGCCGCAATTTCCGCGAGGCCGAGGCCGCCGCCGCACGCGCTCTGATCTATCTGCGCAAGATGGGCGGGCAGCCCCTGCTGGAATTTTTCATCCATCTGCACCAGATCGTGCTGCGGCTGATGAGCGGCGATACGCTTCTGGCGCGCCACGCGGCGCAGGAGGCGCGTGCGCGGCTGGAACAGGTGCCGCATGACGCCGTGCAGGAATTCCGGATGCTGCGGCTGGCGGAAGCGTGTCTTGCCTATGAGGCGGGAAAACCGCGTGATCTCCTGCATTTCGTCGAACATGAATTCGATCATTTCGCTGCGGCCGAGATATGGCCGAGCCTGATGCAGTTCGCTCTGCATTATGCCTCGCAGGTGCTGATCGATCATTTTCCGATGACCGTGCGCCCCGGTTTTCTCGACGGTCTGTGGATCCATCTTTCGGAAGGGCTGCAATTCCATGCGATGATGGAGATCAGGACGGCCATCGCCTATCAGAACGCCAACCGCTGGGCGGACGCGGCCGCGACGCTTTCGGCGATCCGCATGCCCATGGGCCGCAACTGGGTGGAGAGCGCACATGAGGATCTTTCCCGCCTGACGCGGCGCGATGAAATCGCCTATGTCATGGCCTGGCTGCGCGATGCGGTGCATCTTTTCACGCCGCGCGCCTATCTCTCCCGCCAGATCGACGCGATGATCGCCAATCCCAAGGTCACCAACCGCGAAAAGGTCGCGCTGCGAATCTGGCAGAGCTACGCCGCGCATCAGCGCCGCGACAACGCCGCCGCCCGCGCCCATATCCTCACCGCCCTTGAATCGGCAACCCGCCTTGGCTGCAGCGGGGTCCTGTCGGAGGAGCGCATCTTCCTGTCACCGCTTCTGAACAATCGCCGCATCCGCAGCTTCATCGAAACCTCGTCCGATGTGCGCACCGCGCTGTCGATTTTCGCCGCCTCGGTCAACTCACCGCAGGCGCGCGCCCTGCATGGCGGGCTTTCGCAGCGGGAAGCGCAGATGCTGCAATTGCTCGCCAGCGGCATGTCCAACAAGAAGATCGCCCAGACGCTCAATATCTCGGAAGTGACGGTGAAGTTTCACCTCGGCAACCTTTTCCGCAAGCTGGATTGCAAACGCCGCGCGGAGGCGATCCGCGCGGCGAAAGCACTGGGCTGGCTGTAAGGTTCAGCGGTTGTTCTTCTTGCGCCATTCGGCAAAAGCCGTCTGGTGCTCTTCCTTGGTGCAGGGGTAAAGCCCGATGATCGTCTGGCCGGCCTTGACCTGTTCCACCACGAAATCCTCGTAAGCCGTCATTTCCACCGCCTCGGTCGCCACGTCGTCCGCAATACCCGCCGGGATGACGATAACGCAATCGGCGTCACCAACGATGATATCGCCCGGGAACACCGGCGCATCGCCGCAGCCAATCGGGCCGTTGATTTCGATTGCCTCGTGTTTGGTGAGGTTGGTGGGGCTGGAAGGGCGGCTGTGGTAGGCCGGAATATCCAGCTCGGCAATGGTAGCCGCATCCCGGAAACCGCCATCGGAAACGATGCCGGCACCGCCGCGAACCATCAGGCGGGTCACCAGAATATCGCCGGCCGAGGCGGCGGTCGCATCCTTGCGGCTGTCCATGACAAGCACATGGCCCGGCGGGCATGTTTCGATGGCGACGCGCTGCGGATGGGCGGGATTGCGGAATTCAACGAGCTGGTTGCGGTCTTCACGGGCCGGCATGTAGCGCAGGGTAAAGGCCGGGCCGACCATATTCTTGCCCTTGTAGCCTAGCGGGCGCACGCCCTGAATGACCTGGTTGCGCAGACCCCGCTTGTAAAGCGCCGTCGCCAGGGTAGCGACGGAAATCGTCAGCAGTTTTTCGCGCGTTTCATTGTTCATGTCTGTCTCCTCGCAATGGGCGTATGGGTGTGTTTCAAATCCTGTGAATGGGCTCGTCTGTGAAGACACCGCCCTGATATTTTGCGATTGCGGCCTCAGGATCGGGCCGAGGCACATCGCGTTCGATTTCCGCACGGTAGCGCGCGGCATTGTCGCGGCGCTGCCAGCCGAGAAAATCGACATGGGAATTATCCCACCAGCTGTCGTCATTGGCGGAAACGCCCCAAATGACCGGGCAGTCGAGTTTTTGCACGCGGAAGGTGGCCTCGATCAGCGAAACGAAGTCGCCGTAGCTGAGCCAGGTCGACAACATCCGCCAGTTCGAGGGCTTTTCTTCGCACGACCCTATACGGACGATGGCCGTCTCCTGGCCGAATTTGGAATGGTAGAGGCTTGCCATGGCCTCACCGAAAATCTTCGAGACACCGTAAAGGCCGTCCGGCAGGAAAGGTGTTTCCGGCTCGAGCTGCTGTCCCTGCGGATAATAACCGATCGTGTGGTTGCTGGAGGCGAAGAGAATGCGCGGCAGGCCGTTTTGCCTCGCCGCCTCGTAAAGATTGTAGACGCCGCGAAGATTGGCGGCCTCGATGGGATCAAAAGCCTTTTCCACCGAAATACCACCGAGATGGACGATGCCGTCACAGCCCTTCACCAGTTGATGAACCGCCGTCTCATCTTCGAGCCGGCAGTGAAAAAGCTCCTCATGGGGCGCTGCCTCCCCGAGATCGACGACATCGGAAAGGCGGATGGTCTCGGCGATATGGCCGAGCCGTCCGCGCAGCATGCTGCCCAGCTTGCCGCCGGCGCCGGTGATGAGCAATCGCTTCAACATGATAGCGCCTCTCAGAAAATATCGGGCTCGCCGGCGGTGCGGCCGAAATCCGTCTGCAGGAAGTCGAAATCGCAGCCTTGATCGGCCTGGGTGACGTGTTTGGAGAAGAGATAGCCATAACCGCGTTCATAACGTGGCGCGGGTGCCTGCCAGGCGGCGCGGCGGCTGGCGATTTCCTCTTCGCTGACCAGCATATCGAGACGACGCTGCGGCAGATCGAGGCGCACGATATCGCCGGTCTTCAGGAGCGCCAGCGGGCCGCCGACGAAGCTTTCCGGCGCGACATGCAGCACACAGGCGCCATAGGAGGTGCCGGACATGCGGGCATCGGAAATGCGCACCATGTCGCGGTGGCCCTTCTTGATCAGCGCCTTGGGGATGGGCAGCATGCCCCATTCCGGAAAACCGGGACCGCCGAGCGGACCGGCATTGCGCAGCACCAGCACATGATCCGGCGTGACATCGAGGTTCTCGTCGTCAATTGCCTTCTTCATCTCCGGATAGCTGTCGAAGACCAGCGCGGGGCCTTCATGGATATGGTATTTCGGATCGCAGGCGGCAGGCTTGATGACCGCGCCGTCCGGGCAAAGATTGCCGCGCAGCACCGCAAGTGAGCCTTCCGCATAAACGGGATTATCGAGCGAGCGGATAACGTCGTCATTATAGACCTTCGCGCCCTCGAGATTTTCGCCCATGCTGCGGCCGGTCACGGTCAGCGCCGAACAGTCGAGGCGGCTTTCCAGCTGCTTCATCAGCGCCCGCAGGCCGCCGGCGTAATAGAAGTCCTCCATCAGATAGTCTTTGCCGGAGGGGCGGACATTGGCAATGAGCGGCGTGACCCGGCCAAGTTCGTCCAGCTCATCGAGCGTCATCGGCACGCCGGCGCGGCGGGCCATGGCGATCAGATGCACGACGGCATTGGTGGAGCAACCGGTCGCCATGGCGACGATGGCGGCATTGCGAAAGGCGGTCGCGGTCAGGATACGGTCCGGCGTCAGCTCCTCGGTCACCATTTCCACGATACGCCGGCCGCAACCTGCCGACATGCGCTGGTGTTCGGCATCTACCGCCGGAATGGAGGAAGCTCCCGGCAGGGTGAGGCCAAGGGCGTCGGTGATGGCAGTCATGGTCGAGGCGGTGCCCATGGTCATGCACACACCGGCGGAGCGGGCGATGCCGCCCTGCACGCCGCGCCATTCCTCGTCCGTGACATTGCCGGCACGGCGCTCGTCCCAATATTTCCAGGCGTCAGAGCCGGAACCCAGCACCTTGCCGGCATAGTTGCCACGCAACATCGGGCCTGCCGGCAGATAGATCATCGGCACGCCGGCCGAGATCGCGCCCATGACGAGGCCGGGCGTCGTCTTGTCGCAACCGCCCATCAGCACCACGCCGTCGAGTGGATGCGAGCGGATCATTTCTTCCGTCTCCATCGCCAGCATGTTGCGGTAGAGCATCGATGTCGGCTTGGTGAAGCTCTCATCGACCGACAGCGACGGCATCTCGACAGGGAAGCCGCCGGCCTGCAGCACACCGCGTTTCACATCCTGCACGCGCTCGGGAAAATGCGAGTGACAGGTATTCAGCTCCGACCAGGTGTTCAGGATACCGATGACGGGTTTGCCGACAAAATCCTCCTCCGCATAACCGAGCTGCATCATGCGTGAGCGGTGGCCGAAGCTGCGCAGGTCGTCGGGAGCGAACCAGCGGTCGGAACGGAGTTTTTTATCGGTCATGTCAATGGTCCTGCGTTGCGGGTTGCGCCAAAGGCTGTCAGTCCTGCCGGAGCGTCAGCCCGCTCGTCGTATCGAAAAGATGGATATGTTCCAGCGGCGCCGACAGGCGGATAACTTCTCCCGCCGAGGTCGAGGTCTGGCCGGAAAGATGCAGCGTTACCGGAGTGCCATCACCGAGATTACCATAGAGATAGGATTCCCCGCCCAACTGTTCCGCGGTGCGCACCGACATGGTCAGCGCGCCGCCCTCACCCGGCTGCACATGGTTCGGGCGGACGCCGAGCGTCACCTTCTGGCCGGGCTTATAGGAAAAGCCGGTCTGCGGTAGCGGGATCAATTCGCCGGTGGCGATCTTCAGGAACGGCGTTGCATCCGAGGTCACTTCGCCGGCAAAGAAATTCATCTTCGGCGAACCGATGAAGCCTGCCACAAAGAGATTGGCCGGACGGTTATAAAGATCGAGCGGCACACCGAATTGCTCCAGCTTGCCGGCGCGCAGAACGGCGATCTTGTCGGCCATGGTCATGGCTTCCACCTGATCGTGCGTCACATAGATCATGGTGTTGCCGAGACGCCGGTGCAGGCTGGAAATCTCACCGCGCATGTCGACGCGCAGTTCCGCATCGAGGTTGGAAAGCGGCTCATCGAAAAGGAACACGCGCGGCTCACGCACCACCGCGCGGCCGATGGCGACGCGCTGGCGCTGACCGCCCGACAGGTCCTTCGGACGACGCTCGAGAAGCTGGTCGATCTGTAGCATCTTGGAAACCTGGGAGATCTTCTCGGCAATGTCCTTTTTGGAGGTGCCGATGTTCTCAAGCCCGAAGGACAGGTTTTCACGCACCGTCATATGCGGATAAAGGGCATAGGACTGGAACACCATGGCAAGGCCGCGATCTGCGGCCGGCACCGTGTTGACCACATCACCGCCGATGACGATATCGCCGCCGCTCAACTCCTCGAGACCGGAGATCATGCGCAGCAGGGTCGACTTGCCGCAGCCGGAAGGACCGACGAAAACACAGAATTCGCCGTGTTTGATATCGAGATCGACACCCTTGATCACATCGAGGGCACCATATGTCTTTTTGACCTGACGAAGCTCTATACTTGCCATTGTCGTGTTTCCTCCCTGAGGATTATTTGCCGCCCGTCGATGCAATGCCGGTGGCGATGTATTTTTGCAGGAACATGAAGACCAGCGCGATCGGGGCGAGTGTCAGCACCGTCATGGCCAGAAGATTGCTCCATTCCGTCGTCATCTCCCCCTGGAAGGAGTTGAGCGCCAGCTGCAGGGTGAAGTTGTCGTTGCGGGTCAGCACGATCAGCGGCCAGAGGAAGTCGTTCCAGCGCCACATGATCGCAAGGATCGCAAGAACGGCAAGCGCCGGAGCCGAAAGCGGCAGGATGATGCGCCAGTAGATTTTCCACTCGCTCGCCTTGTCCATGCGGGCGGCATCGAGGATTTCATCCGGGATCGTCAGCATATATTGCCGCAGCAGGAAGACGCCTGTGGGTGTCGCAGCGCCGGGAATGATGACGCCCCAGAGACTGTTGATCATGCCCAGCTGGCTGGTGATGAGAAACAGCGGCACCAGCACGACGGTCTGTGGGATCATCAGCGTGCCGACAACCAGCGCAAGCACCACGCCCCTGCCCTTGAACTGGTATTTCGAGAGCGCGAAGGCGGCCATGGAATTGACGATCAGCATAATGATGGTGGACGTCACCGTGATGAAGGTCGAGTTCCAGAAATAGAGCGGGAAATTGAAGCGCTGGAAAAGCTCGGTGTAGTTTTCAGTCGCCAGCGCCACCTTTTCAGCCGGTTTCAGTTCGTTGAACGGCATCTTCAGGACTTCGGTTGGCTTGGCCGGGTCAACCACCTGGGCCACGAGACCGATGCGGCGGACCATGCCGAACTTGCGGCCGTCCTTGTCGACATAGGCCGGCAGCGGCGCTGCCTGCCCATCCACCACCACGGTTTCCTGCGTATAGGGCAGAAGACGTGGCGGAAAGCGCTGGAGATCGGCTTCCGTCTTGAACGAAGAGAGCACGAGCCAGACGACGGGACCGAACATCATCAGCACCGCCACGCCGAGATAAGCGTAAGACAGCCAGTCGGTCCAGTGCAGCTTGCCGTTTCGGCCGCGCGTACGGGTCAGAAATGCGCCAATCCTAGCCATCGACCTTGCTCCTGTTTGCCCGGAATTGCAGGGCGGTCAGCACCACGAGCACCACGGCGAGCAGCAGTGAAGCGGCAGCCGCAAGGCCGAAATTGCGGGGCGTCCCGGCAAAGCCGGTCTGATAGATGAACTGAATGATGAAGGTGGTCGCCGAGCCCGGGCCGCCGCCCGTGAAGGCAAAGACTTCATCGAAGGTCTGCACGCCCTTGATGAGCGACAGGACGAGAACGACGAGCATGGTAGGCGCAAGCAGCGGCAGCGTGATGCGCCGGAAGATGCGCCAAGGGCTCGCCTTGTCGAGCTGCGCCGCCTCATAGACATCGCGCGGGATCGCCTGGAGCCCGGCCAGAAGAATGAGCGTGTAAAAGCCCATATGCGCCCAGACCGACAGGAAGACCGACCAGCCGAAGGCAAGATTGGCTTCGAGCAACCAGTCGACCGAACCGAGGCCCAGACCCTCCATCGCTGCGTTGAGAACGCCGAAACGCTGGAGAATCCACTTCCAGATCAAGGCCACAACCACGGGCGACAGCAGCACGGGGAAGAAGAAGACGGCACGGAAGAACCCGCGCGCCCGGATATCGCGATTGAGCACGATGGCCGTGATTAGCGAGAAGCCGACCATGAAACCCACCTGCAGTACGACGAAGAAAACCGTGTTCCAGACCGAGCGCCAGAACAGGTCGCGCTGACAGGAATTGGGGTCGAGGTAGTTCTGACAGGAAAGAAGGACCGAAAAGTTTTCACCGCCCACCGAAGGGCGTTCGGAAAGCAATATGTGTTCGCTGCCGGTCACGGAATAGGCCATGTTCAGCACGATCGGCAGAAAGGCGAAGACCGCAAACAGGATCAGGTTGGGTGTAAGAAACACCCAGGCGATCCGCCGGTGGCCTAAAACCTTCTGCAGGAAGGCAAAGGGCAGTTCGACGATGCCCATGACGGGCGCAAGAAATTTATACATGAGGGTCCTCCTTCGATCCGGCGCGGCGCGGCATGCGCCGCACCGGAAGGCGATGGATCACTTCGCCTGTTTCAACGCTTCCTCGAGGTCCGTCTTCGCGCGGGCCATCGCCTCATCGACGGTGCTTTCACCGACGATGGCCTGCGTGATGCGCTGGACGGAGATGTTGAACATGGCGCGATTGTTCTTGTAACCCTGATAGGTGTAGGCAATCGGGCTGAGGCCGGGGATCTGGTCCAGCCAGGCGTTCATGGCCTTCTGCGTCGCAGGCGTCGCACCCGTATAGGTCACGCCCTTGTCAGCCACGGCCTTGTGGGCCGGAACGTTGCGGGTGCGCACGGTGAAGTCGAGATAATTCTCGTCCTGAGCGAGGAAATTCAGGATGTCGGCAACGATCTTCGGGTTCTTGGTCTGCTTGAAGCCGACAACGCCGGTACCGCCCGGCATGCCGGTGCAGGCAGCGCCGCCGCAGGGCTGCGGCACGACTTCCCAGTCGAACGCATCGCCGACCTGGCTGTCGAAACGCGCGGTCTGCCAGCTGCCCGAGTAATAATAGACGAGCTGGCCGTTGATGAATTCCTGCGCGGCATCGCGATAGGTATTGCCGCCCTGGCCGGCCCAGACGTCGCGCGCCATGGTGCCGTCCTTGTTCCACTCCACGAATTTCTTCACGAAAGTCGTGAAGCCTTCATCGACGAGAATGGGCTTACCATCACCATCGAAAATCTTCGCGCCATAGGAAATGGCCGGACCGGCAATGCGGTGGCCGGAACGGTCGATGGCCATCGGGTAAGGCGTGCCGGTTGCCTTGGCGACGGCATTGGCAGCCTTCGCCCAGTCATCCAGCGTCGCATCCTTGCCGGGTACGGCGACATTGGCCTGATCGAACAGGGTGCGGTTGATGAAGGCGCCGGTGATGGTGAGCTGGGTATGCATGCCGTAGATGCCCTTGTCGTCAGGGCCGCTGCGATACCATTTCAGCACGTTGGAGAAATTGTCTTCCCAGTATTTCGCGTCCACATAGGGCGTGAGATCGAGATAATAGCGGTTCAGACCACCAAGGTCGGTCACGGTTGCGAAATCAGGGCCGCTGCCGCCGGCGAGCTGAACGGGCAGGCCTTCCAGCAGCGCCTTGTAGGGCACGACGTCAGTGACGATCTTCACGTCCGGATGCTGCTTTTCGTAACGCGCGAGAATATCTTTCAGAATTTCGCAGCCGTTACCGTCATAAGCGCAGGTGAAGCGCACTTCCTCAGCCGCCTGGGCGGCGCCTGCAAAGGACGCCGCGCCAATGGCGAGCGCCAATGCCATGCTGTATTTACCGATCATCTCTTTTCCTCCCTTAGATGATTATGCGTTGGCGGATGCGCGCGGAGCCCAGCCCTTGACCCATTCGCCTTCTGCGGCGTCGGACAGGCGGACCGGCTTTCCTTCTCGCACCGAGCGGTAGATGGCGGTGACGAGTTCGATGGACTGCAAGCCATCGTTCACAGTCACTTCCTTACCGCCGCGTCCTTCCATCGCGTCGGCAATGGCTTCGACAAAACCGGCAAAGCCGTTTTCGCCATCGGCGACCGTCGCCAGAACGGCGTCGATCTGGTCCTGCGTGGTCGGTGCACGGGCGATGAAACGCCATGCGTCTTCGGCCGGGCGATAAGGCAGCGTGCCGCTCTCGGCGGTGAAGCCTTCGAAGCAGAAGCGGAGTCGGGACGTATCTTCGGCGGCACCGAGCGTCACCGAGCTGGTCGCCAGCGCACCGCTTTTCATGCGGAAGCTGAGCGCCGCGCAGTCTTCGGTTTCGATCGTGTTGACGCGCGTATCGGCCATGGCGAACACTTCGTCGACCGGGCCGAGAACGTGGCAGAGAAGATCATGGGCATGAATGGCATGGCCGAGGATCGCGCCGCCGCATTCGCCCTTCCACGTACCGCGCCACGGAATGTCGTAATAGCTGGCGCCACGGTTCCAGTGAACTTCCGAACTCGCGACAAAGGCCTTGCCCGCAAGGCCGGCATCGATGAGCGCGCGAAGCTGCCGCATCGCATGTCCGAAACGGTACTGGAAGACGGGAAACACGCCACGGCCGGTCTTCTTGACGGAATCGATCAGCGCATTTGCCTCTTCAAGCGAGCGGACGAGCGGCTTTTCGCAGACCACATCCTTGCCCGCCGCATGCGCCTTCAGCGTCACGGGGAAATGCAGGTGCGGCGGCAGGCAGACGTCGATGAGCTGGATGCTCTCATCGGCCAGAATCTCATCGAGATCGGTCGTCAGGCGAATGGACGTATCCTCGCCCGCCACGGAGCGCGCGCGCTCCAGATCGAGGTCGCAGATAGCCTTGACGGAGAAGCGCTCCGGCAACGCCTGATAACCCTTCAGATGCAGGGCGCCGATGCCGGCACCAACGATTGCGACGCCGATCATGCCTTTGCTCCTTCGGCCTTGGCCTGCGCCTGCAGCGACAGGTCGCATACCTTGAACACATGCTCCTGCGTCATCGCCGTTTCGGTGCGGTTGCGGATGTCGTCGCACAGGCGGCCGAAATAGGGCAGGCCGGCACCGGAGGCGTCGATATATTCGCAGCGGTCGCCATTCACGAGAATGAGACGGTCGGTGCCTTCCTTGTTGCCGACATCGACATATTTACGCAGCTCGATGTAGCCCTCGGTGCCGAGGATCGTCAGGCGGCCATCTCCCCAAGTCGGCAGCGCATCGGGCGTGTACCAGTCGACGCGGATATAGCCGTGACCCTTGTCGCCGCGCAGCACCACTTCGCCGAAATCCTGCAGGCCCGGATCGCGCGGGTTGGCATAGTTGGCAACGGTGGCGGCTACGATCTCCACTTCGGTCGAGCCGGTGAAGAACATGAACTGGTCGATCTGGTGGCTGGCGATATCGGTGATGATGCCGCCGTAAGCTTCACGCTCGAAGAACCACTTCGGACGGATCTGGCGGTTCAGACGATGCGGGCCGAGGCCGACGGTCTGGATTACACGGCCAATCGCACCCTGCGCAACGAGTTCAGCGGCCTTGGTCACGCTCGGAACTTCAAAACGCTCGGAGAAATCGACGGTCCAGATGCGCTTGGTCTTCGCCACAGTCTGGCGAAGGCGATCGAGCTGTTCGAAGGTGGTGCAGCCCGGCTTGTCGGACATGACATCCTTGCCGGCTTCCATGGCGGCGATGGCGAGATCGGCGCGCTTGGAGGGAATATCGGCGATCAGCACGAGATCGATGCTGCCCTCGGCCAGCAGAGCTTCCTTGGAGGCCGCGCGCGGCACATCCGGGAAGCGCTTGACGAAGCCTTCCACCACGTCTGGCTCGCCTTCGGTCCACCAGCCGGCGAATTCCGCGCCGGCATCCAGCATGTTCTGGGCCATGCCGAAAATGTGCCGGTGCTCTATGCCGAGAGCGACGAACTTGATTGCTTTAGTCATCCTGCAGTTCCACTTCCTTGCCGGTGTCGGCCGAGTTGATGATCGCGTCGATCAATCTGTGAGACAAAAGAGCCGCTTCACCGGTGACGACCGGGGGGCGCCCTGAGGAGATGGCGTCTGCGAAATCTTCGAAAACGCCCTGATGCCATTCATGCGTAAAAGCCATGGGGTCGGCGCCGCCACCCGTGCCGGATGCCGCGCCGCCAAAGGTCTCCTGCCGGCCATCGCGCCAGTCGACATGCAGGAGGCCCGAGGCGAGCCGCAGGCTGGCATTGTCGAAATGCAGGACAATCGATTCCGGAGCACCGGGGAAACTTGCGGTGCTTGCCACCAGCGAGCCGACAGCGCCATTCTTGAAGCGCAGGCCGGCCGCGACGTAATCTTCGGTTTCCATGCGATGAAAACGCGTCGTCGCCGCCATGGCCTGAACGCGCGAGACCGGCCCGGCAAGGCTCAGCGCCAGATCGATGGTGTGGATTGCCTGGGAGATCAGAACACCGCCGCCGTCGCGTGCGAGTGTGCCGCGGCCGGGTTCATCATAATAGGATTGCGCGCGCCACCACGGCACGGAAATTTCGCAGAGACCGAGCGCTCCGAGCGTCCCGCCGTCCACAAGCTCACGGGCTTTTTGCGATGCAGCCCGCATGCGGTGCTGGAAGATGATGCCGAGCGTGACGCCGGCGTCACGACAGAGGGCGACAAGGCCGCCGGCCTCCTGCGTGTTACGGGCGACGGGCTTTTCCATCAGAATGTGTTTGCCCGCCTTTGCGAGCTGCCCGACGATATCGACGCGGGCATTCGGCGGCGTTGCGACGATGGCGAAATCGACATCCGCATCGCGTGCGGCTTCCTCGACCGAGGAATAAACGACGACCTCATATCCGGTATGTTTCGATGCTTCGGCGGCCAGCGCGCTGGCGCGGCCGGAGCCGCCATCGACTAAACCCTTCAGGCGAATTTTTTCCGGACTTGCCGCACAGGCGAGCACATGCGTCTTCGCCACCATTCCAGCGCCAACGATGACGCAGGTCTTGATATTTTGCATTTCGGGAGCCTCCTTCCCATGCGCAATCATTTGCATACCGGTATGCCGGTTGTCAACAGACTTGTGTTCCGGTATACCGGTTATGAAAACGCTGGAGGGTATATGCCGAAAATTCCCGTAACAGGTGGCACCGTGCCGACAATGGAGCGACTGGACCTTAATCGTCCGGTCGTGGACCAGATCTATTCCGCGCTGAAATCGGCCATCCTTTCCCGGGAGCTTTTTCCCGGCCAGGCGGTTTCGGAAAACGAAATCGGCCAATTGTTCAATTCCAGTCGAACGCCAGTGCGCGAAGCACTGAGCCGCCTGCGGGATGACGGCCTGATCGTCACCCTGCCCAGCCGCGGCACCTATGTCTCCAGATTATCGGAAAAGCACATTCGCAGCGCGCAGTTCATCCGCGAGGCGCTGGAGGTCGCTGCGGTTTGCAGGCTGTGCCAGATCGGCATAACGGCGGAGGCCGAGCAGGAGATCGAACACGCCCTCACCGGCCAGCGCGCAGCCATGCACCGCGGAGACAGAAAGGCTTTTCGCGTGCATGACGACCAGTTCCACAGCGCGCTTGCCGCCGCGACGGGGCTTGAGAGGCTGGAGACGCTGTTGATCCGCGAGAAGGCGGGGCTGGACCGCCTGCGCGCGCTCGCCATCACCGACGAGGCGCATATGGCGCGGCTGCTCTCCGAACATGAAGCGGTTTACGATGCGATCAAGGCCGGGGACGAAGCCCGTGCGACCGATGGTTTGCGCAAGCACCTGAGACGCGTCCTCGGCATTCTTTCGCAGGTTTTCGAGAACCATCAGGACTATTTCGAATAATTCCGTGCCATCATCTTCAACGGTTCGAGCATCATGAATACGGCAAATCCCGAAAAAGCGCTTGCCATGTCGCAGGCGAAACTTCTGTGCGACACGATGAGCACGCTTGCGGAATCCCCTGTCTGGGATGAGCGGCGACAGGTGCTTTTCTGGTGCGATATACTCGGCAGGACGGTGCGGTCCGCAGCGCTCGAGCCCGGACTTTATCGCGAATGGGCGTTTCCCCATACGGTCTCGAGTCTCGGTCTCTGTCGGAACGGCGATCTCATCGTCGCCTGCGGCATGGATATCGTCATCCTCAATCCGGAGAGCGGCGAAACACGCCTTCTCCACTCCCTCCCGTCACCGGACGGCATTCCCTGCCGGCTGAATGACGGACGGATCGGCCCCGACGGCGCCTTCTGGGTGGGAACCATGCATAATGTGCCACTCACGGACATGGAGCCCCATGGTGAACTTTGGCGGATCACCGAAAAAAGCGCCGAGCGCATGCAGACCGGCCTGACATGCCCGAACGGCCTCGCCTTTTCCCCGGACGGCTCCATCATGTGGCAGAGCGATTCCGTCCAGAAATGGATACGCCGGCGAAAATTCGACAGCAGGACCGGCACATTCGATGAGGGCGTGCTGGTGGCCCGGATGACGGAAGAGACGGGAAGACCCGATGGCGGCTGTCTCGACAGCAGCGGCACCTATTACAGCGCGGGCGTTTCCGCCGGCCTGTTGAACGTTTTCACACCTGATGGCAAGCATGCGGATGTGATTGCGACCCCTGTGCCGCACCCCACCATGCCGTGCTTCGGAGGACCTGATTTCAGCCTCCTTTTCCTGACGTCACACCGACACAACATGTCCGAAGACCGGCTGGCGAAAGCACCATTTTCGGGCGGCGTCTGGGCGATCCCGACAAAGACGAAGGGCTTTGCCGCCTTCCGTTTTGGCGAAGGTGGATAGAGCCCGGAAACCGGGCCCAGATTCCTACTCTTCCCGGAAAGCGCGGCTGATCTGGTCGGTCAGCGGCTTGGCGATATAGGACAGCGCCGTCCTTTCGCTTGTCTGAATGAACGCCTCGGCCGGCATGCCCGGCACCAGCGGCGCATTATTCAGCTTCTGCCGCTCGGAAACCGGCACGGAAATCCGCGCCAGATAATAGGAGAGGCCGCTGCGCTGATCGGTGGTGATATCCGCCGCGATGCGGCTGACATGGCCTTCCAGTTCCGGCGTGACGCGCTGGTTGAAGGCGGTCATGCGCAGCATGGCCTTTTGCCCCACCCGAAGCTGATCGATATCCTTCGGCACGATCTGCACCTCCAGCGCCAGCTCGTCTCCGTCAGGCACGATGAGCATGATCGGATCTGCAGGCGTCACCACGCCACCCACCGTATGCACGGCCATTTCATGCACCATGCCGGATTGCGGCGCGACGATATCGATGCGCTTAAGCTCGTCTTCGGCGGCAACCTTGCGCTCGACGAATTCGCCCATCTGCGCCTGTATCTCCCGCAGCTCCCGCCCGACCTCGGTGCGCAATTCCTGGTCGATCTGCAGGATTTGCAGCCTGGTCTCGGTGATGCGCCCTGCCGTCTGCGCCTGATAGGCGATTTTTTCGCCGCGCTCGCCGCCGAATGTCGCAGCCTGTGTCTGCAGGCTGTTCAGCCTCTGCACCGAAACGATACCCTGTTCGCGCAGGGATTTCTGCGAGGTGATTTCAGCCTCCAGCACGGCAAGGCCGTTATCATAGGCGACTTCCTGCGCCTTCAGCCCTTCGATCTCATGTTCGAACTGGGTGATGCGCTCGGAAAGCTGTGCTTTGCGCCCTTCGCGATAGGATTTGCGGAATTCGAACAGCTTGGTCTCGCTGCGCATGGCGGAGGCGACATCGGCATCGTCTTTTCGCGCCATCAGCGCCTGCGGAAAAATGAGTTCCGGCAGATCGTCGCGCTCGGCCTCCAGCCTTGCCATGCGCGCATTCAGCTCATCCAGACGCTTGGTCACGATGGCGAGATTGGCGCGGGTCTGGGTCGCATCAAGGCGCATGACCACGTCGCCGGCCTTTACCCTGTCGCCCTCATTCACCAGAATTTCACCGACGACACCACCGCTTGGGTGCTGCACCTTCTTGCTGTAGGAATCCACCACCAGATGGCCGGAGGCGACAACCGCGCCGGCAAGATTGGTCGTCGCAGCCCATCCGCCGACGCCGGCCAGCAGCGCCACACCCGCAGCAAGGCCGGCAACAAGATGTTTGCGGATGGAGCGGGACACATGGCTGCGCTGATCAATGTTTGACATCCGCATCTCCTTCCTGGCTGTTCTCTTCACGGACGTCTTCCAGCACCAACGCCTGAGGTTGGGTATTGGCGACGACGCGCAGCGGCGAGATCGTCTGGGCGGATGCGGTAAATCCCTTTACCGCCTGCGCTTGCGGAACGCGCAGTACCTTCGACAGAACCTCGTCACGCGGGCCGAAGGCCTTCATCCGCCCCTCTTCCATCATCAGAATGAAATCGACAGCACCGATGGCGCTCGGCCGGTGGGCGACGACGACGGCAATACCGCCCCGCGCCTTCACCGAGGCAATCGCCTTAACCACGGCGGATTCGCCTTCCGCATCGAGATTGGCGTTGGGTTCGTCCAGCACCACGATGAAGGGATCGCGGTATAGCGCGCGGGCAAGGCCGATGCGCTGGCGCTGCCCGGCGGAAAGCGCCGAACCCGCCTCGCCGATATCGCTGTCATAACCCTTTTCGAAACGCAGGATCAGTTCATGCGCACCCGCAGCCCTGGCCGCCGCGATGATGGCGTCAGGATCGGGATTATCCTCGAAACGGGAGATATTTTCACCGATCGTGCCATCGAACAGCTCCACGCCCTGCGGCAGATAGCCGATATGGCGACCCAGCGCCTCACGGTCCCACTGCTCGAAACTTGCACCGTCCAGCCGCACCTTGCCGGCCGCCGGCATCCACGCGCCGGTGAGAATGCGCGCGAGCGTGGATTTGCCCGAGCCGGAGGGGCCGATGACGCCGAGCGCGTTTCCGGCGGTCACGATGAAGCCAAGCCCGGTGACGGTCGGTTTTCTTTCCCCCGGCGGGACGATGGTGACGTTTTCGACCCGCAGTTCCTTTTCAGGCTTCGGCAGGGCCATGGCGGCGGCATTGGCCGGCATCTGTGCAAAAAGCTCCCTCAGCCGCGCCCAGCTCTGCCGGGCAGCCACGAAGGACTTCCAGTTGGAAATGGCGAGATCGACGGGCGCGAGCGCCCGGCCCATCATGATCGAACTGGCGATCATCACGCCGCCGGAGGCCTCCTGATTGAGGACCAGCCAAGCGCCGACCGCCAGAATGGCCGATTGCAGCACGACCCGCAAAGACTTCGCGATATTGCCGAGACCGCCGGCCACATCTCCGGCCTTGCGGTTGGCGGCAAGATAGGCCTCGTTGGAATTTTGCCAGCGTTTTCCGAGCCGGCCGCCAAGCCCCATGGCCTGCACGACTTCGGCATTGCGGCGCGAGGCCTCCAGTTGCCGGTTGCGGGCCATATTCTCGACCATGGTGTCGCGGATCGGCTTCTGCGAGAAGATGTTGGTGAGGATCGTCAGGGAGACAAGCAATATCGCGCCGGCAAGCGCCGTCACGCCGATCCAGAAATGAAACAGAAAACATATGCCGAGATAAAGCGGCATCCACGGCAGATCGAAAAAGGCCGTCGGCCCGGTGCCGGAGAGAAAACCGCGCACATTGTCGAGATCGCGCAGCGGCTGAAGACCGTCGCCCGGCATGCGGTTGACGAGCGGCAGGCGCACCACCGCATCATGCACCCTGCCGGAATAACGCATGTCGAAATCTTCACCGATGCGGATCAGAACGCGGGCGCGGATGATATCGAGCAGGCACTGGAAGCCGTAAAGGCCAAGCGCGAGAAGGGCGAGCCCGACCAGCGTCGGCAGGCTGCCGCTTGCCAGAACCCGGTCATAAACCTGCAGCATGAAGAGCGGCGACGTGAGCGCGAGTATATTGACCACGCCGCTGACGAGCGCAACGCCTAGAAACGTGCTTTTAAGGGGCGAAACAACCGCCGCAGTGAGGGACTGCGGCGGTGTCTGCTGGTGGTTTTGAAAGCCCACAGCCTGATTTTCCTTTACGCGGCAAGCGCCGATGCGCTGGCGAAAATGAAGTCCGATGCGTCGAGCACATTTGCATCGACGCCATTCAGTGTGACGGAGACGGACGTGTCTGTGGCAGAAAGGATAACGGCATTTCCGTTATCATTATACCACAACAAATCGTCCACCGAAGTTGCGCCCCAGGCGGAGACATCGAGCGTATCCGTGCCGTCCTGATAGCCGTAGGTTCCGGTCGGGCCGGCCTGTACGACATCGTTGCCGCCAGAGAATACGAAGGTGTCTGCGCCGGCAAAACCGGTCAGGGTATTGGAGGCCGTCGTATCCTCGATCACCGTGCCGGTGGCGGCAAAGTAATCATAGAAGCCGGCCAACGAACCGAAGCGGGCAAGCTGGTAGACGGCAAGATCGAGAAGATCGCGAGCACCGGCGAGCGAATAGGCGCTGTCGGGATCGATCAGCAGTTCCTGCTGGCTGACGGCGATGCCGCTGGTGGACTGGCTGTAGCCGGTGCCCAGAACGATGCTGTCGACCGAACCCGTCAGGTTGCCCTGGGAGTACTGCAGAGCGCCGCTCATGACGATGCCCTTGCCGCCGGTGCTGCCATCGCCCCACGCCTCATAGGTCGTGTTCGGATCGATGGTGGTGGTGGCGAGAGAGCTGGTCTGAGCGTCGTAGAACGCACCATAGGTCGAACCGAAACCGCTCGTCCAACCGTTGAGGTAGCCGATCAGATCGGAGGAAGACTGCGTCAGTTGAATTGTGGTAGCCATAGGTGTACTCCTTTACTGGCCAATATCGATACCTTCGTCCTGTGGCGAAGGCGTTTCATCTCCGGGACGGGCTGCAACCCAGCCCGGAGAATTTCTTCCACGGTTCAGAACTTCACGTTCATCGTCGCGATAAAGGTGCGGCCCGGCGCCGTGTAGGCGCTTGCTGCCGGGATGTATTTGCGGTCCGTCAGGTTGTTGACGGCGAAGCGAAGCGTGGCCTTGTCGTTGAAGGCATAGGAACCGTAGAGATCCACCGTCGTGTAGGGATCGGTCACCTCGCGCAGATTGCCTTCCGTATCCAGCGTGCGCGACTGCGTCGGCGTAACGTGGTTGAGCCTTGCGCCCAGCGAGAATTTTTCATCGAAGAAACGCATGCCGCCATCGAGCGTCAGCTTCACCTTGGGCGCGACGTCGCCCGGCCAGGCAACGATTTCACCGGTTGTGGTGGTCGTACCGTTGGAAAAAACCTGTGTCTTTTCAGGCCATTCTGTTTTCAGAAATGTTGCCGAGCCGCCGATCCAGAAACTGCGGGCATCGTAATTGCCCTCGAACTCAAGCCCGCGCATATAGGTCGTGCCGTCCAGATTGACGAAGCTGGTATAGGTGCGGTCGAGAACCTGATCCGTAACGAGATAACCGAGCGCGATATAGTCCTTCACCTCGCGACGAAAGGCAGCCATTTTGATGCGAATGGAATCGTCGTCCAGCAGCACGCCGTCGAAGCTCATATTCGCGCCGATTTCATAGGTCGTCGCCTTTTCGGCACGCAGGGCCTGGTTCGGAGCGTATTCGTATCCGGGGCTATCGCCCGGACGCGCACCGGCGAAAAATGCCTCGAGAATTGTCGGCGGACGCAGGCTCTGGGAATAGCTCACATAGGGGCGGAACCAGTCGACGGGTTTCAGCTCGATGGTGGCGGAGGGCAGCCAGGCGCTGTAGGTGCGATCGATATCGACTTCATGCGAGGGATATTCGGTGACCGGCGTATTCGTGGTTGTACCGGTGCCCGGCATGCAGTTGGCCGAGGTCGTGGGCCAGACACGCGCAAGATAGAGGGCATAACGCGCCGCCCAGCTCGGGTTGGCCGGGGCGAAGACCTGATTGAAATAATCGAGAGCCGTATAGTGATTGCGGATCGCATCGCAGGGTACGGTCGTGGTCACCGTGTAATCGCGAACGCTATAATAGGTCGCCGATCCCTTGAGACGCGACCAGTCGTAACGCACGCCGCCACTCAGCGTGATCCAATCGGCCGGCTCAAGCTCACCATTCAGGAACAGGCTGGCGACATCGCGTCGCCCGGCAGGGCTGAATGACGTGTAGCTGCTGGCGAAGGAGGGATTTTCCGCGATTTTGGCGCTTGTCGCGACGGATGTGGCAATGTCCCGGAAAGCTTCGGCCCCATAGTTCAGACTGAGCGCACCCGCCACCGTGTCAAAGCGGCTGGTATTTTCCAGGCTGCCCCCGAAGCTGCGCAGACCCATGTCGAGGTTCGTCTCCACCGCATATTTGCGCGCCGCACGCAGTTCATGCGTCATATTATCGTTCAGCCACAGCGACGACTTGAAGTCGATGAATTCGCTCTCCGGGTCCCAGTCAAGCTTCGCGACGACGCTGTCGTTTCGCACGCTTTCCCGGTCGATCAACTCAGATGC
This sequence comes from Agrobacterium sp. 22-221-1, assembly GCF_053522445.1. Classification (NCBI taxonomy): domain Bacteria; kingdom Pseudomonadati; phylum Pseudomonadota; class Alphaproteobacteria; order Hyphomicrobiales; family Rhizobiaceae; genus Agrobacterium; species Agrobacterium sp. 22-221-1. Next base: position 414,079 of record NZ_JBNWCL010000002.1, read on the forward strand.
GCCCTGAACGAAGTCATTCTCCTGATGCATCCAGGAAAGCGAAGCCTTCACGTCGCCGAAGTCGCCTTCGCCCTTGAAAAAGGTCGACCAGCCGTCGCGGCCGAGCAAGTCCTTCATTGTCAGCGCGGTGCTGCGGGCCTCGCCTTTTGTGCCGACCTTGTATTCATCCATGATCGTGCGGCTGTAGCCGGCGACGAAGGAAAGGGGGCCATCCGGCGAGCGAACGGCGCCAAGAACCGAGCCCTGAAAATCATAACCATTGGTGCCGCGGGAAATATTCGCTTCCCCGCCCTTGTTTTCACCCTCGGCGATGAGATCGTCGGCGCTGACGGTTCGGAACTCGACCTTGCCGCCCAGAGAGCCGGCATTGCCTGAGCGCGCATTGGTTATTTTCTCGATCTCGACGGCACGGATGAAAGCGACATCCACATAACCCTGCCCGGCGCTTGCGGTGTAGCTCGTGGCGCCGCCGAAGGCCGCACCACGCTGCGCATTCTGCCGCGCCCCGTCGATGGAGACGACCACGCGGCCGCTTTCCTGCAAACCGCGCACATTCGGCGAAACGGTTGGGAAGCTGCCATTGCCCTCACCAGCATAAACACCGGAAACTCGGTTGAAAACATCGCGCGTGTTGCGCACGCCCGCCGACTGGATCGCCTCACGGCCGACCACGCTGACGCTGGCGGGCGTTTCATAAACCCAGTCGGGTGTCCCCTGATAACCGGAACCGGCAATGGAGTTGCGCCCGGTCTTGCCGGTCAGGGTAATGGTTTCCAGAACCGTCGTACCCTCCGCCGCGGAAAGATCGACGGTCGATTGCCCCGTGCCGATGACGACGGTTCTGCCATTGCCGGCGATACGGAAATTGACGCCCGTTCCCGCCAGCAACCGTGACAGCGCCTCCCGCACCGTGAAACTGCCGGTGACGGCATTGGTGCGCACATTTCCGGCCGCGGGCGTGGCAAGCGTGACCTGAAGGCCGGATTGCCGCCCGAAAGCACCCACGACCGATGACAGCGACTGGGCGGGAATGTTGAACGGCCGCGTCGCCCCCTGCTCGCCGCCTGGACGCTGGGAATTGGCGGTGTCAGCTCCGGTCTGGGCCAGAACGGGCGTCGCGAATGAAACGGCGACCGCCGTTGTCGCCAGCAGCACGGCCCTGCGAGCCTGCTTTGCTGCTTTTTCCCCTGAACCGGTCTTGCATGTCTGGAGGCGCATATTGCTTTTGTCTTCCTGTCTTTCGCTCCGGATATATCTTGACCGGATTACTCAACAAAAAGACGATTGCCTCGTCGATTTTTTTCAGGCTTTCGGAAGAAATTTTATAAATTACTGAAAATAAATATGATTTTTTGTTTCGGAATGTTTCAGAAGCGGGTGATGATGCGGGCGCTGCCGCCAATCGCATGCACCTTGCCCTTGTAGGGTTCCACCAGGGCTTCCAGCGCGCGATCCGGGTCGCGCAGATCGTAAAACCCTGTCACCCTCTGCTCGGCAAGCCGCTTGTCGGCCATCGTCAGCCATGCCGGGTGGTAGCGCTGGATCTGCTCCACGACCGAGCCTATCGTCGCATCGACTACATAGAGTTCGCCATTGCGCCAGCCGCCAATATCCTCGACGGAAACAGTCTCTTTGCGGATCGCGCCGGAAGCGTCGACAATCAGCATCTCGCCCGGCACCAGCCGCGTTGGCGGTGCATTGCGGAAAGACGCCTCCACGGAACCGTGCGCCAGCGCCACCTGGGTTACGCCATCCGTCAGGTCGACGTCGAAAGCCGTGCCCAACACCTGAACGGTCACGTTTTTTGCCTCCACGACGAAGGGACGCGCTTTGTCCGGCACGACGTCGAAAAAGGCTTCCCCCTTTAGCACCGTCACATTGCGGCGGCCATTCGTGAAATTCGTTGAAAGCGCACTCGCGGCGGCAAGCTGCACTTTGCTGCCATCTTCGAGGGTGATCGTGCGGCTTTCGGCAGTGGTGGTCTGATAGTCCGCCTCCAGGCGAACGAAAAATGCCGGAACGAACAGCACCGCAAGACAGAGGGACGCAGCCGCCACGGCCGCGCCGGCATAGTGCCGCACGGACCAGCGCCGCCGCTGCGGCTTTGTCACGGTCTTGCCGGGCAGATGCGGCGCATCTTCCCAGAGGTTCTTGAATTCCGGCTCCACCAAGCCGAGATTGCGCCACGTCTTGCATGTTCGTTCCCAGGCGAGACGGTTTGCCGGCGCTGCCGCCAGCCATTGCTCGAATTCCGCCTTCAGCCGCGGTTCCGCCGAGCCAGACTGCAAGCGCAGCAGCCAGTCGGCCGCCTCCTCCGCCTTACCGGCCGGCAATTCAATTTTTTTCTCTGGATCAATGGTCATTGAACCGGGCCAGTTCCTTTGCGGGGCGGAGGAGAAGCGTCGTCTTCTGCATTGCTATAAAGACGTTTGAGGAAGAGATTTTTTTCACAGGCGGGACAATCAGGACTATTTTACTTCATTTCTTTGGTAATCGCGGCAATGCTGCCCTTGATCAGACGATGTGCGCTGGCTACGGACACGCCAAGGTGACGCGCAATCTCTTCCATATTGTAACCACCGAATCTGTGCATTTCCAATGCCACCCTTGCCTGAACCGGCAGGCCGGCCAAAATAGTCCGCATCTGCCGGACTTCGTCGCAGAAAAGGGCATGCTCCTCCGGCGTACCATTGTCCTGCGGCACACCCCAGAAAGGCGTATCGTCCGGCCGTTCCCGAAGGTCCTGGCGGCTGCGCCGGCGATTGTCGAGCGCAAGATTGCGAACGATGCGAAACAGATAGGATTTGAGGTTGGAAGGATTGCCGGAGGCCTCGGGAACGAATTTCAGGAATGCTTCCTGAACCACGTCCTCCGCATCCGCCCGCGACCCCAGAATGAGGGTGGCGTATTTGATCAGGTCGACCCTATGCGCGACGTAAGCGTTATAACGCTTGTCATCTTCCCGTATGCCCATGTCTCAACCGAGAGAAATTTCAAGGATCGACGAAACCTGCCGCCCCCGAATGGCCGCGCAGTTCTGCCGCTCAAAGCTCTAGCATCCAAACCGTGGATCGAACAGATATTTCATGACTATTATCATCAAGAATTTGTGCAGGCCACATCGAGCGGACCCGGCAGCAAGCGCGGCCGGGTCTTGACCTGTCAGATGGCCCCGTCGACAATGACCATCGGTCTGCCCTGCGAGCAGGGCTCGATACGGGCATCGATGCGATAGATATCGCGCAGCATCTCCGGGGTTATAACCGCCTCCGTGCTACCGCTCACCACCATTTCACCACGCGCGATAACCATCGTATTGGCGCAATAACGAAGCGCATGGTTGAGGTCATGCAGGGCGATCAGCACGATCATGCCGGTCTTCTGCGCCAGATCGGTGACGAAACCCAGAACCTCGATCTGCCGGTGAAGATCGAGCGCGGAGGTCGGCTCGTCCATCAGCAGCACTTCCGGCTTGCGCGCCAGCGCCTGCGCCAGCGAAACAAGCTGCCGCTGACCGCCCGACAATTCGCCAAGCCCGCGGAAAGCAAGGTCATGGATTTTCAGCGCCTTGAGAATGGCGTCGATCTCGAACAGCTCATCGTCATGGACCCGCCAGCCGCCGCCCTGCTTGGCGGAAAGAAGCACGGATTCGTAAACGGTCAGAACGGCATTGGCGCCGGTATCCTGCGGCATGTAGCAGATGGCGCGGTTGCCGCGAGCCGTATCGGAGAGCTCGACCAGTCCGGGGCCGGAAATCAGGCTGGCGATGCGCTTGAAAAGCGTGGACTTGCCGGCGGCGTTCGGGCCGATCACCGCCGTCACACTGCCGCTTTCCAGAGTATCGATGCCGACCTTGGAGAGAACCGTGATGCGCCCATAGGCGGCGCCGACATCTTTCAGTGCGAGCGCTACCATGCGCGCCTCCTGTTGCCGAAAATAAGCGCGAAGAAGAACGGAACGCCGACGAGCGCCGTGATGACGCCGATAGGCAGAATAGCGCCGGGAATGAGAATCTTGCTGATGACCGAGGTTGCCGACAGAAGCAGCGCACCGCAGATCACCGAGCCGGGCAGGAAGAACCGCTGGTCCTCACCCACCACCATGCGGGCGATGTGCGGACCGACCAGCCCGACGAAACCGATTGTGCCGACAAAAGAAACCGGAATGGCCGCCAGCAGGCTGACCGTCAGCATGGTCGTCAACCGCAGCCGCCGGACATTGATGCCCATGCTGGCCGCCTTGTCGTCGCCGAGCCTCAGCGCCGTCAGCGCCCAGGCATTGCGCATGAACAGCGGCACGGTGACGAGGAGGATGGCGGCGGTGATATAGACCTTGTCCCAGGTCGCCTTCGTCAGGCTGCCCATGGTCCAGAAAACCACGGCGGCAAGCGCCTGTTCGGAAGCGAGATATTCGAGCAGCGACAGCGCCGCATTGAAGGTGAACACCAGTGCAATGCCGAGCAGCACGATGGTTTCGACCGTCACCCCGCGAAGCGTCGAGGCGAAATGGATGAACAGAGCCGCTACCATGGCCATGATGAAGGCGTTGATCGGCACCATGTAATGCACCGCGCCCGGAAAGATCGCCACGCCGCCAACCAGCGCCAGCGCCGCACCGAAACTTGCCGCCGCCGAAATGCCGAGCGTGAAGGGGCTGGCGAGCGGGTTCGACAGGATGGTCTGCATCTGCGCCCCCGCAACCGAAAGCGACGCTCCGACGGTCACCGCCATCAGCGCGATCGGCATGCGAATATCCCAGATCACCACCCGAAGCTGGTTTCCGACGGCGGCCGGATCGGCAATCGTCGCCAGAACCTCGGAGAGCGTATAGCGCGCCGGACCGAGCGCCATGTCGGCGGCCATGCTGAAACACAGCGCGATAAAAAGCCCGAAGAGGATGATTATCCTGCGCGCGGCAAGGGCGCGATATTGATCGCGCCCACTGATGCCAACCGCGCTTTCATTCAGCGAACTCATTGGTTCAAACCTTTTTCGAGCGAGGCGAAATAGCCCGGCTTGTAGGTGACGGGGAGGAATTTGCGGTGAAACTCCTCAAAATTCTTTTCCGGATCGAGATCGGCGAAGAGATCGGGATGGAACCACTTGGCGAATTGCTGGATCGGGAAGAATTCGTAGGGCGCGCCATAGAACTGGTGCCAGACGGCATGGACATTGCCTTGCTTCACGGCCTTCAGTTCCGGAAACGGCGTGCGCTTCATAAGGTTGGCCAGTCGCTCACGCGAGAGAGCCATATCCGCCCCGCGTCCGACCGGAACGAACTGGTTGATGTCGGATTCGGCAGCCCAATTGGAACCGGTGACGATGACGTGGTCCGGATCGGCAACGACGAGCTGTTCGGGATTGAGATCGCCGAAGGTCGTCTTGATGATGCCGTCGGCAATGTTGTGGCCGCCGGCGAGATCGACCATCGCGCCGAAATTGACGGGTCCGAAAGTGCGGCAGCAATTGTTTTCGCCGGAAATGCCGGGCGCGCGTTCAATGAAGACGTTCGGGCGCTTCAGGCCCTTGACGCTGGCGAGCCGGTCGGTCACGCGGGCGATTTCGGCGCGGCGATAGGCGATGAATTCCTTCGCCCGCTCTTCGGCGCCGAAGAGTTTGCCGAGAATTTCGACCGAGGCTTCGCTGTTCTTTTCAGGATCGATGCGGAAATCGAGATAGATGATCTTGATGCCTGCGGCAGCGGCCTTTTCTTCGAAACCGCTCTCCTTGGCGGATTTCTCCGCTTCCAGATTGAGGGTGATCACATCGGGCGAAAGGGTGATGGCCGTTTCCAGGCTGAAATCGCCCTGCGGCACATAACCGAAGCGCGGCAGTTTCTCGATCTGCGGAAAACGCTCGACATAGGCGGCGTAGCTGTCGGGGTCCTTCTTGAGAAGATCGTCACGCCAGCCGACAATGGTGTCGAAGGTCTTGTCGCCCTTGAGCGCGGCAATGACATGCACCTGGCGCGCCTCACCGACGATGACGCGTCTGGCCGGCAGGTCCAGTTCGACTTTGCGACCGGTGACATCGGTAATCTCGGCAGCCAGAACCGGCACGGCGAGAAGGGAGAAAGCCAGCACCGCAAGATGCCTGAGAGCGTTGAGCCGCATGAGAAGTCCTCATTGAGTTCCAAAACAAAGCGATAAAGCCGCATGGCTGCGGCGTTATCCATCGGTTGGACGGCGCTCCCCTTCACCGTCCCTTTATTACCTGGCGTCCTTCAGCGAAACGAAGTAGCCGGGCTTGTAGTCGAGCGGCAGGAAGCGGGCATGCAGTTCCTTGAAGGTCGCCTCCGGGTCGAGGTCCTTGAAGAGGTCCGGATGCAGCCACTTGGCGATTTCCTGAACGGCCACGAACTGATAGGGGTTGTTGTAGAACTGATGCCAGATGGCGTGGACATTACCGTCCTTCACCGCCTGCACGCCTGTGAAAGCCGGGCGCTTGGTCAGGTTTTCAAGCTTGCGATGGGCTTCTTTCAGATCCGCGCCATAACCGACGCCGACCCAGTTGCCGCCCGGAACATAACCGTTCCAGTTGCCGCCGGTGATGATGATCTGCTCCGGGTTGGAGGCAATGATCTGTTCCGGATTGACGGTGCCGAAAGTGCCGGGAATGATGTCCTTGGCCATGTTGACGCCGCCGGCAAGCTCCACCATCTTGCCGAAGTTCTCGTTGCCGAAGGACATGCAGCAATCGTCGGAGTAACCGCCGGCGCGCTCCATGAACACGACGGGCTTCTTCGGATTGGCCTTTTCGAGCGTATCGGTAACCTTGGCGATGGAGTCGGCGCGGAACTTGATGAAGTCCTCGGCGATCTTTTCCTTGCCCGTCAGCTGCCCCATGAGGCGCATGCTCGGCTCGGTATTTTCCATCGGCTTTTCACGGAAATCGACGTAAACCAGCGGAATGCCGACCTTGGCGAGCTTTTCGATATAGCCCGCTTCTTCGGTCGCCGTCTTGGCGTCGATATTCATCAGGATCACGTCAGGCTTCAGGGCGACAGCCTGCTCTATGTCGAAAGTGCCGTCCTTCATGCCGCCGAAAGTCGGCAGCTTGGCGATTTCCGGATACTTTGCGAGATAGGCCGCATAGGTTTCCGGGTCGGCTTTCGTCAGATCGTCGCGCCAGCCAACCACGTGCTGGAAAGGGTTTTCCTTGTCGAGCGCAGCCAGGAAATAAATCTGGCGACCTTCACCGAGGATGACGTGCGATACCGGCACATTCACCTCGACATCGCGGCCCGTCACATCCTTGACGGTGACCTTTTCGGCGAATGCCGGCCATGCGGCGGATACGAGAAGGCCAAGGGCAAGTGCCGCAGATTTGGCTGAGATGCGCATCGGATATTGCTCTCCAGTGTTGACTGGCGCGGCTGTATTATTTTCTGACTATACTAGTCAACATTTATGTTTTAGAGCCATTCTTAACTGACCGGTACATGAGTTGAAGACCGATGATCGACACAATCCAATATGGCAAAAACGACAGTCTGAGAGACGAAATCAAATCCTATTGGTCCGGCCGCGCCGCGACTTTCGACCTTTCCCCCGGACATGAAATTTTCTCCGAAGACGAGCGCGAGGCCTGGCACGCGCTTATCCTGAAACATCTCGGCCGCGGAGAGGGCCGCAGGGCGCTCGATCTTGCCAGCGGCACCGGCGTCATCTCGCACCTGATGGACGATCTCGGTTTTCAGGTCACCGGCATGGACTGGTCGGAAACCATGCTGGCGCTTGCCCGTGAAAAAGCGAAAAGCCGTGGCCGCAGCATCCGCTTTTTCGTTGGCGATGCCGAAAACACGATGGAACCGGATGAAAGCGCCGATGTCATCATCACCCGTCATCTGGTCTGGACGCTGGTGGACCCGCAGGCAAGCTTTGCCGAATGGTTCCGCGTTCTGAAACCGGGCGGACGGCTTCTGATCGTCGACGGCGATTTCGTGAATACCGGCTGGCGCGAAAAACTGGTGAAGAAACTGGCGGCCGGTCTCGAAAGTCTCGGCCTCGTCAAAGCGGACCAGCCGCACAAGCCGGTGGACCCGGAAAACACATTCAACAGCATTCTTTCCCGCGTTTATTTTTCGAAGGGCGCAAGGGCCGGCGATGTCGCGGCGCTGTTGCGTGCGACCGGCTTCGAACCTGTCGCAATCGATCAGGAGCTTCAGGCCATTCACCGCGCCCAGGCGAAAAATTTCAGCCTGCTGAAAGGCATTCTGCGCGGGCTGCAGCATCGTTATGCCGTGTGCGCGGTGAAGCCGGGAGACTACTCCGTCACCCCGGACTAGATCCGGAGTCCAGTGCGATCAAGTCATTGATCGCAAAAGACTCTCCCCACGGCGCAGACGCGCCGCGGCTGGATGCCGGATCAAGTCCGGCATGACGGATGAGAGCTCAGTGCAGCCTCATTTTTCCGCCTGCTCGAAAAGATCGTCCAATCGCGGTTTGGCGCGACCCGGCACGTCCACCGTCCGGTAGCTCTGCGGCAGGGTCGCCTCGCCGACCTTGATCAGCATGACCATGCCCATGCCGTAATGCGGCGAGCATTTGATGCCGTAAAAGCCCGGCTTTTCAAAGCCGGTCTCGAATTCGTCATTGATCCGGCTTTTGAAACCTTCGACACCTTCCGGGATCATGCCATCGATGGTCGCGGCATTGTGGCTCTTGTGGGTGGGCACAAAGCGCACGCGGTCGCCGGGCGCTATTTCGAGAAAATCGGGTTCGAATACCATCGGGCCTTTTTCGCCCCGGTTCAGCATTTTCACCTCGAAGGTCTCGGCTGAAGCCTGAAGCGGAAAGCCCGTGACCGCCACGGCAATGACGGCAGCGGCCCAAAACAGGCTGGTCCTTGCAGCGGCGTTTGCAAGCGTCGTCAATGTCATCATCGTGCCAGTACTTTCCTTGCAGGCTCGGCCCGCCCATGGGCCGGCAGAAAACGAATATGGGAAAAGCCGCCCTCATCCGTGGTGACGACGCATTCCACCCCGAAGACGGCGGCTATTCTCGCCGGTGTCAGAACCTCTCGCGGCGGACCGACCGCGATCATCTCGCCGCGGTGCAGGATGGCGACGCGATCACAGAACATGGCGGCGTGATTGAGATCGTGCAGCGCCGCCACAACGGTCAGGCCCTGCCGGCGCACCAGATCGAGCAGGCCGATCTGGTGGCCTATGTCGAGGTGATTGGTCGGCTCGTCCAGAAGCAGGATATGCGGCTCCTGCGTCAATGCGCGGGCGATATGCAAGCGCTGGCGTTCGCCGCCCGAAAGATGGTGCCAGTTGCGCTCCGCCTTGTCGGCCATGTCGACATTGGCAAGTGCTGCATCAACAATGACGTCATCCTGCTGCGACCAGGCGGAAAGCGGCCCGAGATAGGGCGTGCGTCCAAGCTCCACCGCCTGTCGTGCGGTGATGCGTTCGGTGGTTTCGGCCTGCTGCTCCACGAAGGCGAGCCGGCGGGCAAGGTCTCGCCGTCCCAATGAGGCAAGCGGCTCACCCCCGAGCGTAACGTGCCCCCGGCGCGGCTTGCGAATGCCTGCCAGCATGGAGAGCAGCGTGCTTTTGCCGGAACCGTTCGGTCCAATGATGCCAAGAAACTCACCGGAACCGACATCGAGTGAAACGCCGCGCACAATGTCGATATTGCCGGCGTGGAAATGCAGGTCGTGGGCAGATAACTTCATGAACGCCCCCTCTTCTGCCCGAGGATGAAGGCAAAGGCGGGAGCGCCGACGAGCGCGGTGATGACGCCGATGGGCAGCACCTGCCCCGGAATGACGATGCGCGAGAGAATATCCGCGACGATCATGAAAACCGCGCCGGTCAGTGCCGTCACCGGCAGCAATATACCGTGGCGAACGCCGACGAAGATGCGCGCGGCATGCGGAATGACGAGGCCCACGAAGCCAATGGAGCCGACCAGCGACACCATCGCAGCCGTCATGATCGCCGAAACGGAGATCAGCACCGCATAGACCCAACGCACCGGAATACCAAGCGAGGCAGCCGCCTGACCGCCGAAGGCGAAGGCATCGAGCGCCCGGGCATACCAGAGACACACCGCAAGTCCCGCAAGGCTGACCGGCAGCGCCAGCCAGACATCCGGCCAGCGCACGCCCGAGAGGTTGCCCAGCAGCCAGAACATGATGCCGCGCGCCTGTTCGGCATTAGCGGATTTGGTGACGATGAAAGAGGTCATGGCATTAAACAACTGCGACCCGGCCACCCCCGCCAGAATGATGGCGCTGTTGCCGTGTCCCGCCCGCACCGCCAGAAGACTGACCAGCGAAAACGCAACGAAGGCACCGATGAGCGCCCCGGCCGGCATCGTCAGGAACCCCGCTCCGAAGCCAAGCAGCGCGACAGCGACGGCACCGGTGGAGGCGCCGGCGGAAATGCCGAGAATATAAGGATCGGCAAGCGGATTGCGCAAAAGCGATTGCAGCACCGCCCCGGCCAGCGCCAAAGAAGCGCCGCAACAGGCGGCGACGACGGCGCGGCTGAGGCGGTAACTCCAGACAATGCCCTCATCCAGCGGTTCCAGCGGATAGTCCGCATGGAAGACGCGGTTGGCGATTGTTTTCGCCACGACGTCGAAAGGAATGGCGGTCTCGCCGATGGCCGCCCCGGCCATCAGCGCGACGAGCAGCAGGGCGAGCGCGGCAAAAGCCAGCCCTACCCTGCCGAGATGGATGGAAAGACCGTTCACTTGGCGAGGCCGGCAGCCGAAATCGCCTCGGCCAGCGTTTCGATGCCTTCAATGGTGCGAATGGTCGGGTTCATCGCCTGCGCATCCATCTCGAACACATGACCTTCCTTGACGGCGGGCATGATGCTGGCCACGGGATCGGTGGCGAGGAACTTCAGCTTGACGGCGACATCATCGGCGGGGAAACGGCGGCGATCCATCTTGCCGGCAACGATGATGGAGGGATTTGCCTTGGCGATGGTTTCCCAGCCGACGGTCGGCCATTCTTCATCGCTTTCGATGACGTTCTTCAACCCCAGCGCGGACATGATGTAGCCGGGAGCGCCATTGCGGCCAGCCACATAGGGATCGATATCCAGCTCGGCGCTGGAGAACCAGAAGACGGCAGAAAGCTTGCCATTTGCCGAGGCGATCTTGGCGCGGGCGGCTTCTTCACGCTTCTTCAGGTCGGCAACGACCTCTTCACCGCGATCCTGCACGTTGAAGATTTTGGCGAGATCGCGGATTTCCTGGTAGATCAGATCCATGGTGAAGACGGTGTTGCGCACGCCGTCGCCGCCGCCGGAATTGTCCTTGCCCATGCAATCGGCGGGCGAGGTATAAACGGGAACCCCGAGCTCGGCGAATTGCGCCGGTGTTCCGACAACGCCTTCCGGGCCGATCTGCCACTGGAACTGCGTCGTCACGAGGTCCGGCTTCTTGCCGATGACCGCCTCGAAGCTCGGATCATTGTCAGCCAGACGCTCGACCCTGGCATTGGCCTCTTCGTAGCCCTTCAGAACCGGACCGATCCACAGCGCCGTGCCGACCACCTTGTCGGCGAGGCCGAGGAGGTAAAGAACCTCGGTTGTGCTCTGGCCGACGGACACGGTGCGGGCGGGTGCCTGCTTGAAGGTGATCTCCTGACCGCAGCTGTTGATCGTCAGGGGATAGGTGGTTTCGGCAGCATTGGCGGCGGCGACAGGCAAAACCGCAAGCGCAGCGGCCAGAAAGCCGGCATGGACCGGCAGGCGTCTAGAATGAAACATGTGTTCTCCAGTCGAAAGTAAATCTTATTCCAGAGCAGCAGGCGTCAGAACGCGCAGCAACAGCGGGACGTCTTGTACGGAGAACGGCAATAGGACGCAAACGAAATGTTATGAAATAACATTACAATCTCCTCCTCCGGGCTTCCCCGCCCGTAACGATGGTTTATATTTCGACGGCAGGTCTCCTGGCTCACGGATTTGCGTCACTCATCTGCCTTCCCGCATTCCGGAGAATACAGTGGCATGACGCCTTGAAGCGTCACGGGGATGAACGACAATCCGCTTACAGTTGCGGGGGCAGCCACGGCATTGGGCGAAAAAGACCGCCCGCACCATGTTCCCTATTAATCCCTTCGCCTTTCGGCTGCAGGAACCGTCGCTTTCTCACATAAGGGGCAAGAGGCGGGGCGTCAATTGCGATAGTGCCGCACCTCAGCACAAAGACGGGCCCGCCAGGGCGAAAATCTTTGCGGAGCCGGAGCCTGCCGGTTGCGGCGCGCCTTTCGACATGGCGGTGAGCGTTTCGATCACCACCAGCCCGGATTGCGCCAGGAACTCGGTCAGAAGACCGCTATCCCGCACGGCATCGAGACGGACAAGCTGATCGTCGAGATCGGAAAAATGTCGCCTCACCAGCGCAATCGCATCCGCCTCGTCACCGGCAACGACCGGACCGACAATATGGCCCCGTCCCGCCGCACGCCGCAATGCAAAGGCGGCAAGACGATCGGCCTCGAACAGGCCGTAACCCGTATTTTCCCGGAGAAGGCGGTGCAGGACGCCCCGGCGCGAAACGCCGAAAGCCGCCCGATCCAGATCCGCCACGGCGGACAAATGATCCTCGGACAGCGGCTCGATTCTCTGTTTTCTTCCAAGCGTCGGCATCTCGGCAGGGCAGCGCGCCTTGCCGCGCAGGAGATGTACTTTTTCCGTATCTCCGGCAAAACCCAGCCGTGCGAAAAGCCGTCGCGAGACTTCCGTGGCGTTCAACCGCAGGGCGGCGTCAGGGTAACCCGCAGTGAGCTGGCCCACCAGCCATGGTGCGACGCCCTGCCCCTGCAAACGGGGAGAAACGATGACCATGCCGACCGTCGCGAAACCCTCATCATAGGGAAACAGCATTGCCGTTGCGACAACGCGATCGATTTCGTCAAGCGCGGCAAGGCCAACGCCGCACTGCCGTAGGAAACACCATTCGTTCGCGTGATATCGCCATCCTACAGCCATGGACAAAGCATGTAGATGATCGGCCTCCACATCGGCGATATCCACTGTCCGCAACTCGAAACTATCGACTTTGAGCAGCTCCATGACAAACGGCTCTCATTCCCTCCGGCGCGGAACCTTGATCCCGGTAGCCCAGCTCACGACATCCGAAGATAACCAGCCTCGTCAGCAGGAATTTTCCGAAAGCGCTGGAAGGACACAACAATCTACTGAAATCACCCGTATTTCAGCAGATAAACGCCGCAGGCCGCTCTAAGCTTTTCGGCGTTGAAGCGACGGAGACAGCCATGAACGCAATCGACATTCTGGAGCGTCTTGTCGGCTTCCCGTCGGTGGTCGGAACCGCCAATGGCGACATCGCCGGATGGATCGCCGATTATCTGGAAAGCCACGGCGCGAAAGTATCGCTGCTTGCCGGCCCGGAGGGCGACCGCGCCAATCTCTTTGCCAGCTTCGGCCCGACCGATGCCAGCGGATACATCCTGTCCGGCCATATGGATGTGGTGCCTGCCGGTGAGCCGGAATGGTCCTCCGATCCCTTCACGCTGAGAACCGAAGGCGAGCGCCTCTACGGACGCGGAACCACCGACATGAAAGGGTTTCTGGCCACGGTTCTCGCCGCAGTACCGGCATTTTCACGCATGGCGCTGAAGCGGCCCGTTCACATCGCCTTTTCCTATGACGAGGAGGCGGGCTGCCGCGGCGTTCCCCATCTCATCGCCCGATTGCCGGAGCTATGCGCAAAACCGGCGGGTGCGATCATCGGCGAACCGAGCAATCTGCGCGCCGTGCGCGCCCACAAGGGCAAGGCCGCCGCACGCATCACCATTCGCGGTCGCTCCGGCCATTCCTCGCGGCCGGATCAGGGCGTGAACGCCATTCATCTGATGACCGGCATCATGGCAAAGGCGGTCGAGACCGCACAGGCTCTCACCGAGGGGCCTTTCGAAGCGACGTTCGAACCGCCCTATTCCTCCCTGCAGATCGGCACGGCGAAAGGCGGACAGGCGATCAATATCATCCCCGATCTCTGCGCCATCGAACTGGAGGCGCGGGCGATTGCTGGCGTGTCGCCGGTCGCCCTGCTCCAGCCGGTGCGCGACGGCGTCGAAGCGCTCGCCGCCAGGGGCATCGACATAGAATGGACGCCGATGAGCGATTATCCGGCGCTGTCCCTTGCCGCCGATGCGCCGCTCGTGAAGCTTCTGGAAGAATTGACCGACGCGCCCTGCATCGCCGCCGTCAGCTATGGCACGGAGGCCGGGCTTTTTCAGGCGGCCGGCATCGACGCCATCATCTGCGGCCCGGGCGATATCGGCCGCGCCCACAAACCGGACGAATTCATAACGGCCGGCGAACTGTCGGCCTGCCAGTCAATGCTGGAAACACTGGCGAACCGCTGCACGGTTTAAACCTTCGGAACCACGGATTTCAGATGACTTTCTTCTTCAATTCCGACGCGAAGCGCGGCGAGATTTTCCGGCAGGCTCTGGCCCGCGAGCTGCCGGAACTGCCCTTTTCGATGAATGCCGAAAGCGTCGATCCGAATGCGGTTCGATACCTCATCACCTGGACCGTGCCTGATGATATCGGCCGCTACCGCAATCTCGAAATCCTGTTTTCCATCGGTGCGGGCGTCGATCAATTTCACATCGACACCGTCCCTGCGCATGTAAAAGTCGTGCGCATGGTGGATGAAGGCATCATCCGCATGATGCAGGAATATGTGAGCCTCGGCGTGCTGGCGCTTCACCGCAACCTGCCGGTCTATTTGAAACAGCAGCGCCAGCAACTCTGGAAGGCCCTGCCGCAGCGTCAGGCGGAAGAGTGCCGGGTGGGCGTTCTCGGCCTCGGCATGCTGGGCGTTGCGGCGCTGGAACGGCTGAAACCCTTCGGTTTTCCGCTTTCCGGCTGGAGCCGTTCACCGCGCGAGATCGATGGCGTGACCTGCCATCATGGCGAAGCCGGATTGTCCACGATCCTTTCGACCAGCGATATTCTCGTTTGCCTTCTGCCGCTGACCGACGAAACGACGGGACTTCTGAATGGCGAACGCCTGGGGATGCTTCCCGAGGGTGCGGGGTTGGTTCACGCCGGGCGTGGCAAACAGCTCGACCACGACGCCCTCATCGATGCGCTGGACAGCGGCAGGCTTTCGGGCGCTGTGATCGACGTCACCGATCCGGAACCGCTTCCGGAAGACCATGCCTTCTGGACGCATCCTAAAATTCTCCTGACGCCGCACATCGCCAGCGTCACCCAGCCGCATTCGGCAGCACGCACCGTTGTCGAGAACATCAAACGATACCAGTCCGGCCTCGAGCCGCTCGGCCTCGTCGACCGCAATCGCGGATATTGATCATCCCGTTCCAGGAAAGGACACCCATGCCGCTTCTCAAGACCATCGACACGCACCCCGCCTTCGAACCGAAAGCCTCCAAGGCCCTGCCGGAACGTCTCATTTCCGGCGATCCGTCCTTCAAGACCTGGCCGCTGGACGAAGCCCGCAACGGCACCGTCCACACCGGCATCTGGGAAGCGACGCCGGGCGAAAGCCGTTCGATCAAGGGCGAGACCTTCGAATTCTGCCATATTCTCGAAGGCGTCATCGAAATCACGCCGGAAGGCGGCGAACCGCTGCGTTATACGGCTGGCGACAGCTTCGTCATGAAGCCTGGCTTCGTCGGGGTATGGAAAACCATTGAAACCGTCCGCAAGATCTATGTTACGGTGAACGGATGAACTGGGAACCGGCCATTTTCGAAATCACCCGCGACGGCTATGTGCTGAGCACCGATCCGGCACGGGTGGATTTCGATCTGGTCCATGGTTTTCTCGCCCGCGATTCCTACTGGGCGCAGGGAATGACCGCCGACCGGCTGAAGCGGGCGCTTTCGCATTCGCTGCCCGTCGGCGTTTACGCCCCTGACGGCTCCATGGCCGCCTTCGCCCGTCTGGTGACGGACTACGCCGTCTTCGGCTATTTGCGCGATGTCTTCACGGTGGAGGATCATCGCGGTCGCGGCCTTGCGTCCTGGATCGCCACCGAGATACGCAAACACCCGGAGCTTTCGACGGTATCGAGCTGGATGCTGGCGACCCGCGACGCCCATGCCGTTTACGAAAAGGCCGGCTATCGCGCAGCGCCGCATCCCGAATATTACATGACGGTGCCGAAACCCGGCGAGGGTTGAACAATCCTCCCTATGGGCCACCCCGGCCATTCTCATAACCTGGGGCTATGACCCTTACCCCATAAATGCTTGGCCCTTTTCCGGTCCCGATGACAGCATCGTCCGCACTGGAAAAGGAGACGGAAGAGATGGGATATCGCATTGGCGTCGATGTTGGCGGGTCGTTTACGGATTTTGCCGTGTTCGACGATGGGACCGGCTCGCTTTCCACCCTGAAGGTGTTTTCCCGCCCCGACGCGCCCGGAGAAGAAATCCTTCTCGCGCTCGATACGCTGAAAAAGCGCGACGGCATCGAAGCTAAGGACGTCTCCTACTTCACCCATGGAACCACCGTCGGCGTCAACACCGTGATCCAGCGCAACGGCCAGAACGTCGCGCTGTTCACCACCGAAAATTTCGAGGACGTGCTGGGCGTTGCACGCCTTAAAATTCCGCAGATCCACAATCTCTATTCCGTGCGGCCGGAACCGCTCATCCCGCGTGAACGGGTTTTCGGCATAGCCGAGCGCATGCTGGCGACCGGCGAGGTAAAGCTCGCCCCGAACGAAGAGAATGTGGCACAGGCTGTCGCCGGCGCACTTGCCACCGGTTGCGACGGTATCGTGCTCGCCTTCCTGCATTCCTACCGCAACCCCGAAAACGAACTTGCCGTGAAGGCAATGATCGAACGCATCGCGCCGCAATTGCCGGTGGTCTCTTCTGCCGAGACATGGCCGATCATCCGCGAGTATGAGCGCACCGTCACCGCCGTCATCAGCGGTTATGTCCAGCCGCGCGTCGCACATTACCTCGACCGTTTCGAAACGGTGCTGCGCGGGCAAGGCATTGCCTGCCCGCTGCTCATCACCAAGACCAATGGCGGTGTCATGGGCATCGATCAGGCGCGGCGGGAATGTGTGCAGATGATCCTCTCGGGCACCGCTTCCGGCGTCATCGGCGCGGGCTATCTGGCAAAGGCCAGCGGCTTTGAGCGGGTGATGAGCCTCGACATCGGCGGCACCAGTGCCGATGTGGCCGTTATCCTTGATGGCGAGGCCCAATATGGGGTCGGCGAGCTGATCGGCGATTTCCAGATTCATGTCCCCTCCGTTTCGGTCAGCTCCGTCGGCCAGGGCGGCGGCTCGGTCGCATGGGTCGACAGCCTCGGCCTGTTGCAGGTCGGGCCTGAAAGTGCCGGCTCGACGCCGGGACCCGCCTGTTACGGACGTGGCGGCGACCGCCCGACGATCACGGACGCCATGGCGGCCGCCAATCTCATCGGCCATATGCCGCTCGGTTATGGCGCGGTGACCGTCGATCACGCCGCGTCGCGCGCCGCGCTCTCGCCGCTCGCCGAAAAGCTCGGCCTTTCCGTCGAGGCGCTCGCCGGCAACATCGTCGATATCGCCGTCTCCGGCATGTATGCGGAGGTGAACGCCCTCACCTCCCGTTTCGCCATCGACCCGCGCGAATTTCACCTCTTCGCTTTCGGCGGCGCCGGCGCGATGCTCGCCTGCTTCCTCGCCCGCGAACTGGACATGAAAGGTGTGGTGGTGCCGCCCACCCCGGGCGTCGTTTCCGCGCTCGGCGGCCTGATTGCCGATCTGAAGAACGATTTCATCCGCACCACCTATTGCGATGTGAACGACGGGGAGGTCTCCGATCTCGCCCCCCTTCTCGCCGAAATGCAGGAAACCGGCCGCAACTGGCTGAAGGAACAGGGTTTTAACGGCGATTGCGAGATGCGGCTTTCCGCCGACATGCGCTATCGCGGCCAATCCTACGAAATCGAGACCACGCTCCAGCCGGAATGGCTGGGCAGCGGCGACGCCGGCGCGATCAACAGGGCTTTCCATGAGGAACATGCCCGCCTCTACGGTCATTCCGATGAACGGGCGGCGGTGCAGATGGTCAATCTCAGGCTTGTCGTCTCCGGGAAAACACCGAAGCCGCCGCTTCGCGAGACAGGCGCGGCCACTAGCCCCGCAACGCCGCGCTTTCACACGAAAGGCTGGTTTGGCGGCATGGAACACGACATGGCGATCTATCACCGCGACGATCTGGCGAGCGGTCACGATTTCGACGGCCCCGCCATCGTCATTCAGGACGATACCACCACCGTGGTGCCGCCCGGCTTTACGGTCCATGTGGACCGTTTCGGCAATCTCGTCATTACCAAGCGGGAGTTTTGACCCATGACCATCGATCGCCGCAATCTCAAGGTGCTCGCCAATTTCTGCTCGGCCGCCGCCGATGCCATGGCCTTTACGCTGATGCGCACCGCCCATTCCGCCTTCGTCAAGGAAACCGAGGATTTTTCCTGTCAGGTGGTGACGCGTGAGGGGCTGGCCTTCGCCAATCCCCGGCAATTCGGCGCGCCCTGGTATAGCGGCATCGATTACGCGCCGCTGCTTTCCATGTTCGATGAGTATGAAGAGGGCGATATCTGCATCACCAACGATCCCTATAGCGGTTTCGTCGCCACTCACTCTCCAGATATCCACATCTGGAAACCGGTCTTCCATGAGGGCAAAATTGCCTGTTTCGTGGTCGGGCACATCCACAATACCGATGTCGGCGGCGCGGTTCCCGCCTCATTGTCCCGCTCGCTTTCCGAAATCGAGCAGGAAGGCCTGCGCATTCCGCCGGTCAAGCTCGTTCGCAAAGGCAGGCTCGATCCCTTCATCATCGACATGATGAAGGCCAATGTCCGCATGCCGGAACAGAATATCGGCGACCTCCACGCCCAGATCGCCTCCGTCAATATCGGCGAACGCAAGATGCAGGAGATCATCGCCCGCTTCGGCTTTGACGATTTTCTGGACGGTGTGCGCCAGATTTTCGACTATGCGGAAGAGCAGACCCGGCAAATCCTCACCCGGGTGCCCGATGGCGACTATTTCTTTGCCGATTATGCCGATGAGGATTCCGTCGGCGGC
The DNA here is from genome assembly GCF_053522445.1 of Agrobacterium sp. 22-221-1. Taxonomy (NCBI): domain Bacteria; kingdom Pseudomonadati; phylum Pseudomonadota; class Alphaproteobacteria; order Hyphomicrobiales; family Rhizobiaceae; genus Agrobacterium; species Agrobacterium sp. 22-221-1. The sequence continues at coordinate 433,151 of NZ_JBNWCL010000002.1, forward strand.
CGGCCATGCCGCGTGGCGCTGACGCTGAAAATCCGCGGCGGCGAAGCCATCCTCGATTACACCGGCAGCGACCCGCAGCTCGGCTCGTCGCTGAACATGCCGACCGGCGGCCGCGAGCGGCATTCACTCGTCATGGTCGGCCTGACCTATGTGCTTTATACGCTCGATAACAGCCTGCTCCTGAATGCCGGCACGCTACGCCCGGCGCGGGCCGTGCTGCCGGAAGGCACGATCGTCAATTGCCAGCGCCCGGCCGCCGTCGGCATGCGTTCGCTGACCTGCGCCATGACCCAGATCGTCACCATCGGCGCTTTTGCAAAGGCGCTGCCGGAGCTTATTCCCGCCGCCTCACCCGGCGGAAACGCGATCATGAACATCAAGACCAGCGACAGGAACGGCCGCCCGGTCATGGCCTCCATAGGCCCGGTTGGCGGCGGCGGCGGCGGCACGCCCTTCTGCGACGGCAGCGACGGCGCGGGCGGCGCCACCGGTTTTCTGCGCAACACGCCGATTGAAATCAGCGAAGCGGAAGTACCAATCCTTTTCCGCCGTTATGGGCTGCAACGCGACACCGGCGGGGCGGGCCGTTTTCGCGGCGGGCTTTCGGCTGTCATGGAGTTTGAAATATCGTCACCGGAAACGGTGGTCACAGCCCGCAACCGCAACCGTTCGGTGATGGCGAGCTGGGGTGTCAATGGCGCAGGTCCGGGGCTGATTTCCCGCTTCCTCCGCAATCCCGATACCGAGGGCGAAATCTCGCTCGGCAATACCGATATCGTTCATTGCGGTCCGGGCGATGTCATTCGTGTCATAGGGCCGGGAGCCGGCGGTTACGGCGACCCCTTCACGCGCCCGCCGCAGGCCGTGCTGCGCGATGTGCGGCGTGGTGCGGTCTCGGCAGAAAATGCTGCAAGACACTATGGGGTGGCGCTCATCGGTGACGAGATCGATGAGGAGGCGACGGCTGCCCTGCGCGCCGCGCCGCGCCGGAAGACGGACGATATCATCAGCTACGGACCGGAGCGGCTCGCCTTCGAGGCGGTCTGGACCCCGGAACGTTATGATCTTCTGACACAATTCCTGCAAAAATCGCCCGTGGGATGGCGCTTCTTCCTGAAACACCGGGTGTTTGAAGCGGTCGAAAACGAGGGCGATGATCCCCGCCCCCTTAGCGAGCGGATGGCGGGGATTTTCGACCGGATAAGCGCCCGCTACGGCGTTTGACCTGCGGCATATACCGGCCGCCGAAGATTGCGCTGTCTGCCGGTGGCAAAACAGGATTTTCATTCACCGCCCGCGCCGCAGTCGGTCGATGCTGCTTGCCATCAGGGATTAGCGTTGGGGCATATCCAAAGAGGATTCCACATGACGCTCAGCTTCGATCCAGACAGCTTATCCCTGCCGATCGGCCACTTCATCGGCGACCGGCTGGTTCCGGCGGCAAACGGCATCGACATGCACCGCCCTTCGGACGGCATCGAATATGCCGGCTGCCCCAAGGCGGATGCGGCGCTGGTCGATGAGGCTGTGCAGACTGCCAAGGCCGCGTTGAAGAGCAGCAACTGGGGCGGCGTACGCCCGCGCGAGCGCACAAAGGTCTTGCAGCGCTGGGCCGACCTGATCGAACAGGAAGCCGAGACGCTGGCGAAAATCGAGGCTCTCTCTTCGACGCGGCCGGTAGGCCAGCTGATCGCCGGCGATATCGCCGTCACCGCCGAACAGATCCGCTTCTTCGCCGAGTTTGCCGACAAGGAAGGCGGCGATCTGGTGCCGACCGACGATGCAAGCCTCGGCATGATCATGACCGAACCCTATGGCGTCGTCGGCGCCATCACGCCGTGGAATTTCCCCGTCTCCATGGCCGGCTGGAAGCTCGGCCCGGCGCTCGCGGCAGGCAACGCCGTGGTGTTGAAACCATCGGAAATGACGCCCTTCTCCAGCATCTTCATGGCGCAGCTGGCGATCAAGGCCGGATTGCCGGCAGGTCTCATCAACATCGTGCTGGGCGACGGGCCCGTGACCGGCAATGCCATCACCGGCCATCCCGAAATTTCGAAGGTCAGCTTCACCGGCTCCACCGCCGCGGGCGCCGCCATCATGGCCAACATTGCCCGCACCGGCATCAAGCCCATGACGCTGGAACTCGGCGGCAAGAGTCCGCAAATCGTCTTCGCCGATGCCGATATCGAGAAGGCGGCAGCGGCCATCGCCAGCAATATCCTCTCCAATGCCGGGCAGGCCTGTGTGGCGGGCTCGCGCATCATCGTCGAGGAAAGTGCGGCGGATGCCCTTTCCACTGCCATCATCGCCCGCATGAAGGCAGTGAAGCCCGGCCCGACCTGGGACGAGACGACGCAATATTCGCCGATCATCTCCGAGGTGCAGCGCAAGCGCATCGACGGCATCGTGCAGGCGGCGGTCGCCCATGGCGGCGAATGCCTGACGGGCGGCGCGATCATGGACGGTCCCGGCTATTTCTATCAGCCGACGCTGATCGCCAATGTCGACCAGACCTCCCCTGCCGTCACCGAGGAAATCTTCGGGCCGGTGCTGACGCTGCAGACCTTCCGCACGGAAGAAGAGGCTCTGGCGCTTTCCGACCATCCGACCTACGGTCTGGCGGCGGGTCTTTTCAGCCGTGACGTCTCGCGCGTCATGCGCCTGTCGCGCGCCATCCAGGCGGGCACGATCTGGGTCAACCGTTATGGCCGCTCACGCGACCACATATTGCCGACCGGCGGTTACAAACGCTCCGGCATCGGCAAGGATCTTGGACGCGAGGCCTATCTCGCCAACCGCAAGAGCAAAAGCGTCCTTATCGGACTGTAACAGGGGAAATGTCTTGAAAACGCATCGCATCGCACTCATTCCCGGAGACGGCATCGGCAAAAGCGTGACGGACGCCGCATGGCAGGTGCTCAACGCCGCCGCTGAAAGCTCCGGTTTTGCGCTTGAAGGAACGGAATTCCCCTGGTCCTGCGCCTTCTACAAGGAAACCGGCGCGATGATGCCCAAGGACGGTATCGAAACACTGCGCGGCTTCGACGCCATTCTGCTCGGTGCAGTCGGCTGGCCGGCGGAAGTGCCGGACTCCGTCTCGCTGCACGGCCTGCTGCTGCCGATCCGCAAGGCCTTCGTGCAATATGCCAATATCCGCCCGCACCGGCTTCTGCCCGGCGTGCAGGGACCTTTGAAGGCCGATGGCTTCGACATTCTCTGCATCCGTGAAAACACGGAGGGTGAATATTCCGGCGCCGGTGGCCGCGTGCATCAGGGCACCGATGACGAAGTTGCCGTCGAAACCTCGATCTTCACCCGCAAGGGTGTGGAGCGCATCCTGCGCTTCGGCTTCGAACAGGCGCAGAAGCGTCGCGGCAAGCTCGCCTCCATCACCAAGTCCAATGCCCAGAAATATTCGATGGTGTTCTGGGACGAGGTGACCCACAAGCTCGCAGCCGAATATCCCGACGTCGAGGTTTCCAGCTATCACATCGACGCCATGGCGGCCCGCATGGTTATGGCCCCGGAAAGCCTCGATGTCGTCGTCGCCTCCAACCTCTTCGGCGATATTCTGACCGATCTCGGCGCAGCCATTCAGGGCGGCCTCGGTTTTGCCGCCTCCGCCAATATCAATCCTGACCGCAGCGCGCCTTCGATGTTCGAGCCGGTGCACGGTTCGGCCCCGGATATCGCCCATCTCGGCATCGCCAACCCCATCGCCGCCATCTGGTCCGGCGCGATGATGCTCGAGCATCTCGGTGAAAAAGACGCGGCCGTGCGTATCATGACGGCGCTGGAAACGGCGACCGGCCGGGGTATCGGCACGGTGCCGGGCAAGGACAAGACAGACGCCATCACCGCCGCAGTTCTTGCGGCGCTCGACTGATTTCGGAGAATTATGATGCAGGGCTTGAAGGACAAGGAACTCTTTCGCCAGACGGGCTTGATCGGCGGGGCGTGGAAGGCGGCGGCATCGGGCAAGGCGGTCGACGTGATCGACCCGGCGACGCAGGCGGTCATCGGCACCGTGCCGGATATGGGCGGCGCGGAAACCCGCGCGGCCATCGAAGCCGCCAACGCCGCCTTCGGGCCGTGGAAAAAGAAAACCCACGCGGAGCGCGCAGCGCTTCTGGAAAAATGGTTCGCGCTGATGATCGACAATGTCGACGATCTCGGCCTGATCCTGACCACCGAACAGGGCAAGCCTCTCGATGAAGCGAAGGGCGAAATTCGCTACGGCGCGTCCTTCGTCAAATGGTTCGCGGAAGAGGCTCGTCGTATCGGCGGCAGCACCATTCCTTCACCGACGCCGGATCGGCGTATCGTGGTGCTGAAAGAAGCAGTCGGCGTCTGCGGCATCATCACGCCCTGGAACTTTCCGAACGCCATGATCACCCGCAAGGTCGCGCCAGCACTTGCCGCCGGCTGCACTGTGGTCATCAAGCCTTCGGAATTCACGCCCTATTCGGCGCTGGCGCTCGGCGTGCTCGCCGAACGGGCCGGCATTCCCGCCGGCGTCATCAACATCGTCACCGGCATGCCGACGGAAATCGGCAATGAAATCATGGCCAACGAGACGGTTCGGAAAATTTCTTTCACCGGCTCCACCCGTGTCGGTTCGCTTTTGATGCGCGGCGCTGCCGACAGCGTCAAGCGCCTGTCGCTGGAACTGGGCGGCAATGCGCCCTTCATCGTGTTCGACGATGCCGATCTCGATCTCGCCATCGAAGGCGCTCTGGTTTCGAAATTCCGCAATGGCGGCCAGACCTGCGTTTGCGCCAACCGCATTCTCGTGCAGTCGAGCGTTTATGACGCCTTTGCGAAAAAACTGGCGGATCGCGTCGACGCCATGCGGGTCGGACCCGGAACCGAGGCAGGCGTTTCCATCGGCCCGATGATCAACGAGCCGGCCATCGCCAAGATCCGCGCCCATATCGATGACGCAGTCTCCAAGGGCGCGAAGATCATCACCAGGCCGCATGATCTGCCGGAAGGTCCGCAATATACCGCCCCCGTGGTGCTGACCGGCGCCACGACCGGGATGCGGCTGGCAAGCGAAGAAACCTTCGGACCGGTGGCACCGCTCTTCCGTTTCGAGACGGAAGAAGAAGCCATCGCCATCGCCAACGGCACGCCCTTCGGCCTCGCCGCCTATTTCTATACCGAAAGCCTGAAACGCGCATGGCGCGTGGGCGAGGCGCTGGAATTCGGCATGGTCGGCCTCAACACCGGTGCGATCTCCACCGAAGTCGCCCCCTTCGGCGGCGTCAAACAATCCGGCCTCGGCCGTGAGGGCGCACAGGTCGGCATCGAGGAATATCTGGAGATCAAGACGTTTCATATTGGCGGGCTTTCCTGAGCCCGCTTCCTTCTCCCCGCCTAAAGGGCCGCTCTGCGGCCCTTCTTTTTGTGTGGAGGCAATAAAAAAGCGGCCTGGAGGCCGCTGGGATATGGAGATGCCCCTCTCCTCCGTCATCCTCGGGCTTGACCCGAGGATCCATTCTTCGCGCGGCCGTGGATCCTCGGGTCAAGCCCGAGGATGACGTCGAGTGTGGAAGCGGCCTCTCAGCGTCGCCCCCGACTTCTACTGAATCTTGTCCAGCATCTTGTAATAGAAGCCCACCAGCGGCAGGAACCACGGCTTGCCGAAATGACCCGGCACCGCCGGCCATTCCAGTCCCTTCAGCGGGTTGTTGTCCGGCCGTCCGAGAATGGCGTCGGCCATGATCATGCCGAGATGGGTGGAAAGCTGCGCACCGTGGCCGGAATAGCCCATGGCGTACCAGACGCCGTCATGGAAACCAGCGCGCGGATAACGATCCTTGGTCATATCCACCAGACCGCCCCAGCAATAATCGATCGGCACATGCGAAAGCTGCGGGAAGATGCGATGCAGGCTTTCCGTCAGGATCGCACCGCTTTTGGCGTCCGAACGCTGGTCCGACGTGGCGGAAAAGCGTGCACGGCCGCCGAAGATCAGCCGGTTATCCGGCGCGAGCCGGAAATAATTGCCGATATTCATGGAGTTGACATAGGTGCGGTTGCCCGGAACCGAAGCCTGAACCTCCGCATCCGTCAGCGGCCGCGTGGCGATGATGAAACTGCCGACGGCGATGATGCGGCGACGGAAATAACCGAAGCCGGACGGCGTGTAAGCGCCGGTCGCCACCAGAACATTGTCGGCCGTCACCTTGCCGCGCGAGGTTTCCAGTTCATGGGTCCTGCCGTTCTGGATGTGCTTCGTCACCGCCGCATTTTCGAAAATCACCGCGCCATGACGGCTGGCGGCTTCGGCAAGGCCGGCCACATAGCGGCCCATATGCATCATCGCGCTCTTCTTCGAGAGCATGGCGCCATAAAAGGGCGAGCCGATCTCCGCCTTGAGATCGGCCGCGGAAAGAAGCGCCGTGTCGGGATCGACCTCGGCATGCAGCGCCTCGAAATTCTTCGCCAGACCTTCGAAATGCTGCGGTTTGGAGGCGAGCTTCAGCTTGCCCGAGCGGCGGAAGTTGCAATCGATGCCTTCCTCAGCGATCAGGCCCTCCAGCGTATCGATGGAGGAATCGAGCGCCCTGTAGAGGGCGATCGCGCGCTCCTTGCCAAGCTCGGCCTTGGCGGAGAGATAGGAATGGGCAAGACCATTGTTGAGATGTCCGCCATTGCGGCCGGAGGCGCCCCAGCCGACCCGCTCCCCTTCAAGAACGACCACCCGCGCGCCGGCCTTGGCCAGCTGGCGCGCGGCACCGAGACCGGTGAAACCTCCACCGATGACGGCGACATCGTAATGACCTTCGACGGGACCTTGCGCGGCACCTGAAAATTGCGGCGCGGTATCGTGCCAATAGGAGACGAACTTCATGGTCCCGACCTTTCCTTACAACCCAACCACGCCTGCCAGGCCGGAAATATCGGCGATTTCGACATAACCGTAATAGGGATTTGCGGGCTCGTGACCACGATTGACCCAGACCTTGTTCTTGATGCCGAGATCATGGGCCGACATCAGGTCGTAACGGAACGAGGAGGAAACATGCAGCATGTCTTCCGGACCGCAGCCCAGCATGTCGAACATATATTCGAAAGCCTTGAAGCGCGGCTTGTAGGCCTGCGCCTGCTCAGCCGTATAGACAGCGTGGAAGGGCGCACCGAGCTTTTCGACATTCGACATGATCTGCGAATTCATGGCGTTGGACAGGATGACGAGGGGAATTTCCTTCGCAACCTTGGCAAGGCCGGCCGGAACATCGGCATGCGGGCCCCAGGTCGGAACGCGCTCGTAAACGAAGGTGGCATCTTCATCCTTGAAGGCCACGCCATTGCGCTTGCAGCTGCGCGAAAGCGAATTGTGAACCACCTGGGCATAGGGCTTCCAGTCGCCCATGATCTCATCCAGACGATAGGCCGCAAAATTCTTGATGAACTGCTGCATCTGCGCTTCATCGAGACGATCGCCATAAAGATCGCGGGCGGCCTCTGCCATCTGGAAATTGATCAGCGTGCCGTAGCAATCGAAGGAGATGTATTTCGGGCGGAAGATGGTCATGTCGTCGTCATCCTTGCTTGGGGATCGGCCGTGCCGGAATGAATTGATCATAGAAAGCCTTTGCCCGGTCGACGCACCGCAATTGCCATTCGCGGAAGCAGATTGTTGCGTATGCAGCCGCCAGTTTGGCAGAGAGTTGCGTCGAGGCAAACCGGAAGCCGCCGCCGGTCCCCGGTTTACGGCCGGGTGCGGACAAGATGCGGCATAAGATGCGGCGGCGGATAAAAGCAACAGCGAAACATATCGAACCTTCCCATTTGTCGGGACAATCTTCTTTCGGCATCGGTCTATCAATGAATAAGCAGAAAAACGGAGTTCCGGCATGCAGGCGAGCCTGATCGATATCCAAACGTTTCAACCGGACCACCTCGACGCGGCTGTTGAACTTTCCCGCCAGGCCGGCTGGCCGCACCGGAAAGAAGACTGGGCGCTGGTCCTTTCCCTGAGCAAGGGTTTCGTCGCCCTGGAAAACGGGCGTGTCGTCGGAACCGCCATGGCGACGATTCTCGGAGACACCTGCGCCACCGTCAATATGGTGATCGTGGACGAGAGCATGCGCGGCCGCGGCCTAGGACGCCAGCTGATGGGCGCGGCAATGGACGCAGCAGAAAATCGCGAGTGCCGTCTTGTAGCCACGGCCGACGGTCTGCCCCTTTATGAAAAACTGGGCTTCGCCGCCTGCGGCGAAGTGCTCCAGCATCAGGGCATTCCGGCCACGACCGACAGGCCGGAAGGTGTCACCTGGGCGGAAACCATTGATCCGGCCGAACTCGCCGCGCTCGATGCGCAGGCTTTCGGTGCGGATCGTACTGCCCTCTTTGCAGTACTTGCCGACAGGGCGCGTTTCGCACTCGTGCAGGACCAAGGGGTCATCAAGGGCTTTGCAGCACTTCGCGCCTTCGGGCGTGGCGAAGTCATCGGCCCGGTCGTCGCGGAAAATGCTGAAATCGCGAAAAATCTGATCGCATTCGTGTTTTCTGAACGTCCCGGCGCATTCCTTCGTGTGGACACCACAACCGATACGGGCCTTGCCCCCTGGCTTGCCGAACGCGGTCTTGGCCATGTCGGCGGCGGCATCGCCATGCGCCGGTCGAAAACCGAAATCCCCGCTGACAAAAAACTGAAAACATTCGCATTGACCAGCCAGGCGCTGGGCTGAATCCGGAGAGACCCCATGTTAAGCAATTCACTGATCGAACTGGATCGCGCCCATCTGGTGCACCCTGTCTCCTCCTTCCGCGGCCATGAGAAGCTGGGCGTGCGGGTGCTGCAATCGGCACGCGGCGCCACCGTCACCGATATTACCGGCCATCAGCTCATCGACGGTTTTGCCGGCCTGTGGTGCGTCAATGCCGGTTACGGCCATGACAGCATCGTCGAGGCGGCGGCAAAGCAGATGCGGGAATTGCCCTATGCGACGGCCTATTTCGACATTGGCAGCGAACCGGCCATCCGGCTGGCCTCGGAACTTGCCGACCGCGCGCCGGGCGATCTCAACCACGTCTATTTCACGCTTGGCGGTTCCGATGCGGTGGACAGCACCATTCGGTTCATCCGCTATTACTGGCATGCCAAGGGCCAGCCGCAGCGCGACCAGTTCATCTCCATCGAACAGGGTTATCACGGCTCCACCACCGCCGGTTCGGGCCTCACCGCCCTGCCCGCTTTCCATGCCGGTTTCGGCGTGCCCTACGACTGGCAGCACAAAATCCCGTCGCACTACGCCTACCGTAACCCGGTGGGAAGCGACCCGGCCGCTATCATCGCATCCTCCCTGCAAATCCTGAAGGACAAGATCGAGACGATCGGTCCAGACCGCGTCGCCGCCTTCTATGCGGAGCCGATCCAGGGTTCCGGCGGGGTTCTCGTGCCGCCTCCCGGCTGGATCAAGGCCATGCGCGACCTCTGCCGGTCCTATGGCATCCTTTTCGTCGCCGACGAGGTCATCACCGGCTTTGGCCGCACGGGGCCGCTGTTTGCCTGTGCCGACGAAGATATCGTGCCGGACTTCATCACCACCGCCAAGGGCCTCACCTCGGGCTACGTGCCGATGGGCGCCGTCTTCATGGCGGACCACGTCTATGATACAATAGCCGACTTCGCAGGCGAGGCCGCAATCGGGCATGGCTACACCTATTCCGCCCATCCCGTCAGCGCCGCCGTCGGCCTCGAAGTGCTGAAACTTTACGAGGGCGGGCTGCTGGAAAACGGCCGCCGCGCCGGTCAAAGGCTGATGGCGGGGCTTGAGAGCCTGAGAAGCCATCCGCTGGTCGGTGATGTCCGCGGACGCGGCATGCTCGCCGCCGTCGAACTCGTGACCGACAAGGACAAAAAGACCCCGCTGCCGGCCGCTGCGGCCCCCGCACGCAAGGTTTTCGACCGCGCCTGGGAAAACGGCCTGATCGTGCGCGCCTTTGCGAACGGTATTCTGGGTTACGCGCCGCCGCTCTGCTGCACCGACAGCGAGATCGACGCCATCATCGAGCGGACGCTGAAGACCCTCGACCAGACGCTCGAAGACCCCGCTGTACGGGCCGCCATGGCCTGAGGCGATAGCCGGGTGGCGTTGCGGCACCCTCTCGAAATGTCGCAATGCACCGCATATTCGCAATATTCTGCCGAAGAGCCGATCCATTTCGGCGAATCCGGCGTGCCGAAAGTGCCAAACTATTAATGCAAACGGCACTAAACGCCATAAAAAAGGGCGTAATCGCAAATGGGAACGGGGCAAGGATCCCGTCCGGGAACAGAATAATCTGCCGCAGGCTCCCCAAGAGGCTTAAGGCGGCAAAGCGGAGACCGACATTGCCCAAAAAACTGAGCGACTTCAAATATATGAGCTTCGACGTGGTGGGGACCCTCATCGATTTCGAAGGCGGCCTGAAATCGACGCTGGCCGCAATCGGCGCGGAAAACGGCGTGGAGGTCGATGGTGAAAAGGCGCTCGCGCTTTACCGCGCGGCCCGTTATTCCGACGCGACCGACCTGTTTCCGGATGACCTCGTCCGCGTATACCTGATCATCGCTCCCGAACTCGGCCTGCCGGCGGAACGCGCATTCGGTGAACGCCTGCGCGATGCGGCAAAAAGCTGGAAAGGCTTTGAAGACAGCCGCGCCGCCATGGCCGAGCTTGCCAAGACGCATCGCCTCATCGCCATGACCAACGCCCAGCGCTGGGCCTTCGAATATTTCTCGAAGGAACTCGGCAATCCCTTTCATGCCGCTTTCACGGCGGATGACACCGGCACCGAAAAACCCGATCCCGCCTTCTTCGAAAAGGTCTTTGCCTTTGTGGAAAGCGAAGGCGCATCGAAGGACGACATTCTGCACGTCGCGCAAAGCCAGTACCACGATATCGGCATTTCCCGGAAACTGGGCATGACCAATTGCTGGATCGAGCGTCGCCACGCCCAGAAAGGATATGGCGGTACGATCGAGCCGGAAAACTTTACCGAGCCGGACTACCACTTCACCTCCATGGCCGGCCTTGCCGAAGCAGTGAAACAGACGGGCGGCTGAGCCGCCCCGCCAATGGCGTGCCGCGAACTGGGATGCGGCATGCCGGAAATTTCTTCAGACGCATTTCAACAAATCATACAAAAGGGGAAGACCATGAGTGACAGGATTACAAACTGGACCCGCTCCGACGATGCCGCCGTTGAACAGGCGATCCGGCGCGGCGCAACGCGGCGTGAGCTGCTTCACATGCTGCTGGCGGGTGGCGTCGCCCTTTCCGCCGGTTCGGCCATCCTCGGCCGCGCCTCTGGCGCCGTGGCCGCAACGCCAGTATCCGGCGGCACGCTGAAAGCTGCCGGCTGGTCCTCCTCCACCGCCGATACGCTCGATCCGGCGAAGGCTTCGCTGTCGACGGACTACGTCCGTTGCTGCGCGCTCTATAACCGCCTGAGCTTCCTCGATGCTTCGGGCACGCCACAGATGGAGCTGGCCGAGTCGATCGAATCCAAGGACGCCAAGACCTGGACGGTGAAGCTGCGTTCCGGCGTCACCTTCCATGACGGCAAGTCGCTGACCGCCGATGACGTGGTCTATTCGCTGAAGCGCCATCTCGATCCGGCCGTCGGCTCCAAGGTCGCCAAGATCGCCGCCCAGATGACCGGCTTCAAGGCTGTCGACAAGAGCACCGTCGAAATCACGCTGGCCAGCGCCAATGCCGACCTGCCGACGATCCTTGCCATGCACCATTTCATGATCGTCGCCGACGGCACGACCGATTTTTCCAAGGGCAACGGCACGGGCGCCTTCAAGATCGAAAAATTCGAGCCGGGTGTGCGCTCGATCATGGCCAAGAACACCAATTACTGGAAATCGGGCGGGCCGCATGTGGACAGCTTCGAGTTCTTCGCGATCTCGGACGACAATGCCCGCGTGAACGCGCTTCTTTCCGGCGACATCCAGCTCGCGGCCTCCATCAACCCGCGTGCGCTGCGCCTGCTCGACAAGCAGGACGGTGTCGTTCTTTCCAAGACGACATCCGGAAACTACACCAACCTCAACATGCGTCTCGACCAGGCGCCGGGCAACAATGCCGATTTCATCGCCGGCATGAAGTCGATCGTCAATCGCGAGCAGATCGTCAAGGCGGCGCTGCGCGGTCTGGGTGAAGTCGGCAACGACCAGCCGGTTCCGCCGATGAACCCCTACCACAATCCGGAGCTGAAGCCGAAAGCCTTCGATCCGGACAAGGCGAAATTCCACTTTGAAAAAGCCGGCCTCATCGGCCAGTCCATTCCGGTCATCGCATCGGATGCGGCAAGCTCTTCCGTCGACATGGCGATGATTATCCAGGCTTCCGCCGCCGAAATCGGCGTCAAGCTGGATGTGCAGCGCGTGCCTTCGGACGGCTACTGGAGCAATTACTGGCTGAAGGCGCCGGTCCATTTCGGCAACATCAACCCGCGCCCGACACCGGACATCCTTTTCTCCCTGCTCTACGCTTCCGACGCACCGTGGAACGAAAGCCAGTACAAGTCGCCGAAATTCGACAAGCTGATGCTCGAAGCACGCGGCATGCTCGATATGGACAAGCGCAAGCAGATCTACTTCGAACTGGAAACGATGATCGCCGACGAAGCCGGCACTATCATTCCCGCCTATATTTCGAACGTCGACGCCATCACCTCCAAGCTGAAGGGGCTGGAAGCCAATCCGCTCGGCGGCATGATGGGTTATGCCTTTGCGGAATACGTCTGGCTCGAAGCCTGATAGACCATGGAGCCGGGCGCGAAAATGCGCCCGGCAGCCTTTCCGTCGTTGCGGAAAGCCTCCACAATCAGGCACGTCGCAGGAGCATGTGAATGAACAGCCGGATATTATCCCTTATCGCCAGGCGGCTGGTCGTCATGCTGACGACGCTGCTTATCGTGTCGTTTATCGTCTTTTCCGCTACCAGCCTGCTGCCCGGCGACACGGCGACGATTCTTCTTGGCCAGGCGGCGACGCCGGAGGCCGTGGCCGGCCTGCGCACAGCCATGCATCTCGACGACCCCGCCCTCCTGCGTTTCGTCCGCTGGCTTCTCGGCCTGCTGCAGGGCGAACTCGGCACGTCCTACGCCAACAACATGGCGATTGCCGATCTTATCGGTCCGCGCTTCGTCAACTCCATGAAGCTTGCCGGCATTACCACCATCATCGCCGTGCCGCTGGCGCTCACCCTCGGCATCAGCTCCGCCATGTTGCGCGGAACGCTTTATGACCGGGCCGTCACCGTGCTGACCATCGGCGTCATCTCGGTGCCGGAATTCATGATCGCCACACTCGCCGTGCTGCTTTTCGCCGTCTATCTGAAATGGCTTCCGGCGCTGTCGCTGGTCAGCGAAGTTCACACGCTTTTCGATGTGCTGCGGGTCTATGCCATGCCGGTCATCACGCTGACCTTCGTCGTTTCCGCACAGATGATCCGCATGAGCCGCGCCGCCGTCATCGAGACGCTCGATACGCCCTATGTGGAAATGGCGCTATTGAAGGGCGCGCCGCGCATGCGCATCGTGCTTCGCCATGCGCTTCCCAATGCGCTCGGCCCCATCGTCAATGCGGTGGCCCTTTCGCTTTCCTATCTCGTCGGCGGCGTCATCATCGTCGAGACGATCTTCAATTATCCCGGCATCGCCAAGCTGATGGTCGATGGCGTCGCAACCCGCGACCTGCCGCTGATCCAGAGCTGCGCGATGATCTTCTGCGTCGGTTATCTCCTCCTCATCACGACGGCGGATATCATCGCCATCATGTCCAATCCGAGGCTGCGCTGATGGCCGACAATATCAAAACAACTTCGGGGACCTCGCGTTTGGGTTACAAGATCAACGCAGTCGGCGTTTTCGGCTTTCTCGTCATTTTTTTCTGGGCCATGGTCGCAATCTTCGCGCCCTATCTCATTCCGCATCCGGTCGGTGAAATCGTCGATCTCGATTATTTCGGGCCGATGACCTCCGATCTCTGGCTCGGTTCCGATTATCTCGGTCGCGACGTGTTTTCCCGCATTCTCATGGGCGCGCGTTTCACGGTCGGCATATCGCTCGCCGCCGTCACCATTGCCTGCACCTCCGGCGTCGTGCTCGGCATGTGCGCCGCCGTCATCGGCGGCTGGTTCGATGCGGCGCTCAGCCGGTTTCTCGATGCGGTGAATTCCATTCCGAGCAAGCTTTTCGGCCTCGTGGTCGTCGCCGCCGTCGGCTCTTCCATTCCGGTGCTGATCATCACGCTCTCGGTCATCTATACGCCGGGCGCCTATCGTTTCGCCCGAGCGCTCGCCGTCAATGTCAACACCATGGATTTCGTCACCGTCGCCCGGGTGCGCGGCGAAAGCCTGTTCTACCTCATCGGCTCTGAAATCCTGCCGAACATCGTTCGGCCCGTACTGGCCGATCTTGGCGTGCGCTTCGTGTTCATCGTGCTGCTTCTGTCGGGCCTCTCCTTCCTCGGCCTCGGCCTGCAGCCGCCGAATGCGGACTGGGGCGCGCTGGTGCGTGAAAACATCGGCGGCCTGCCGTTTGCAGCCCCCGCCGTCATCTTCCCGTCGCTGGCCATTGCCAGCCTGACGATCAGCGTCAACCTGCTGATCGACAATCTGCCGCAGAAAATCCGCGACAGGAGCGAATAATGAGCAATCTCGTTGAAATCCGTGGACTGAAAGTCGAGGCTACCACCGATTCCGGCCGCCGTATCGACATCATCAAAGGCGTAGACATCGACATCGCCGATGGCGAGATCGTCGCGCTGATCGGCGAAAGCGGTTCCGGCAAGACCACCATCGCGCTGACCCTGATGGGCTATGCCCGGCCGGGCTGCCGCATTTCCGGCGGCAGCGTCAAGGTGGCGGGCCAGGACATGGTGCAGCTTTCCGAGGCCGAACGCGCCAAAGTTCGCGGTACGAAAGTGGCCTATGTGCCGCAAAGCGCCGCCGCCGCCTTCAACCCGGCGCAAAAGATCATCGATCAGGTCATCGAAGTCACCCGCATCCACCATCTGATGCCGCCGCAGGAAGCACGCACACGGGCGGTGGAACTTTTCAAGGCGCTGTCGCTGCCCAATCCCGAGACCATCGGCGAGCGTTACCCGCATCAGGTGTCCGGCGGCCAGCTTCAGCGCCTCTCCGCCGCAATGGCGCTGATCGGCAACCCGAAGCTGGTGATCTTCGACGAGCCGACCACCGCGCTCGACGTCACGACCCAGATCGAGGTGCTGCGCGCCTTCAAATCGGCAATGCGCAAGAACGGCATAGGCGGCGTTTATGTTTCGCATGATCTCGCCGTCGTCGCCCAGATCGCCGACCGGATCGTTGTGCTGAAAGGCGGCGAGGTTCAGGAAGCCGGCACGACCACGGATATCCTCGAAAATGCCCAGCATCCCTACACGAAGGAACTGCTGACGGCCTTTCATGACAAGGCGCGTGTCATCACACCCGCCAAACAGGAGCAGGCAACGCCGCTTCTGGATATCGAAAAGCTGATCGCCGGTTACGGAACGAAGGGCGAAGACAAAATGCCGCTGGTGCGCGCGGTGGATAGTGTCAGCCTTTCGGTCTATCCCGGTCGTAATCTCGGCATCATCGGCGAATCCGGTTGCGGAAAATCGACGCTAGCGCGCGCCATCGCCGGCATTCTGCCGGCGGCCGGCGGCCATGTCATCTTCGAAGGCCGGGAACTGGATGCGGATGCACGGCGTCGAACCGGCGACCAGCTACGCCGGATGCAGATCGTGTTCCAATATGCCGATACCGCACTCAACCCGTCGAAACCCATCGAGGATATTCTCGGCCGGCCGCTGACCTTCTATCACGGCATGAAAGGCAAGGCGCGCGACGCCCGGATCGATGAGCTTCTCGATATGGTGAAGCTGCCGCGCTCGGTGCGTCACCGCCACCCTTCCGGCCTTTCCGGCGGGCAGAAACAACGCGTCAATTTCGCCCGCGCACTTGCCGCCGAACCGTCGCTCATCATCTGCGATGAAATCACCTCGGCGCTCGATACCGTGGTCGCGGCCGCGATCATCGATCTTCTCGGAGAACTGCAGCGGGAGTTGAACCTCTCCTACATCTTCATCAGCCACGATCTTTCGGTGGTGGAAACCATCTGCGACGAGATTGTCGTGATGTATGGCGGGCAGAAGGTGGAGCATCTGGAAACCGAAGCGATCAAATCGCCCTCCCACCCCTATTCGAAACTGCTGTTCTCCTCCGTGCCGAAACTCGACCCGACATGGCTCGACAATCTCCAGCAGGATGCGGAACTGGTGCGGGCGTTTTCGAAAAGGTGAGCTGGACGAATGCCAAACAGGTATGAGAACCTCTCCTCCGTCATGCCGGACTAGATCCGGCATCCAGCCACGACGCATCTGCGTCGTGAAATGAGTCTCATGCGATCAAAGACTTGATCGCGCTGGACCCCGGATCAAGTCCGGGGTGACGGAAGGTGAATGCAACGCCCTCCCAAATCCATCGGTTCTGCGGACGCTTGAGGCACCCCTCCACCTCACAGCGGAAACAGGCTGGTCAGCGGCATATGCGATTTGATGATCGGCGATTTCAGCACCACGAAGCTGAAATATTTGTCGATGCCCACGTCCATATCGGTCAGCCGCTCCATGATCGACTGGTATTCGACGATGCCAGAGGTGACGAATTTCAGCAGGTAATCGTAACCGCCCGAAACGAGGTGGCATTCCACCACCTGGTCGATCTTTTCGACAACGCCGAGGAAGCGGGCGAAATCGATCTGGCGATGGTTCTTGAGCGTGATTTCCGTAAACACCGTCAGCGTCTGACCGAGCTTGTTGATGTTGATCTGCGCCGAATAACCCTCGATATAACCTTCCGCCTGCAGCTTCTTCACCCGCATCAGGCAGGGGCTTGGCGACAGATTGACAAGCTCCGCCAGCTCGACATTGGTGATGCGACCGTTTTTCTGCAATTCGTAGAGGATCTTGATATCGATCCGGTCAAGTTTCATCACGTGCGGAACCCCTTTTTTGTTTTTTGAACACGCGGCATAAAATTCTGGCGCGGCAAAGGAAATCTTACCACATGGGCGAGCCCTGTCGACGTGGGGATATTTTTTTGATGCAGCATAAAGAGTTGCAGAGGCGTCGCCCAACAGCAGGAGATTCCGGCAACAGGCCCAGTCTGGCAGCGTTTACACGCCGGCTGAGGTAAATTAGGACGAATACAAGGAGTCCGACCATGCCCGCCCCGCTGCAACAGATCACGACATCGCCGGAACTGCCCACATCCGCAGACGCCGTCATTATCGGCGGCGGCATCGTCGGTGTCTTCGCCGCCTATTATCTCGCCCGGCGCGGCCTGAAAGTGGCGCTGGTCGAGAAAGGCCTGATCGGGGCGGAGCAATCCAGCCGCAACTGGGGCTGGTGCCGCCAGCAGAACCGCGACGCCCGCGAATTGCCGATTTCCACCAAGAGCCTGGCTCTCTGGGAAGAGTTTGGCGCAGAGAGCGGCGAGGACACGGGTTTTCGCCGCTGCGGGCTGTTTTACCTGAGCGACAATGAGGCCGAACTTGCCGGCTGGGCGCGCTGGCGCGACTTTGCCATTACCGCAGGGGTGACGACCCATATGCTGAGCGCCGATGAGGCGAGCGAACGCGGCCGATCCACGGGAAAGCGCTGGAAGGGCGGCGTATTTTCGCCGACCGACGGCACGGCCGACCCCTCTATGGCGGCGCCCGCAGTGGCGCGCGCCATCATCAAGCTGGGCGGCACGGTGCATCAGAATTGCGCCGCACGCGGGCTTGAGACGGAAGGCGGCCGGGTCAGTGCCGTCGTCACCGAAAAAGGCACGATCCGCACCAAAACCGCCATCATGTCCGGTGGGGCCTGGGCGTCGTCTTTTTGCCGGCAGCTCGGCATTCGTTTCCCGCAGGCCTCCGTCCGCTCTTCCATCCTCTCCGTCACACCGGGTGCGGAGGGGCTGCCGGATGCGCTGCACACCGCCGCCGTTTCGGCAACGAAGAGAAAAGACGGCGGTTACACGCTCGCCATCAGCGGGTTGGGACGCATCGACCCGACGGCACAGCAGATGCGGTTTGCCCGTGAATTCATCCCGATGTTCCTCAAGCGCTGGCGAAGCCTGCGGCCGGGCGGGCTGGAAGGCATTCGCGGCGGCCACGAGACGCTGAAACGCTGGCGGCTCGATGCGCCGACACCGATGGAACGGGTTCGTATCCTCGACCCGAAACCCAATGCCGCCGCCATTCGCGAGACCCATAGAAGGGCGCTGGAGCTTCTGCCCGCCCTCGGCAAAACGCAGATTTCCGCCGCCTGGGCCGGTTTCATCGACAGCACGCCCGATGGCGTTCCCGCCATTGGCGAAACCAGCGAATTGCCCGGCTTCATCCTCGCCGCCGGTTTCAGCGGCCACGGTTTCGGCATAGGGCCGGGCGCCGGCCATCTGATCGCCGATATCGTGACGGGCTCGAACCCGATCGTCGATGCCGCCCCCTATCACCCCAGTCGTTTCCTGAATTCGTCCTGGGGCAAGGTCGCGGATTTCTGACCCTCCCTTAATGGGATGCGGCAGGCCCACCGCGACGGAAACGGCCGATGTGAAAATCCGCAATCGGCGTCGTGGTCTTTCCGGTCGCTATCAGCTCCGCCATCACGTCGCCGACACCCGGGCCGATCTGGAAACCGTGGCCGCTGAAGCCGAAAGCGTAATAAAGGCCGGAGGTTGCGGCACTGTCTCCCATGACCGGCAGATCGTCGGCCATATAGCCCTCCACGCCGGACCAGGTGCGGATCAGCCGGGCATGGCGCAAGGCGGGTGCCAACCGCAGAAGCTGACGCAGCTGGGCATCGAGCCCGGCGGGATCGTATTTCGCCCGGTGTTCGTCCAGCGCGGCGGCGCATCGTTTCACGCCGCCGAAAATGACGTTTCCGCGCGGGATTTGCCGCATATAGATCACTTCGCCGGGAATTTTGGTGGAGACGCCAACGACCGGGTGAATGAACCATGGCAAGGGTTCCGTCACGCCCATTTGCGGGCCGGCAACCTCCAGCGGCACCGCCTCCCCCAAAGCGCCGGCAAACCCGCCGCCCCATGCGCCGCTGGCGACCAGCACCGCGGGCGCGCGATAATCCCCTTCCTCCGTCGTCACCCGGAAATCCTCACCGGCCTTTTCGATGGCCAGAACCTCGCAATTTTCCACGATCGTTGCACCGTCCCGCTGCGCCGCACGGGCGAAGGCGGGCGCGACGAGGCGCGGATTGGCGTGACCGTCATGCGGCGACCATGATCCGGCAACCGCTTCCGGTCCGATGAAGGGAAATTTCTGCCGGATGACCTCGCACGGGAGGATATGCAATTCCAGACCATATTGCGTGGCATCGTCGCGGTATTTCTCGACCGTGGCGATCTGTTCTTCCGCCCAGAGAAACCGGATATGGCCGACGGGCATGAATTCCACATCCGCACCGGTCAGTTGCGGGATACGGCTCCAGATATCCCGCGATCTGTTGGCGAGCGGAAGCTGCCCGAGGTAACGGCCCTGACGGCGGACATTGCCGAAATTGGTGCCGCTCGCCTGCTGACCGACGAGGAAACGCTCCAGCAGAATGACGCTGACGCCCCGTTGCCGCAGGAAAAACGCCGTGGCGGTTCCGACAATGCCGCCGCCGACAATAATGACATCCGCCTCCGCAAGCGCGTTACGCATCATCGTCTCCCCTCGCAATCGCCAGCGGCAACGGTTTTACCGGCGCCTGCCCGCGCAACCGTCCCGCCGATTCCACCGGCAGACCAGAGGCGGCGGCGACAATCTCCTGCCCTGCCTGCCCGCAGAACCGCCCCTGGCACCGGCCCATGCCGACCCGCGAGAAAGCTTTCGAGCGATTGACTTCCGTTGCACCCTTGCCGGTCACGCTTGCGCGTAACTCGCCCGCCGTTACCACCTCACAGCGGCAGATGATCGTGTCGTCGGCAAGCGCCTGCGCCAACTGGTGCGGCCAGGGGAAGGCCCGGGCCATTCCCTGCGCAAAACGCCTCGCAGCTCTCAATTGTTTCCGGCAGCGGCCGATCTCCGCGCGGGATGGCTTCAAGCCTTGATCCTCAAGGAGCGCGAAGGCGGCGAGCCGACCGGAGGCTTCCGCACCATCTGCACCGAGAATACGCACGCCATCGCCCGCCAGATAGACATTCGGCACCGAACTGCGCCCCATATCGTCCACATCCGGCAACCATTGCCGGATCGGCGGATGAAAGGAGAAGCGACAACCGGCAAGATCGGCAAGCTGGCTTTCCGCCCGTAGATGATAGCCCATACCGACCGCATCGCAGGCGAGGCGTTTTTCCTCACCGGACTCATCCCGGTAGCGGATACCGGTCACGCCGTTCTCAGCGTCACCGAGAATCTCTAACGGCACAATGCCTCGCTCGATCCTTACCCCGCCGGCCAACAGCGCCCCAACGAGCCGCATGCCCTTGAGGAGCTGCGACGGTCGCGCCATCATCCCAGGCAGCCCCTTGATCTGCGTGGAAAACGGCGTTGTATCCAGCACCGCCACGGGTGCCGCACTTGCCCTCATATATTGATAGGCCACGAGATAAAGCAGCGGCCCGGTACCCATAAAAACCACCCGCCGACCTATCGCACAGGCTTGCGCTTTCAGGGATATCTGCGCAGCGCCAAGCGAAAAACATCCCGGCCTCGTCCAGCCCGGCAAAGGCATGATGCGGTCGGTCGCACCCGATGCGATGATAAGGGCGTCGAAATTGAGAGCTTCGGATGTCTCGGCGCGCTGAATATGAATGCGATTGTCGCGGATTGCCCATGCCAGGGTCTGCGGGCGGTAATCGATATGGTCTGAAAGCCCGTCGAATGCTTCGTGCAGAGCCTTCGCCTTATCCGCTTCCGTGCCATAAAGGGCCGCATAGGAACGCCGGAAATTTTGCGGCTGGCGGCGATAGATCTGGCCGCCGCTGCGATCTCCCTCATCGATGACGACGGGGCGGAGCCCCGCCCGCACCAGCGTCTCGGCGGCACGCGTACCGGCGGGGCCGGCACCCACGATCACGACGCGCAAATCTGCCATAACCCCTCCGGAACCTCGGTTCTGATATCCATGCCCGGGAGTACGGCGGTGGAACAGGCGCGCAGCCGCTCGCCTTCACCGGTCCAGACCCAGCAATCCTGACAGGCGCCCATCAGACAGAACCCCGCCCGCTCGCCATCGGCGAACTCGGACAAACGGGCAAAGCCGCGCGAGAGCATCAGCGCCGTCAGCACTGTGTCTCCCTCCAGCGCCTCGACCGGCATGCCGTCGATCAGGACAGCGCAAGCCGCGCGTCGCTCTTCGGCAATGCGCCTGAATCTGGCCGGCATCCGCGTTTCCTTTCCCGAAACCTTCGCAGGCACCTCTCCTGCACCCTCACAGATTTCCACGGCAGAAGGTTTGCCGCCAATCGCAAATGGTCGCTTGAACAGAACCTTGGGTTATGGAAGAGATGACGCCGGAGGTTTCCATGAACGCCCGACAGCTTGAAATTTTCCGCGCCATCATGCGCGATGGCTCCGTGACGGCGGCCGCCAATTCGCTTGCCGTTTCCCAGCCCGGCGTCAGCAAGGTGCTGCACCATCTGGAAAGCCAACTGGGTTACAAGCTGTTCGAGCGCATCGGCGGGCGGCTGGTGCCGACGATGGAAGCGCATCTGATCTATGAGGATGCCGACCGGGTTTTTCGCGAACTTGAGGTTCTGAAAAAACTGACGCGCACCATCGGCGAGCGCAAGCTTGGCCTTCTGCGCATCGGGGCCAGCCTGCCGGTTACCTATTCCGTGCTGCCCGAGGCGCTGCTGGCATTCCGGCAGGCGCATCCGACCGTCAAAATCCACCTCAACGCCTTGCCCAAAAAAGAGATCGCCGAACAATTGCTGCTGGGCGACATCGATTTTGCGGTAACGCTCTCCACTATTCAGGCGCCGACGGTGCGCAGCGAAATTCTCGCCTCAGTACCGGTCGTGGCGGTGATGCGGCACGATGATGCTCTTGCCGAAATGATGACGGTAACGCCCCGCGACCTCGCTGGCAGGCCGCTGATTTCCTATGGCAACCATGCGGACGAGATCGGCCCGCAGCTGAACGAGGTCTTCGAACGCGACGGGCTTATGCGGGATGTCTCGGTGCAGGTCACCTCATCGGTCGGCGCGGTACCGCTGGTACGCGGCGGCATCGGCATCGCCCTTGTCGATGGCCTGGTGCGCTGGAACAGTTTCGAGGGGGTGACAGTGCGCCCGTTCATGCCTGAAGTCACGATGAATGTCGCCGTTTCCACCAACACGGCCCGGCCGCTCTCGCGTTTCTTCAAACCCTTCGTCGGTGAATTGCGAAAGCTCTTTCGCGCCCTTCCCGCACAGAATTGACGGACAAAACAATACCCGCAAGGCCTGAGCCTGCGGGTATTGCAGTCCGCCGCATGTGTTCGAACGGTCAGCTTTTCGGCAGGCCGGGCGGGTTGGTCCGCGATTCCGGCAGGGCTTCTTCCGATAGCTGCCAGCGATCCAGAATCTTCGCGTAAGCGCCGCTCTTGATCAGGTCGTTGGTGGCAAGCGTCAGCGCATCGGCCAGTCCCGACCCTTTGCGGGTGGTGATGGCGACATCGGAACGCTCCGGCCAGCCGGCGGAAAGGGTCCCGACACGCTTGATGGTCTTGTCGCGCGCGGCGATGAAGACCAGCTGCGCATGCGGCTGGACGATCACATCCGCCCGCCCCGCTGAAAGCGCCACAAGCCGGGTCGCTTCATCATCGTAATATTGCAGCTCGATCGGCTTCAATCCGGCGGCGACGTTTTCGTCACTCCATTTCAGCAGAATACGCTCCTGATTGGTGCCGGCGCCGACGATGATCCTCAGACCGGCCGCGTCCTTCGGCTCGCGGATGGCGGTTATGCCGCTGTCTGCCTTGACGAAAAATCCGTGCAGGCCCTGACGATAGGTGGAGAAATCGAACTTCTCCTTGCGCTGCTCGGTAACGCCCACATTCGAGATCACCGCATCGTATTTGCCGGAGGCGAGCCCCAGCGGCCAGTCCGCCCAGGCAACCGCCACCAGTTCCAGTTCCAAGCCGAGGCTGTCGGCCACCGCAAGCGCATAATCGGGATCTGCACCGACCACCGTTTTTGCATCCGTCGCATAGGTCGCGAGCGGCGGTCCGCCGGGTGCGACCGCGACGGTGAGTTTGCCCGGCGTGACAAATTTGAAATCCTTCGGAACGGCGGCAACTGCGCCGGGGTCTTTTTCAACCCGGATGCGGCCGGGCTGATCCGGCGACAGGTCGAAGACATCGTTTGCGAAAGCCGACCCAAGACCGGCGAGAGAGAGAAAGGCGCCGAGCGTGGCCGTGGCGAGACGAGAGGTGAAGGTCATTGTGGTTTCCCGATAGAATGCCCGATAGAATGACTGCGGGACGGAGGTAGCGCGGACGGGAGGATGCCCGCGCTACCGGCTGAGTGATGTCCCACCTTCAACTCAGCTTTTTGGAAAATCTGGCCTCAGCTCTTGGGCAGACCGGGCGGATTGGTGCGGGATTCGGTGATGGCTTCGGAACCGAGATTCCAGCGGGCGAGAACCTTGCCGTAATTGCCGTTCTTGATCTGGGCGTTCAGCGCGGCGGTGATGGCCTCGGCTATGCCTGCGCCCTTTTTCGAAGCGACGGCGATCTCGGCCGCTTCCGGCCAGCCGCCGGAGAAGGTGCCGACAAGCTTCGTCTTCTTCTGGCTTGCCGCCTGGAAAGCAGAGGTCGCGTTGGGGCCGAGATAGGCATCCGCACGGCCGGATTGCAGGGCGACGTCAAGCACGGCCTGATCGTCGTAATATTGCACCTCGGTATCGGCCAGCCCCTTCGCCTTGTTGTCCTTGATCCATTTCAGCAGGATCTGCTCCTGATTGGTGGCGGCCCCGACGATGACCTTCAGCCCTGCGACATCCTCCGGCTTGCCGATTGATGTGACCTTGCTGTTATTGCCGACGTAAAAGCCGAGCAGATCGTTGCGGTAGCTGGAAAAATCGAACTTTTCCTTGCGGGCTTCCGTCACCGTGATGTTGGAAGTAACGGCGTCATATTTGCCGGATGCAAGACCGAGCGGCCAGTCCGCCCAGGCGATGGGCACAAGCTGCAGCTCAAGGCCGAGGCTGTCGGCGACCAGCTGGGCGATATCCGGCTCCACGCCGATCGGCGTTTTTGTGTCGCTCGCATAATCCACCAGCGGCAGGCGGAAGGGGACGGTCGCGACCGTCAGCTTTCCGTCGGCAATGAACTTGTGGCCGGCGGGCAGAAGCTTGATTGCCTCTTCCACCTTTTCGACACGCACCCGCCCCTTCTGTTCGGGCGACAGGTCAACCTCCTGCGCATGCGCGGCCGGGATGAGCGCAGCGGTGGCGGTGAAGAGACCGCCGGCAAGCAGGGACAATAATTTCGATGAAAATGCCATGTGAGTGTTTCCTTTGTTGTTGATTAGAGAACTTTTGCGAGAAATTCGGCCGTGCGCGGGTGGTCCGGCTTGTTGAACACCTTTTCCGGCGTGCCCGTTTCGAGAATGCGGCCCTGTTCCATGAAGACGACCCTGTCGGAGACTTCGCGGGCAAAGCCGATTTCGTGGGTGACGATGATGAGGGTAACGCCGGAGCGGGACAGCTCCTTGATGACATCCAGCACCTCGTTGACCAGCTCCGGATCGAGCGCGGATGTCGGCTCGTCGAAGAGCAGCACCTTCGGCCGCAGCGCTAAGGCCCGGGCAATCGCCACGCGCTGCTGCTGCCCGCCGGAAAGCTGGCGGGGGTAAGCGCCTGCCTTTTCGGCAAGACCGACACGGGCCAGAAGATCGCGCGCCTCGGCTTCCGCCTGTTCTTTCGATATGCCGCGAACCACGACCGGCGCTTCGGCGATGTTTTCAAGCGCCGTCAGATGCGGAAACAGGTTGAAGCTCTGGAACACCATGCCCACTTCGACGCGGCGCTTCAGAATGTCCTTTTCCTTCAGCTCAAAAAGCGTGTCGCCCTTCTGGCGATATCCGACCAGTTCACCGTCGATGGCGATGAAGCCGTCGTCGACACGCTCCAGATGGTTGATGGAGCGCAACAAGGTGGACTTGCCGGAACCGGACTGGCCGAGAATGGTGGTGACGCTGCCTGCCGGAATGGAGAGCGTGACATCGTCCAGCACTTTCAGTGTTCCGAAGGACTTGGAAACGCCGTGGATATTGACCGAACCGCCACGATTGCCGAGCTGGAAACTTCCCGTCCTGGCGGCGGCCGGTCGTTCAGGTCTTTCAATGGCGGGCGCTGGCGTCTCCACCGCTTCCGGCAAAGGCTTGCGCGGCAGGAATGTGCGATAGAGCGTGGCAAACAGCGAGGGCGGCGGATTGCGCAGCGCGCCGCGCGAGAAGTGCCGTTCGATGTGGTGCTGAACGATGGAAAGCGCGGTCAGGATCACCAGATACCAGACGGTGGCGACCATCAGCAGCGGGATCACTTCCAGATTGCGGCGATAAATGATCTGGATCGTATAGAACAGTTCCGGCAGCGCGAGGATATAGACCTGCGACGTGCCCTTTGCGAGCAGGATGATCTCGTTGAAACCATTGGGCAAAATGGTCCGCATCGCCTGCGGCAGCACGATCCGGGAAAACTGTCGGCGGCGCGGCAGGCCGAGGGAGGCCGCCGCCTCGAGCTGACCCTGCTCCACCGAGAGGATACCGCCACGCACGATTTCCGATGAGAAAGCCGCGGCATGCAATGTCAGCCCCAGAACCGCTGCGGCAAAGGGTGTCATGAGCTGTGTCGTATTCCAGCTGAAGAAATTGATGCCGGTATAGGGCACGCCGATCGTCACGGTCTCGTAGAGATAACCGAGATTGTTGAGGATCAGCAAAAGCACGATCAGCGGAATGGAACGGAATATCCAGATATAGGTCCAGGAGATCGCGACAAGCAGGGGCGAACCCGAAACGCGGGCGAGCGCCAGAACGGTGCCGAGCACGAAACCCAGAAAAGCCCCGAGCACGGTCAGCAGCAGTGTGCGGCCAAGCCCCACAAGCACCGGTTCGGCAAAGAACCATTCCGCAAACACGTTCCAGCCCCAGCGGGGATTGCCGAAGACGGAATGCAGGATGGCGGCAATGATGAGAACCGCAAGCACGGTGCCCGCCGTGCGCAGCGGATAACGGGCGGGGACGACGCGAAAATGCGCATAGCCGTGCCTGGCCGGCTCATCCTTCTGTTCGCTCACCGCAACATGCGGAAAATCGGAGGCTATTGTCATCGGAGAAAGCCTTTCAGGGATGAACCGGAGAGAGTTGCGGCCGGGCGGCCTGTATTGGCGCACCGTCCGGGATGGAGGTGGCCGTGTCGGAAAGAAATTTTTCGAAGGGCAAGGACCGGATCGTCTCGGGATCGGCCGCGGTATCGAACAAAGCGCGATAACCATTGGTGAGATAAAGGCCGACCGCTTCCGGCTGGCGGAACCCGGTGGTCAGATAAACGCGGGCATAACCCTGCCGGATCGCCTGCTGCTCCAGTTCCCGGAGCACGATTTTCGCAAGCCCTTGCCGGCGATGGGCGGAATGGGTCCAGACCCGCTTGAATTCCGCCGTTTCCTCGTCGTAGCGCATGAAGGCGCCGCCGGCGATCGCTTTGCCGTCACGCAGGAGCAGCAGGAAATTGCCCGATGGCGGGCTGAAGGCTTCCGGCGGATATTTGTTCAGCTCCGCCTTGGCCCCTTCCGCATTG
The DNA here is from genome assembly GCF_053522445.1 of Agrobacterium sp. 22-221-1. Classification (NCBI taxonomy): domain Bacteria; kingdom Pseudomonadati; phylum Pseudomonadota; class Alphaproteobacteria; order Hyphomicrobiales; family Rhizobiaceae; genus Agrobacterium; species Agrobacterium sp. 22-221-1. Next base: position 459,938 of record NZ_JBNWCL010000002.1, read on the forward strand.
AAGAACGTGCCGTAACGGCTGTCATATTCGAACAGCAACTCCTCCAGAAGCGGGGTTGCGAGCGGATCCTTGACCGATGTGTAGAAAAAACTGTCGCTCATGTCCTTGTCCTAATTTTCGCGTCAGGAGAGATAGGCTTCCGCCAGCCGCACCCAGAAGCGTGCTGCCGGCGCGATGATCGCGTCGTTGAAATCGTAGTGGGGGCTGTGCAGCGGCGCGCTGTCGCCATTGCCAACGAAGAGATAAGAGCCGGGCCGCTCCTGCAGCATGAAGGCGAAATCCTCGCTCGCCGTGCGCGGCTGAAACGCTTCGGCGATCTGCCCGGCGGCGAAATGCCGTTTGGCGACATCGCGGACGAAGGCCGTCTGAGGAGTGTGGTTGATGACCGGCGGGAAACCGCGGGAATAGGCGACCTCGGCCTTGGCGCCGAAGCTCTCGGCCTGCGCTTTCGCCAGCGCCGGAAGTCGCTCCTCCAGCCTGTCGCGCACGGCAGGCGAAAACGCCCGGGCGGTGATCTGAAGCTCGACGCTTTCGGGAATGACGTTGGAGGCGGTTCCGCCATGGATGGAACCGACCGTCAGCACCGCCATCTCGCGCGGATCGACATTGCGCGAAACGATGCTCTGCAGGGCGGTGACGAAGCTTGCCGAGGCGAGAACCGGATCGACCGTCTCATGCGGCGCGGCGCCATGCCCGCCCTTGCCGACAATCCGCACCTTCGCCTTGTCGACGGAGGCCATGGCGGGGCCTTCGACGAAACCGAACTGCCCGGTGTCGACACCCGGCCAATTATGCAGCCCGAAGACCGCATCGACCGGAAACCGCTCGAAAAGCCGGTCCTTTATCATCGCCCTTGCCCCGGCGCCGATTTCCTCGGCCGGCTGGAAGATCAGCGTCAGCGTGCCGGAAAAATTCGATGTTTCGGCAAGATACCGGGCGGCGGCAAGCAGGATCGTCGTATGGCCATCGTGACCGCAGGCATGCATGACGCCCTGCGTCTGGCTGGCATAAGCAAGGCCGGTTTCCTCGATAATCGGCAGGGCATCGATATCGGCGCGAATGCCGACGCGCTTGTCGCCATGACCGCGTTTCAACGTGGCGACGACGCCGTGGCCGCCGACACCTTCCGTCACCTCATATCCGAACGACAAGAGATAGCGGGCAATGAGCGCCGCCGTGCGTTTTTCCTTGAGCGAAAGCTCGGGATGCCGGTGGAGATCATGCCGGATGGCGATGCTCTCGTCGATGAAGGCAAGGATTCCCCGTTCGGCGTCGTCCTGCGGACGCGCGCCGTCAATGCGGATATTCATGGTTCTGTCTCCTGCGCGGCTCGCTACGCGCCGCGTCTTGAAATCTGCACCGGGCGGCAATCGTCTCCGCCCGGCTGCAAGCTCAGGCGATGGCCTTGTCCGACCCGTTTTCGCGTCGGGAATAGACGCTTTCCCTGAAAGGCAGGCCGAGATGGTCGCGCAGCGTCGCCCCTTCCAGATGCGGATCGAAATAACCGCGCCGTTGCAGCACCGGGATGACGAGGCGGATGAAATCGTCCAGTCCCTCAGCAATCACCGGGAAGCCCAGAATGAAGCCATCGGCCGCATCGTGCTCCACCCAGCGGATGATTTCGTCGGCCACCTTGTCCGGGGTGCCGATAAAACCTTCACGCGGGGTCGCGGCCTCAAGCGCCGCCTCGCGCAGCGTCTGGTTCTTTTCCTTGGCGCGCCGCTTGATGCGGTCGGTCGTGGAGCGGAAACTGTTCTTGCCGATCTCACCGAGTTCGGGGAAAGGCTCGTCCAGCGGATAGGCGCTGAAATCATGATGATCGAAGAAACGGCCGAGATAGGCCAGCGCATCCTCGATGGTGATGAGGTTGCGGATGACGTCGTATTTCGCCTCCGCTTCCTCCTGCGTCTCGCCGACAATCGGGCCGATGCCGGGGAAAATCTTCACATCGGCAGCCGACCTGCCCTGCGCGACGGCGCTCTGTTTCACACGCTTGAGGAAGGTCTGATTTTCCTCCAGCGAAGCGGAATTGGTGAAGACGGCATCCGCATGTTTGCCCGCAAGACCGATGCCGGCATCGGAGGAGCCGGCCTGGAACACCACCGGCTGCCCCTGCGGCGAACGCTGGATATTGAGCGGGCCTTCCACCTGGAAGAAACGGCCCTTATGGCCGAGCGTGTGGAGTTTGGCGCGGTCGAAGAACTGTCCCGTCTCACGATTGCGCAGGAAAGCGTCGTCGTCCCAGCTATCCCACAGGCCCTTGATGACTTCGAGATATTCGTCGGCAATCTCGTAACGCAGCGCATGTTCGGGGTGGTTGCGGCTGTAATTCTTCGCCGTACCTTCAAGCGGCGTCGTCACGGCATTCCACCCGGCGCGGCCGCCGCTCAGGAGATCGAGCGAGGCGAACTGGCGGGCAATAGTGAAGGGGTCGCTATAGGAGGTCGAAACGGTGCCGGCGAGACCGATCTTCGAGGTCACGGAGGCGAGCGCTGAAAGGATCGTCAGCGGCTCGAACCGGTTGAGGAAATGCGGGATCGACTTATCATTGATATAGAGCCCATCCGCCACGAAAGCGAAGGCGATGCCCGCCGCTTCCGCCTTCAGCGCGGTCTTCCTGAAGAAGTCGAAATTGACGCTGGCATCCACTGGGCTTTTGGGGTGCCGCCAGGCATTCATGTGCCCGCCGGGCCCCTGAAGCATGATGCCGAAACGGATTTTCTTTCTCGTCATGTCATTGCCTCCTCAGAGAAAATTACGCCGCCCGGGAAAGGCGATGCGTGGCAAGCAGTTCTATCGAGGCAAGCCGCTGATCGGCCCCGACATGCGGCGGCTCGATGATGAATTCCTCGATGCCGTGCTCCTCGGAAAGCGCACGAAGCGCCTTGTGAATATCCTCCGGCCCGCCATGCAGGACGTTGGGTTTTCGCTCTTCGATGCGGTAATCGGTATCGCCGGACTGGCGGGCGAATTCCTCCGCCTGTTCTCGGCGGCCGAGGTTGAACGCCCGGCCGTCGCTGAGGAATACACGGTAGATGCGCTGACCTTCCACCTGTCTCGCAGCATGGGCGGGGTCGCTGGCCGCAAAAGCCGACAAAGCAAGGATCGGAGCGCTTCCGCCGCTTTCTTCCCGGAAAGCCGAGAGGCTGCGGCGAAGAACCTCCGCATCGCCATTGAGGTGGCCGGCAAAGACGAAATTCCATCCCCTTGAAGCCGCAAGCCTTGCGCTTTCCGGGCTGGCTCCGAGCAGAAATCTTTCTGCGGCAACCGGCGGCGCAGGTGTTGCCCGCAGCCCGGCCTGTGCGTGGTCCTGCGGCGCGGCGCCGGACAAAAACGTGGTGAGTTCACTAAAGGCCGTTTCGAAATCGGGTTTACGGGCAGGATCATAGGCCTGCTGCAAGGCCGACGTCGCCAGCGGCAACCCGCCCGGTGTCTTGCCGATGCCGAGATCGACCCGGCCGGGCGCGAGCGACGACAGCACGTTGAAAACCTCGGCGACCTTGTAAGGGCTATAGTGCTGCAACATGACGCCGCCCGAGCCGACGCGGATGTGGGAGGTCTTCGCCAATATCCACGCAACCAGCGCTTCCGGTGCGGAACCGGCAAGCTCCGGCGAATTGTGATGTTCGGCCACCCAGAAACGGCGGTAACCCAGCTCTTCGGCGCGTCTGGCAAGATTGATCGTGTCGCGGAATGCACTCGCCGCGTCCTCACCCGTCGGAACCGGGCTCTTGTCCAGCAAACTGAGCGTATACATCATCACCTCGCGTGTCCTTTATGCATACTTTGTCTACCGATTTTATATTCTAATAAAGGATGATCGTTCCACGTTGCAGCGCGATCAGAGAAAATATTGTTTTCAGTGATGTTTTCGGAAGCTAGCCCTGACAAAGCCATCGGTAAAGCCGAAGGAATGGCCCAAAAAGGCTGCAACAAGCCGTTTTCCGCGCCACACCCGGACGAAACGGGCTTGCGCCGGAATTCGCTAAAAACTACTTAGTAAGTTAGGAATAATATGGCCCGGCGCTGCAAAACGTGCCGGCTCTCTTTTCGGATCATGCGATGTTGACCAAAAAAGGCAAATACGGATTAAAGGCTCTTGTCGATCTGGCGCGGTTGCCCCAGGGCGAGACCGCCTTCGTGACCGAAATTGCGACCCGCAACAATATCCCGAAAAAATTCCTGGATACTATTCTTCTGGAGCTGCGCAATAGCGGCATTCTGCGCTCCAAGAAGGGCCCGAATGGCGGTTATTCGCTGTCGAAAATGCCATCCGAAATCATGATCGGGCAAGTCATCCGCACGCTGGACGGACCTCTGGCCCCCATCCGCTGTGCAAGCCGCACGGCCTTTGAAGCCTGCGACGACTGTGATGATCCGGAGACCTGTCAGGTCAGGGTTTCGATGACGGACGTGCGTGACGCCATCGCAACCATTCTGGACAACATGACGCTTGCGCAATTCGTGGCCAAGGACGGGCAGAACGCCCGCTCCATTCCGGCCGGCGAATAGGATTCCGCGCGGCCCTTCATTCGAGCTTTGCCTATTGCCTGCGCAGATCGTCGTCCAGCGATGCGATCAGCCCGGCTTCACTGACGCCTTCGACAAGGCCGAGGCGCGCCATCAGGATTTCAAGCGTGATGGCATTGTTGCGAACCGAACGAAAGGTGACGTTTTCCGCTCCCACCTGCGCCGCATCGATATTGGCCGCAAGGCTGGATATCTGCGCCTTCAGGAGCTCAATGGCGAGAAATATTTCGCCTATCACGGGTCGCGCCGCGCCATCGCCGGCCAGCCTGTCGATCAGCAGCGCCGAAAGTTCACGCTGCTTCTGCCCCAGAGCCACCGCGGCTTTCAAAAGGGTAGAAACGGAAACGGCCAGATTTCCGGCTCCCTGAGCCAGGAACACCACCTGATCGGCGCGTAACAGACCTTCCCATGACGTATTGGGGCGGTTGCGCAGAACGACAAGCAAAGGCTGCCCGGCCGTGTTGACGGCCGGCACGACAATCCAGTCCGCGTCGCCCCTCACCGACCCCGCAACGTCATCGGGAAGCCGCAGGGCGTAGTCGTCTTCCGTCACCGTAACCGCCTGATCCAGATCCGCGGCAGATATTGCCAGTGCGAAGGTCTCGCCAAGATCGAGACGGGCGAAAAGCGCCTTGCGCTGGTCTTCGCTGCCCGCATTCCTGATGAATTCAAGCGCGGTGAAATGTTCGACGAGATCATGCGCCGCCGCCGCATCGGCTGCGGAAATGATGGCGAGTGCCTGCGAGAGCACATCATTGGTGATGTCCGCCCCGCCGAGTTCCGTTGGAACGGAAAGAGCAAGAAGACCGGAGCGGGCGATCCGCGCATGGATTTGCCCCGGACTTTCGACGGCGCAGTTTTCGGCGATCGTGCGGGCAACGGTCAGCACATCGACATCCGCGCCGAGGCGTGGAGGAACGAAACGAAGTCTTTCGCCGAGAGGCGTGACGGATCCCATGCTCAACTCCCTCAAAGAATGACAAAGTGAAAGCGCCGAACGACCGACGCTCAGTCCAGAGAATGATAACGCCCGTTTTGATAGAGCAGCGAATGGCCGGAGCCGATACGGATCGCCTCCACCTTGCCGATGACGATGACATGGCTGTGCCGTTCGATCGTCTCTTCAATGGTGCAATCGATCGCGGCAACAGCATCTTCGAGAATGGGCGCACCGCTCGACAGCCGTGTCCACTCCGCACCGCGATACCGGTCTGGGCCCTTCAGGCCGCCTATGCCGGCAAACTGATTGGCAACGAACTGGTGGTTCGCTCCAACGATGTTGACGGCGAGATGACCGAAACGCTGCACCACCGGCCATGTGGATGAGGAGCGGTTGAGCGCCACCAGAATGCGCGGCGGATCGACCGACAAAGCGGTGGCCGAGGTCACGGTCGCGCCCGTTCGCTCGTCGCCCTCACCCGCCGTAATCACGCTGACACCGCCGCCCAGCGTTCTCAGCGCCGCCTTGAGGCTGTCGGCATCCGCCGCCTTGCCGGCGACCGGGTCGCGGAGGTTGATGAATTGTTGATCCTTGGCCGCATATTGCAATGTCATCGGGTTGCTCCTGAAAACAGCTGAATTGTTCAATAGCTAGCAGCGGCGGCGGGGGGTGAAATAGACATCGTTTTCCATAATGATAATATTCTATAGAAATAATGTTTTATGTGCCGCCGTCTGATTTCGCCCCACCGCAAGGATATCTGCCGAAAAGGTGGGAGGCACAGGTGGCCTCCCGCCGATGGATCAGGATCCGGACACCAGCTTGACGTTGCCGCCATGACCGCCGCCACCGAAAACCTGTTTCGCGCCGAAAGAAGATCGTATCTGGTTGCGGGGTCCGCCAAGGCCGATTTCCGGAAACAGCAGTTCGGATAGCCGATAGGCTTCCTCCAGATGCGGATAACCCGAGGCGATGACGGTATCGATGCCCAGCGCCTGATATTCCCTGAGCCGCGCCGCCACCGTCTTCGGCGAACCGACCAGCGCCGTGCCCGCACCCGAACGGACGAGACCGATGCCCGCCCACAAATTCGGAGAGACTTCCAGCCGGTCGCGCCGGCCATTGTGCAGCGCCTGCATTCTCGCCTGGCCGACGGAATCCGAAGCCCTGGAGAAGACCTCCTGAGCGGATGCGATGGTTTCGTCGGAGAGCTTCGAGATCAGCCGCTCGGCATCGGCCCATGCTTCCTCGTCGGTTTCACGCACGATGAAATGCAGGCGGATTCCGAAGGTAACCTTGCGCCCCTTTTTGGCGGCGGCGGCGCGCACCTTGGCGATCTTTTCCGCCACCTGCGCCGGCGGTTCGCCCCAGGTGAGATATTTGTCGGTGATACCGGCTGAAAACTCGATGCCGGCATCGGAAGAGCCGCCGAAATAAAGCGGCGGGCGCGGTTCCTGCACCGGCGGCAGGCCGAGTTTCGCGTCCACCGCCTTGATATATTTGCCGTCGAGGCTTCCCTTGCCGGTTTCGATCAGCGAATTGAACACCTGGAAGAACTCATCGGCGTGATCGTAACGCTCGTCATGCGGCAGGAAAATGCCGTCACCGGCCAATTCCTGCGCACTGCCGCCAACCACGATGTTGAGAAGCAGCCGGCCATGGGAAACGCGATCGAGCGTCGAAGCAAGCCGCGCATAATAGGCGGGCGAAGCGACGCCCGGACGGATGGCGACGAGAAATTTCAGCTTCTCGGTATAGGCGGCAAGATTGGCCGCAAGGATGAAGGATTCTTCGCAGGCGACACCGGTGGGGATGAGCACGCCTGAATAACCGAGCCGATCGGCGGCCTGGGCTATTTCCCGAAAATAGCCGGGATCGGCAGGACGCGAAAGATCATCCGAGCCGAGATAGCTGCCATCGCCTGAGGTGGGTATGAACCACAGAAAATCGAGTGGTTTATCGGATGTGCTCATCGGCAGGTCCTTTGCAATCTGCCCTCGGGCAATGCGCTTGATGATAAAAGGGTAGCCAATTCCCCGGCGCGTTTAAGAAATTTTGTTCCAATTTCCATCCGGCGAGGAGAGTTTCTCTCCCGGATAAACGGCGCTGCGAAGGGAAAAGGAGCCCTCGCTGATGGACGTCAGAAGACCGGATAAAGGCCGAGCATCGCAAAGTTCATTTCGCAAATCTCTTCCCGTTCGAGTTCGAGATCGCTTTTCTCCTGCCTGATGCGTCCGGAATGATCCAGAGGATGAAGGCTGACCTGTTCCTCTTCCCGCGGTTGACGCCGGTTCAAACCGAACAGATCGAAAGTAAACGCATGAAGTCCCTGCGGCATGTGCGCCTCCTTTGCTCAACTCCCCTTATCCTCGGGCGGCCGTCCGAAATCGTCAATATTTTCCATAAAATTACTATTCTATAATTGGAGGATCGACGGCAAATGTGGACTAAGGTTGCAGCGGCGGAAAAAAATCCGTTTCCGGCCGCCGATAATGGGGCCATCGCCGCTTCATCTGGCGACGGCGGTGATTTTCAGGTGTCCGGCCTCACGGCAGGGCAAACCGGCGCTTGAGAAAAAGGCCGGCAAATGCGCCCAAACCGTAAAAAACAAGAAATACCCAGCCGGAAAGCGCGCCCGCATGGATGCCCGACAGCAGCACGCCAATGGTGCAGCCAAGTGCGGTCATGCCGCCCCAGCCCATCAGCACGCCACCGGCAAACCGTGTCGCCAAGCCACCGGCGGAAGGCCATGCGGGCTGAAATTTTCCTGCCGAAAGCGCAGACGCGAGACTTGCAAATATCAGTCCCGAAACGAAGAGGCCGTTCGGCGACAGGATCGTCGTTTTAACGGCACTGATGCATCCCCGCACCGTGTCCAGCCCCGCAAGCGTTTCCGGCACCCAGTTCGCCGCAGCCCCTGCCGTTCTGACGATGCTGCCGAGTTCGGCCGTCACCCCAAGCGGTGCGACACGGAAATAGGAAAAGGCGCTGATGGCCGCAACGAGAACCCCTGTGACGACGGGTGGCCAGCGGTCGATGAAGACGCTTCGGAATGCCTGTTGCAGCCGGTTTTCCGGGGTCGCAGTCGCAGAAGCGGGGGCGGTTTTATCGAAAAACAGAACGAGAAGGATCAGAACGATCAACACAGTGCAGGCGATCAGCAGCGCCGGGCCGTATCCCAGATGATGCGGCAACCAGATGGGCCAATCGTCGAAAATGCTGACCGTATAAAGAAAATTCCAGCTGAGAAACGCCAGCAGGAAACCGACCCCCGCTCCCACTATGGCAAGCACGGAACCGAAAGCCCCCTCGCCTAGCCGGTAAAAATGCCCTGACAGGCAGGAGCCGGAGAGCGCTGCGCCGAAACCGAAGACGGTCGCCGCCACCGCCAGAATCCAGCCGACGGGGCCGATATGCGCATTGGGCGGCAGGCGGCCGGGTTGCGGCACCGGCATCCACGCTGCGGTGACGATCTGGTAAAACACCACCCCCGCCAGCAAGGCGACAAGAATGGCCACAACACCGTCCGAACGCCTGCCGTCGATGAAGTCACGAAAATTGCAGAGAAAGCAGAACCGTCCGCGCTGCATCACGATGCCGAAAGCGGCCCCGGCCAGAAGGGAAAATGCAAGCGGCCTGCCGTTCTCAAGCAGCTCCACTCGATAAGCAGCAACCGTCACGGCACATAAGATGGCAAGCGCCACGAGGCGGGAAAGGGTCGAGCGCATGGAATACCGGCTATGTCGGAAGAATGGATGCCGGCGCGCCACCCGACGCGCCGGCTCACGGATGAAGGCAGCTAAGGCTTATTTGCCCGTCCAGACCGTTCCCGTCGGATTGCTGATCGGCACACCCACCGCATTTCCGTATTCGGTCCAGGAACCGTCATAATTGCGGACGTCGTAACCGAGGATCTTTTTCAGCGCGAACCAGGTGTGGCTGGAGCGCTCGCCGATGCGGCAATAGGTGATGATGGGCGCGGAGCCGTCGACGCCCTTCTCGGCATAGATCGCCTTGATCTCTTCGGCCGATTTGAAGGTTCCATCCTTGTTGACGATTGTGCCCCACGGAACATTGACGGCGCCGGGGATGTGGCCGGCCCGGACGGACAGCTCCTTGACGCCATCCGGCGCGAAAATCTTGCCGGAATATTCATCCGCCGAGCGGATATCCACCAGCTTGATGTTGTGCTTGCCCTCGGCCACCGCAACGACGTCCACAAAGCGCGCCCGGACCGAGGTGTCGGGCTCGGCAAGCTTCAGTTTCGTTTCGGCCGTTGCCGGTGCGGATGTGTCGAAAGGCAGTCCCTGCGCTTCCCAGAGCTTGCGGCCGCCATCCAGCAGTTTCACCCGGTCGCCCAGACCGTAGGTTTCGAAAATCCACGCCCCCCAGGCGGCAAACCAGTTGTTGTTATCGCCATATAGAACGATCGTCGTATCGTCACCCACGCCGGCCTTCTGCAGCAGGGACTGGAAATTGTCGCGTGCGGCAATGTCGCGTTTTTCCTTGTCGACGAGATCCGTATGCCAGTTGAGGTTCACCGCACCGGGAATATGCCCGCGCTCATAGACACCCGTATCAACGCTGACTTCAAAGACCCGAACTTTCGGATTGTCGAGATTTTCCTTCAGCCAGTCGGCCGTTACCAGCGCTTCCGAAGCCCCAGCCGTGGCCAACGATACCGCCGACAACAACAACCCGCCGAGAGCCGACGTTACAAGCTTGATCCTGGACATTTCCTTACCCCTTTCCCTGATTTGATGACCAATGAAAGGTGACGGCAAAACCGACCGGAGCGAAGAAATGCTTTTCTATATTTTTTATAGAAAATAAATGCGGCCACTCAAAAACAATCTTCAGGAGAAATTCAAAATTCCATCGGTAAAAATCGCCAATAAAGCGCCCAAAGGTTGTAAATGATGCCGAAACCAAAAGAAGCGATCAACCAACCCGCACTCATCTCATGCGCCAAGGAAGACTGGAAAGCCCTAGCCTTTCTCTAAAAATGCGCGTCGCCCAGGGCAGCCAATCTGCGCAGCCGCGATCCGGCCACCGCCTTTGCAGGTGCGCCATCTGCCTTCAACCGTTCGAGAAGAGCATAACCCTCAGGCCATCGTCCGTAGCCGCTGGCAATATTGATATGTCCGACGGCGCCGAGATTGATGAGATCGCTCCCCCACAGGCTCGCACTGCGCGCGAGCTCTTCGCAATCCATATAGGGATCGTTCATGCTGCCCACGACGAGGCTGGGGAAAGCAAGCGGTTGCTGCGGAAACGCACCGAGCCGGACGATACAGGGATGCATCGCCTCTACGCGGTCGAGATGAGCGGGTGCGACCAGAAGCGCGCCCTTGATTTTGGCGGCGGAGGGGCGAGAGGCCATATTCGCCACCAGCAGGCAACCGAGGCTGTGGGCGACGATATAAGCGCTTTCGACTGTCGCCAGCGCGGCCTCGAGACGATCGAGCCAGTCCTCGAGAACCGGGCATTGCCAATTGTCCTGATCGACCAGTCGCGAGTCGGGATCATCCAGCAACCAGTGCCGCTGCCAATGTCCTTCGTCCGAACCATTCAGGCCAGGGACAATCAAGGTGGTACACATGCCTGCTCCATGGGTTGTGGGCGGTATGTCGCAAGCATGGTGAATTTCGCTATTTCCGTCGACTATTGCCTTGCTCACCTTTCGAAGCCTCGCGAAAAATCGATCCAGACAATTTCGATCATGCAGAAAATGCGTTCTCAGAGATGCAGATAATATCAATCAGAGGGAATCATTTCCTCAAATTTTTTATATAGAAAATATGTGCAATATAGGCTTTCCAGACGGAAAGCTTTTCCTCCACCGCATGACAAAAGAAACGTCGCTGCTTCGCCGGGTCGCCGCCGCTTTGCCATTCTCGCACCTGCGGAGGCTTGCGCCTCCCGGGAGCCACAAGCGGTGAAGGCCAAACGTCAGCTGGACCATTCCACCGCACCATAAAACGAAAATTCAGGCGGATAATGTGAGCAGCACAAGCGAATTTCTCTGGTACATCCCCAATGACGTCAAACCCGGCCACCGGGGCGACGCCGTCAGCGAAAACCACAATAGTCTCGATACATTGACGAGCCATGCCAAAGCGCTTGAAACCCATGGCTGGAAAGGCGCGCTGATCGGCACCGGCTGGGGACGTCCGGATACATTTACGGTGGCGGCGGCGCTTGCGGCCCGCACCACCACATTCGAGCCGCTGATCGCTATCCGTCCCGGCTACTGGAAGCCTGCCAACCTCGCATCGGCCGCCGCCACGCTCGACCAGCTTTCCGGCGGTCGAGTTCGGATCAACATCGTTTCCGGCAGGGATGAGCTTGCCGCCTATGGCGATGAAGAAGGCGATCAGGCGCAGCGTTATGCCCGCACGAAAGAATTCATGCGGCTGGTGCGGCGGCTCTGGACCGAGGAAAACGTCACTTTTAATGGCGATCATTTCCGAGTGACGAACTCCACCGTTTCGCCACGCATCGCCGCGCGCGAAGGCCGGCCGCATCCCAAACTCTATTTCGGCGGCGCTTCCGAAGCAGCCGAGCAGGTTGCCGCAACCGAGGCCGACGTGCAGCTTTTCTGGGGAGAACCGCTCGCTGGTGTGCGCGAAAGGATCGAGCGGCTGAGAAACTTCAGCGAAAAGCTCGGCCGCGATCTGCCGCCGCTGCAATTCGGCCTGCGGATCACCACGCTGGTGCGCGAAACCACAGCCGAGGCATGGCGCGATGCGGAAGCGAAAGTTGCCGAAATGGCCGCAAACAATGGCGTACGCTGGAACGACCATCTTCAGGCCGTGGCGGTCGGCCAGCGCCGCCTGCTGGATTTGCACCATCAGAGCGACGTGCTGGACGACAATCTCTATACCGCGCCGGGCAAATTCGGCGGCGGCGGGGCGGGAACCACATGGCTTGTCGGTTCGGCGGAAGATGTCGCAGCGTCACTGCGCAAATACCGCGCGCTGGGCATCAGCCATTTCGTGCTTTCCGACACGCCCTATCTCAAGGAAATCGAACGGCAGGGCGAGAGCTTGCTGCCGCTGCTGCGGGATTGATTGGCGTAGCTTGAACATGGGCGGCCCGCCTTGGACAAGGCCGCCCTTTTGCTTCATCGGTCAACCGCCTGCCGCCTTGATGCTCTGACGACCGAGAATCGTTCGGATCATATGGCTCTGCGGCGCATGCGCCCTTGCCGTTATCGCATCGCGGTGATGGCGTTCAAGGTCGTAATCCCGGCGCAGGCCGCGATTGCCGCCAAGCTCCAGCGCCAGATCCGTCACCGCCACCGCATTGTCGATGACCACATGGCGGACGGCCAGCGCATCGGTTCCCACCCTCTCCCCCGCATCGACATCGCGGGCGACGGAGAGAAGGAGGCGTCGGTTCGCCGCCAGCAGCACCTCGATCTGGCCGAGACCTTCCTGAATGCGGGGGACGGAGGACAGCGGTGCGCCAAGGCTTGCCGGAATATGGCCATTCAGATGGCGCAACAGATCGTCCCGCGCCGAAAGCGCGACACCGTGATAGACGGAAGCCAGTAGCACGAAGAAATTATACCCGTCCGCTTCATCGCGCCGCAGCGGCTCATCCGCCGGCTGCTCGGCCACAATGTCGGCAAGCGGCACCTGCACGTCTTCCAGCACTAGATCATGGCTGGCCGTGGCGTACATGCCGGTCGCCTCCCATGCTTTTTCCTGAGCGATGCCAGCCGCATCGAGGGGAACAAGAAGCTGGATGAGGCGCGGCGTCTCTTCCGTCGTCACGGCAAGCACGATTGCCCATTTCAAGCCCGGTAGGCCGGTGACGAAGCTCTTGCGGCCATTGACCACCCAGAAATCGCCCTCGATCCGCGCCGTCGTTTCCGGCAGGCCGCCATGGGCGGGCGAACCGACACCCGGCTCCGCCTGCGCATTGTTCAGGAGCGCCGGTTCCCTGCTATTGGCGGCCAGTACCTTTGCAGCAAGTGCTGCCGGCCACTTGCCGCGACCGATCGCAGCATGAACGCTGTAATGCATGGCGAGGATAAGGGCGGTCGATGGATCGCCCCTGGCAATGGCCGTAATGACGGCATGTGCCGTTTCCATGCCCTCGCCCCAGCCGCCATCCTTTTCAGCCGTGACGAGACCCAGCAGGCCGGACTTGAAAAGCGCCTCGAAATTACCGGCGGCGAATTCGCCGCTTTTGTCGTGGTCCGCAGCAGTCAGGCTGAAATCCCCGGCCAGCGCGGTTGCAACGGCGACGGGATCTGGCCGCTGCGCCGGGTCGTTCGCAACGGCGGAAAGTGCAACGCTCATGCCACCGCCCTTTCATTTGCCGTGACGAAACGGTCGTCGATCCAGTCGCCCAGATGGAAGTCGTTTTCAAGGAAGCCCCACTGATGCAGGAAGTCCTTGTAATGGCCGACGGCGCCGACAAGATCGGCATCAAGGCCGAGACCGAGATGGCGGTGAACCTCAGCTCCATTGGCGGCCAGAACCTGTTCCTCCGTCGCGCCAGCCTCGCGCGCGATGAAACGGCGCGTCTCTTCCGGGTGCTGTTCCGCCCAGAGCGAGGCCCGGGCGATGGCGCCAACCAGCCGCTGCACCAGATCGGGGCGCTCATCGGCAAGCCGCCCGTCAACCGTCAGCACCCGTGGCGAACCGGAATTGATGCGGATCTTCGGATCGGGATGAAAACCGAACTCCGCTACCTGCACCGCATCGATCAGGTTCGCGGCGGCGATGCCCGCCGTTCCCTTGACGAAAATTGCATCGACCTCACCCCGCAGCAGCGCGATGATTTCCTCGCCGAAGGATTGCCGGCGCTTCAGGCCGAACAACGACGGCCCTTCCTGCGAGGCCAGCACCGAATCCTTGATGACGATGTCCTTGAGTTCGACATCCTCGACCTTTAACCCTTCCAGCGAAAGCGCCGAAACGATGCCCTTCAGCGCCGTCGCGCGCATGAAATCGACAATGCCTTCCGGTCTGCGCGGCACGCCGAAACGGCGGCCGACGAGATCGGCAAGCGAACGGATACCGGTCTCCGGCAGGGTGATGATTGCCTGAAACTCATCCGTCCACGTCACCCCGATAAGGCGCGTATTGCGCCCCTCCGAACGGGCTCGAATGGGAGGCACATTGCCGCCATGGCGGAAGGACCATTCCAGCGTGTGGTTGAAATGGCTCTGCCGGACTGAACGGTCAGGCGAATCGATGATGGATTTCAACGCTATGCCGACCTCCTCGAAAGTCTCGCCGAGATAACCGAGCTGTGCTGCCAGCCCTACGGGCGTGGGCACCGGGCAGCGTGTGTACCAGATTTCAGAAAGTGTCGTGCTCATGGCTTTGGCCTCGATGAAAGGGAAAGGTCCCGGCCCGCCGCAAGGGGCGAGCCGGGTCTGGCGAAACGATCAGGATGCGGCGATATGCGCGAAGGCGAGGCTTCCCGCCACACCTTCTGCGCCTATGGTGTGATCGGCAATGCGCTTGTTGAAGATGGTGATCTCCGGCGCTGCGACGATATCGATTGCCGGCACATCATCGACGAGAATCTGCTGGATTTCCTTCCATTGCGCGACGCGCTTGTCCGGATCGATCTCGATGGCTGCGGCCTCCAGCAGCGCATCCACCTTCGGATTGCTATAGGCAGCGCCGTTGGAGAAGGGCACGCCCTTCTTGAAGTTCTTGGACCAGTAGAGCCGCTGCACGCCGACGGTCGGGTCGAAGAGATTGCTCATGCCCTCATAGGCAAAATCGAAATCGCGATCCGTGTAGATACGTTTGGTATAGGTGGCGAAATCCTGCGTCCGCACCGTCACATCCACGCCGACCTTCGCCAGCGCCTGACGAATATAATCCGCGCCACGCGGATAGGCCTCGGTGCTCGGCACATAGTCCAGATTGAGCTTGAAACGGATTCCATCCGCACCGCGCTTGTATCCGGCTTCATCCAGCAGCGCTTCCGCCGCCTTCAGATCGATCGGATAGGTCTTCAGATCGTCCACGAACCATTTCGTCAGCTTCGGGTTGATCGGCCCGGTGATCGTCGCGCCATAACCGAAATTGACCGTATTGAATATGACGTTGCGGTCAATCACATGCGCGAAGGCGCGGCGGACGCGGACATCCTTGAACACGTCCTTTTCAAGGTTGAATTCCACGCGGCTGATCGAATTGGTATATTGATAGCCGTTGGTCTCGAAGCCGAGGCTTGGCAGTTCCTTCAGCCGGTCGAGATCGCTATAGGCGACCGGCGTGCTGGGCGCGAGATCGATTTCACCGGTTTCGATGGCAATCGCCCGGGCCGAAGCATCAGGAATGAAGCGGACGATAAGCTTGTCGAGATAGGGGCGCGGCGCATCCCAATAATCGGCATTGCGCTCAAAAACGATATGGCTGCCGCGCACCCACTCCTTGAACTTGAACGGACCGGTGCCGATGGGTGCGAGATTGACCGGATTTTCGGTCACCTTCGTACCCTCATAAAGATGTTTCGGCACGATGGGCGTTTCGGCGGCGGCAAGCGCCGTGATCAGATAGGGCGCAGGTTTGGAAAGAACCAGAACCGCCGTCAGCTCGTTCGGCGTCTCGACAGCAGTGAGGTTCAGGAATGTATTGCGTCCACGCGGATGCACTTCCTTGATGGTATTGATGGAAAAGGCCACGTCAGCAGATGTGAAGGGCTTGCCGTCATGCCATTTCACGCCGGGCCTCAGATTGAAGGTATAACGCAGACCATCCGCGCTCACTTCCCATGATTTGGCCAAGAGCGGCTTGGGATTGAGATCGAAATCATAGGTCAACAGCCCTTCGGTGACCTTGGGCGATATATAGACGGAATTATAGGCCGTATGCGCAATCGTCGTCAGCACCGGCGGTTCCGACGAAATCAGCAAAGTGGCCGTGCCGCCGCTTGCCGGCTCCGCCGCGTTGAGCTTGAGCCCCGGCAACGACACCACGCCAAGCGCCACGGACGCCAGCAGAAATCCACGCCGCGTCGTCTGGTTGAAAACAGTCATACGATACCCTCTCCTTGATTGAACCGGCGAAAAACCGGCAAACTGAACGGCCGCGTTTAGGAAGAAGTTTGTTCCGCAGACGAGAGCGAGCTTGGCATGAAGAACCAACCATTCTCATAAACAGGAATTATCTTTTCTTTATGGCGCATATTTCCGTAAATTTCAGAAAATAATTCTATTACTCTTTGACAAATTCCATAAAATTAGTCAACTAATACCAACGCCTTCAGGGGCCGATTTCATATTTCCACGCTTACGGACTGGAGCCGATGTCGAATTCGAAACGGATTTTATCGCAGGCAAAAAGGGTGGCCATTCAGGCCGTCCCGACGGTCCTCGGTATCGTCATCCTGAACTTTTTCCTGCTGCAACTGGCACCGGGCGATGCCGCCGATGTGCTGGCCGCGGAAGCGGGTTCGGCGACCGTCGAGACCATGGCGGAAATCCGCAATCGCTTCGGGCTCGATCTGCCGGTTCTGCACCAGCTGATGAATTATCTCGGCAATCTCGCGCAATTCAGCCTCGGCTTTTCACCGCGATACGGCATGCCGGTGGCAGACCTCATCGGCCAGCGTCTGCCCGGCACACTCGCCCTGATGGGCGCAGCACTTGGCATTGCGATTTTTGTCGGTGTGTTTCTCGGCTCGATCATGGCGCTTTTCTCCGGCAAGCTGCCGGACCGGATCATTTCCATCGGCTCGCTGATCTTTTATTCCGTGCCGGGTTTCTGGATCGGCCTGATGCTCATCCTGACCTTCTCAGTGAAGCTCGGCTGGCTTCCCTCGGGCGGCGACAGCACCATCGGCAGCAGCCTAACCGGCTTCGATGCCCTGCTGGACAGGCTGCGTTATATCGTTCTCCCCGCCCTTTCGCTCGCGCTTTATTTTCTGGCCATCTATGCCCGCCTTACCCGCGCGGCGATGCTGGAAGTGAAATCCCAGGACTATGTGCGCACGGCGCGCGCCAAGGGCGTTTCTCCGCTCCGGCTAACCACACGCCATATCCTGCGCAACGCGCTCATCCCCATCACCACCATGGCCGGCATGCATATCGGCGGCCTTTTGGGTGGCGCGGTCGTGGTTGAAACCGTCTTCAGCTGGCCGGGCCTTGGCCGTCTCGCTTTCGAAGCCGTCATGGCGCGGGATTTCAGCGTGTTGCTCGGCATTCTGCTTCTCTCCTCCCTCGTCGTCATCATCGTCAATGCAGCCGTGGACCTGTTGCAGGCCTGGCTCGACCCCCGCATCGGAGAAAGCCGATGAATTCCTCCCACACAACAGCGGTTCTCAACGCGGCCGACCTCAGCGCCGAAGACAACAATCCCAAACCGAAGAAACCGGAAGAAAAAGCCTGGCCCTATATCCATGCGCCGGATGCGCTCTCTGCCCGCTCCGTCTCCGTGCCACGGCGCGGCCTGCGGCGGGAACTGAAAATCTTCCTTACCAATCCCAACGCCATCGTCGGGCTGCTGTTTCTCGCAACCGTCATCGTCACCGCGCTGATCGCCCCCTTGATCTATCCCGGTGATCCCCTGGAAATGGTGGCCCGCCCGTTCCTGTGGCCCTGCCAGAATGCCGCCTATCCGCTCGGAACAGATTCCATGGGCCGGGATGTTCTGGCCGGCATCGTGCATGGCGCACGCATCTCGCTCACCGTCGGGGTCGTCGCGACGCTGATCGGCCTGACGATCGGCATCGCGGTTGGCGCTTTCGCCGGTTATTTCGGCGGCGTCATTGACGATATTCTCGTCAAGCTGATCGAAATCTTTCAGACCCTGCCGAATTTCGTGTTGCTCGTCGTGCTCGTCGCCATCGCCCAGCCGTCGGTCACCACGGTTACATCGGCCATCGGCATCATCACCTGGCCGCTGGTGGCGCGCCTTACGCGCGCCGAGTTCCGCGCCATCCGCGAAAAGGACTATGTGCTCGCCGCCCGCAGCCTCGGTTACGGCCATGCGCGCATCGTCTTTCAGGAAATCCTGCCCAATGCGCTGCCGCCGATCATCGTCACCTCCTCGGTTATGGTGGCGGGTGCGATCCTGATGGAAGCGGCGCTTTCCTTCATGGGACTTGGCGATCCAAACCGCGTGTCCTGGGGTTCGATGATCGGTTCGGGTCGCGATGTCATCCGCACCGCCTGGTATCTGACCGCCCTTCCCGGCCTTGCCATCGTCTTCACCGTCATTTCGCTGAACCTCATCAGCGACGGCCTCAACGATGCGCTCAATCCCCGTTTTTCGGAGGAACGCCGATGAGCAAATTGATCGAAGTCCATGATCTCTCCGTCAGCTTCGGCTCCGCCCAGCCGGTCAAAGGCGTCAGTTTCGATGTCAGCCCCGGCGAAATGCTCGCCATCGTCGGCGAAAGCGGCTCCGGCAAATCCCTGACCGCGCTCGGCCTCATCGGCCTTTTGCCATCCCACGCCAAGACCGGCGGACGGGTGCTGCTCGAGGGCCGCGATCTGCTGCCGCTTTCCGAGCGGCAATGGCGCGGCATTCGCGGCCGGGATATCGGCATGATCTTTCAGGAGCCGATGACCTCGCTGAACCCGGTTCTCACGGTTGGCGAACAGATCATCGAGGTGCTGCGCATCCACGAGAAGATCGACCGGCATCAGGCCCGCAAACGCGCCATCGAGCTTCTGGAACTGGTCAATATTCCAGACGCCCGCCGCCGGGTGGATGATTATCCGCACCAGCTTTCCGGCGGCATGCGCCAGCGCGTGATGATCGCCATCGGCGTCGCCTGCAATCCGAAACTGCTGATCGCCGACGAGGCGACGACGGCGCTCGACGTGACGATACAGGCGCAGATCCTGCAACTGCTCGATAATCTGCGCCGCGACCTCAACATGGCAGTCATCCTCATCACCCACGATCTCGGCATCGTGGCGCAATGGGCGGACCGGGTGATGGTGATGTATGCCGGACGCAAGGTGGAGGAAGGGCTGCCGGAACCGGTTTTCTCCAACCCCTACCATCCCTATACGCGCGGCCTGCTCGCCGCCTCGCCGCGTGCGGAAGACGGGCAGCATTATCGCGACGGGCCGCTCATCGAGATTCCGGGCTCCATCGTTTCCGCCACGGGGGAACGCGGCTGCGCCTTCCGGCCGCGCTGTCCGAGCGCCCGCGGTTTCTGCGGGCAGTTCGTACCGCCGCTGCGGCAAATCTCGCAAGGCCGTTACGCCGCCTGCCCCTTCGTTGCTCCCACTTCCCACGAGGTACCCGATGGCGCTCTTGTCAGTGCATAGTCTTTCCACCCATTATGCGGGCGGACGCGGCACCGTGCGCGCTGTCGACGACGTCTCCCTCGATATCGAGGCGGGCGAGACCGTGGCGCTGGTGGGCGAATCCGGTTGCGGCAAATCCTCGCTCGGCAAGTCACTGATGCGGCTGGTCGAGCCATCTTCCGGCCGGATCACCTTCAAGGGCGCTGATGTGACGGCAATGACGTCATCCGAACTGCGCGGCATCCGCCGCCGCATCCAGATGATCTTTCAGGACCCCTTCGCCTCGCTCAACCCGCGCCAGACGGTGCGCACCATCCTGACCGGGCCGCTGAAGGTGCATGGCATCGGCGACCGGGCACGCCAGCGAGAGATCGTCGAGGCCATCGTCGCGCAGGTCGGCCTGCCGGCGGATTCGCTCGACCGTTATCCGCATGAATTTTCCGGCGGCCAGCGCCAGCGCATCGGCATTGCCCGCGCGCTGGTTCTGGAACCGGAACTGGTGGTCTGCGACGAGCCGGTTTCGGCGCTCGATCTTTCGATACAGGCGCAAATCCTCAATCTTCTGGTGGAGATGAAGAAGCGGCTTTCGCTCTCCTATCTCTTCGTCTCTCACGACCTTTCCGTGGTGCGTTATTTCTCCGACCGCGTGCTGGTCATGTATCTCGGCAAGATCGTGGAAAGCGCGCCGACATCGGAACTCTGGGCGTCGCCAAAGCACCCCTATACCCGTGCCCTTTTGGCCGCCGTTCCCGATCCCGCGCGGCGCAAACAGGCAGCACCGATTTCCGGTGATCTGCCGAGCCCGCATAACCCGCCATCCGGCTGCCGGTTTCACACCCGTTGCCCGCTCGCCACCGATCTCTGTCGCGAAAAAGCGCCGGATTACACCCTTTTCGGCAAGAACCACGCCGTGGCCTGCCACCATGCCCAATAACTTGAAGGAGCAACCATAATGGTCGACTATCGCTATCTCGGACGCAGCGCGCTGAAAGTTTCACCGCTGAGCCTCGGCACGATGATGTTCGGAGGCCCGACGCCGGATGACGTGGCCTTCCGCATCATCGACAAGGCGCGCGAACAGGGCATCAATTTCATCGACACCGCCGATGTCTATCACGATGGCAAGTCGGAAGAAGTCGTCGGCCGCGGCATCAAGGCCAGCCGCGATCACTGGGTTCTGGCGACGAAATTCGTCAATTCCCACACAAAGGGTCCGAACCTCGGCGGCCATTCGCGCAAATGGGTGATCGAGACCGTCGAAAATTCGCTGCGCCGTCTCAACACGGACTATATCGACATTCTCTATTTCCACCGCGCCGTCTTCGATGCGCCGCTGGAAGAGCCGGTGCGCGCCATCGCCGATCTCATCCGTGCGGGCAAGCTGCGTTACTTCGGCGTTTCGAATTTCCGTGGCTGGCGCATCGCCGAAATTTCGCATCTGGCCGACCAGCTCGGCATCGACCGGCCGGTTGCCAGCCAGCCGCTCTACAACATCGTCAACCGCACGGCCGAAGCCGAGCAGCTGCCGGCGGCCAATCATTACGGTCTTGGCGTGGTGTCCTATTCGCCGCTCGCACGCGGTGTGCTGACCGGCAAATATCAGCCGGGCGAACAGCCGGGTGCCGATACCCGCGTTGGCCGTGGCGACAAGCGCGTTCTGGAAACGGAATGGCGTCCGGAATCGGTCGAGATCGCGCAGAAGGTCGCAGCCCATGCCGCTTCGAAGGGCGTTTCGGCGGCGGATTTCGCGCTCGCCTGGGTGCTGAACAACAAGTTCGTCACCGCCGCCATTACCGGCCCGCGCACCGAAGAGCACTGGGACGGATATATTCGCGCGCTCGATGTGAAGATCGACGCCGAAGATGAAGCGCTGGTCGACAGCCTCGTCACCACCGGCCATCCCTCGACACCCGGCTTCAACGATCCGAGTCATCCCGTCGAAGGCCGCGTGCCGCGCAATCTCGAGCCCGCACACCGCCCGGCGCTCAAGCCGCGCGCGGTCGCCTGATCGTCCAGAAGACCAAGCCTGCGGCGCCTCGTGCCGCAGGCCCTCACATCCGCTCAGGGAAAACCGCAATGTCCAATCCGAAACTGCAGACCACCACCACCGACAATTCTGGCGTACCGAGCCGTGACGAGATTCTGGCCCGGGCAAAGGACATTGCGGCCATCGCGGCCAGGGATGCCGCCCGTCGCGAACGCCAGCGGGAACTGCCCTTCGATATCTTCGCCCTTATCAAGGAGGCGAAGATCGGCACGCTGCGCGTTCCCGAAGCCAAGGGCGGACCGGGCGGCTCGATTGCCGACTATATCGAAGTGCTGATGATCCTCGGCGAAGCCGACAGCAATATTCCGCACGCGCTTCGCAGCCATTTCAATTTCACCGAAAATCTCGCTCTCGCACCCATCGAACTGGAGGACCGGCGGCACCTCGAACATGTGCTTGCCGGCAAGCTCTTCGCAGGCGCCAGCACCGAACAGGGCACCAAGCGCCCCGGCGAAATTACCACACGGCTGAGTGCGGATGGTGACCGTTACCGGCTGAACGGCCGCAAATGGTATGCGACAGGCACGGCCTTTGCCGATTTCGGCACCTTCAGCGCCATTGGCGATGACGAACAACCGATCGGCGTGCTCATTCCGCTCGATCGCGCCGGCATCACCATTCTCGACGACTGGGACAGCATGGGTCAGCGCATGACGGCAAGCGGCGGGGTGCTGCTTGAGAATGTCGAGGTCCTGCCGCATGAGCTGACGACCCGCAAGCTCGGCAGCCAGATCGGCCGCCACAGCTCGGCCATGCGGCAGCTGCATCTCGCCGCCTCGGCCGCCGGCGCCGTTCAGGGCGCGCTGAAGGACGGCGTGGAGTATGTGTTGCGCCAGGCGCGCACCACGCTTCACAGCAGCGCCGAAACCGCCAATCAGGACCCCTTCGTGCAGAAGATGCTCGGCGAAATCAGCGCTGGCGCTTTCGCCGTGAAGACCCTGATCCGCGAAGCGGCGAGAACGCTCGACCGCACCGCGGCCGCCTTCGCCACCGGGGACGAAGAGGCGATAGAGGCAGCCCTGTTGGAAGGCTCGCTCGCCACAGCCCGCACCCAGATCATCGCCTCGCAGCTGTCGCTGACGGTCGCCACCAATCTTTATGAACTCGGAGGCGGCTCGGCGACATCGAGCGAGCGGAATTTCGACCGCCACTGGCGCAATATCCGCACGGTCTACAATCACAATCCGCTCGCCCACAAGGCGCGGGTGATCGGTGATTATTACCTCAACGGCACCACGACCCACCTCAGGGAAGGCCGGGTGTTCTGACCATACAGACGATGCAGGCGGCAAAGGAGAAACAGCAATGAGAACGGAGTTTATCGCTCCCGCCGGGAGCCGGGCGGCTTTTCGCCTGCCGACACTTTCCCGGCTGCCGCCGCTGACCGCCTTGCGCGCCTTTGTCGTCGCCGCCCGCCATGCGAGCTTTTCGCGAGCGGCGGAGGAGCTGCATGTCTCCACCGCCGCCATCGGCCAGCAGGTGCGAATTCTCGAAACCCATCTCGGCCAGCCGCTTTTCAGCCGCCAGCGCGGTGAATTGCTGCTGACCGATGCCGGCAGCGCGCTTTATCCCGGCCTTGCCGATGCTTTCGAGACCATGATCGGCAGTCTTTCCGACCTGATGGTTTCAAACGCCCGACCGCAACTGAAGGTTCTGGCGGAGGGTTGCTTTGCCGCCCGCTGGCTGGCGCCGCGGCTGGGCAGTATCGTTCCGGCGCTCGGAGACGTGGAGCTTTCCATCGAATCCCTTGAAAGCGAAACCATCGACCTCACCCATTTCGATGCCGATTGCGCCATCGTCGCCACCCATGCGCAGATTCCGGGCTTCATTCATGAGCCGCTTTTCGCCGACACCGTCAGCGCCGTTTGCACCCCGGAATTCGCGGCCCGCCATGGGCTTACAGAAGAACCGGAGCGCTTGCGGGATCTCGGCTTTGCGATGTTGCGTGGCAATGGCCTGGACCCGGCCTTCGAATGGGCGAACTGGCTTCGCGCCTGCCGCATTCCGCTCAGGCTTTCAGCGACCGGCCCGCGTTTTTCACGCCAGACGGCACTGATAGAGGCGATCTCATCCGGCCACGGCATCGGCCTCGTGCGCCATTCGCTGATTTCGGAAGAGCTGAAAAACGGCCGGCTGATCGCTCCCTTTGGCGCACCGCAGCCGACCGCCAGCCGTTATCACCTGCTGACCAGTCCTGACAGGCGGCGGCTGCCGGAGGTCGCATCTCTACTCGCTTTGTTGCGCGAGGATATGCGCTCTCTCGAGGCCGCCGCCTGAACACGCCCGTCCCACCTCAGGCGCGTTCCCTTTGCAACTCTCTGGCCGCATAGATATTTTCCGGCCGAGGCAGGCCATAGTGATCGCGCAGCGTATCGCCGTCATAATCCTCGCGGAACAGCCCACGCTGTTTGAGGATCGGCACAACCCCGTCGACGAAGTTGTCGAAGCCGCCATTCAGCCATGGCGGCATGATATTGAAGCCATCGGCCGCACCCTCACGGAACCAGGTCTCTATCCAGTCCGCCACCTGCTCCGGCGTTCCGGAAATCACCTTGTGGCCACGTCCGCCGGCAAGCCGGTGCAGTAATTGCCGGATCGTCGGATTTTCCCGGTCGATGACATCGAGAACCAGCTGATGGCGGCTGCTATCCGCCTGCGCCCGCGTCGCCTCGACGGCTTCGTGCGGCAGCGGCTGGTCGAGATCGGCAGATGAGAGATCGATGCCGGTGATGCGCTGCAATTGCCCGAGAGAAAAGGCCGGCTGGATGAGATCGTTGAAAGACGCCTCGAGTCTGCGCGCCTCCTCTTCGGTTGACGCGATGAAGGGGCTGATGCCCGGCAGGATTTTCACATGGGCGGGATTGCGCCCCGTGGCCGCGACGCGTCGCTTGATGTCGGAATAAAAAGACCGCGCACTCTCCAGAGTCTGATGCGCGGTAAAGATTGCCTCGGCATAATGGGCGGCGAAACCACGCCCCTCCTCCGAGGAGCCGGCCTGCACATAGACCGGCCGGCCCTGCGGTGAACGCGGCACGTTCAGCGCGCCCCGCACCCGATAAAATTCGCCATCGTGATTGGCAGGATGGATGCGGTCGGTATCGGCGAAAAGGCCGCTTTCCTTATCCGCAACAATGGCGTCATCTTCCCAGCTGTCCCAGAGCTTCGTCACCACATCCACGAACTCGATGGCCTGACGATAACGATCGGCATGCGGCGGATGCTTCTGGAGATTGAAGTTGCCGGCAGTCGCATCGGCCGAAGTCGTCACGATGTTCCAGCCCACCCGACCGCCGCTGATATGATCGACCGACGCGAACAGCCGCGCGAGATTATACGGCTCGTAATAGGTGGTGGAGGCCGTGGCGATGAAGCCGATCTTTTCGGTGACGGCGGCGAGGGCCGCCAGCATGGTGATCGGCTCCAGCCGGTGGCGGGCGGCATAGCGGATATTGGCGTCCAGCACCGGCGCGTCGGCGAAGAAGATGGCATCGAGCTTCGCCGCCTCGGCCTTGCGGGCGATATCCTGATAGAGCTTTATATCGGTGACGCGATGCGGCTCGGAGTCCGGATGCCGCCAGGCCGCCTCGTGATGTCCGCCCGGATAGATGAAGGCGTTAAGAACCAGCTTCTCGGATTTTGTGCTCATGGAAATGACCTCTTATTCGCTCTGAACCGAAGGGTTGGGAGGCTCTCACGCCTCCTTCGTCACCCAGGCCTTGGCGAGATTGCCGCTGAGCCCCTCTGCGCCTGTCGCATAGTCCTTGATGCGCACGCTGCCGACGACCGGCTGGATGGGGGAGACGAGATTGATGACGGGAAGGTCTTTTGCGATAACGGCCTGAAACTCCTTGAAGAAGGCGGCGCGTTTTTCGATATCCGGCTCCACCGCCGCTGCTTCCAGCAGCCGGTCCACCTCCGGATTGGCGTAGTGGCTGGCATTGGAGAACGGTAGGCCGATCTTGAAGTTCTTGCTCCAGTAGACGCGCTGCACGCCCACTGTCGGATCGAAGGTATTGGAGAGGGATTCCACCGAAAGGTCCCAGGCGCGGTCGGTATAGACCACCTTCACATAGGTGCCGAAATCGAATTTCTGGATATCCGCCTCGATGCCAATCTTTGACAGCGCCTGCGCAATGAAATCCGAATAGGTCTGCGGGTTGAAGGGATTGGTGGTAACCCGAAGCTTGAAGCGCTTGCCGCCATCCTTGCGCGGGAAACCGGCCTCATCCAGCAGTTTTTCAGCCTGTGCGACATCGAACTTGGCAAACCCGATATCGGGATTGTGGAACTTCGCAAGGCCGGGGCTGATCGGCGTCGGCGATGGCACGGCGTAACCATAAAGCACGGTATCGATGAGCGCCGGAACATCGATGGCATGGGCGATGGCCTGCCTGACCTTCAATTCCTTGAGATATTCATTCTCAAGGTTGATCACCAGCTGGTTCTGCTGGCCGGCATAGGCATAGATGCGGTCATCCACCTTCAGTGTCGGAATGGATTTCAACCGCTCCAGATCGGCAAGCGCCACCGGGTTGGGGCCGATATCGCCTTCCCCGGTTTCCAGCGCCGCAGCGCGGGCGCCCGCATCGTTAATGAGGCGGATAATGACGCGGTCGAGATAAGGGCGCGGCGCATCCCAGTAATCCGCATTCTTTTCCAGAAGAATATGGCTGCCCGGCACCCATTCCTTCAGCACGAAGGGGCCGCTGCCGATGATCTGGGCGGGTTTCGGATTATCGGTCGGCTTGAAGGTCTCGAAGATGTGCTTCGGCACGATTGGCGATTCCGACGAGGCGAGCGCGGTGATGAGGCCCGGCGCCGGCTTGGAAAGCTTCACTTTCGCGACCAGCGGATCGGAGGTATCGACACTTTCAACATGCGAGAAAGTGGCGCGACCGCGCGGATGGGCTTCCTTCAGCCGCAGAATGGAAAATTCCACATCTGCCGATGTCACCGGTTTACCGTCATGGAACTTCGCCTTCGGCTGCAGATGGAAGACGTATTCCAGCCCATCGGCCGAAACGCTCCATTCCCTGGCGAGGCTCGGTTTGGGTGAAAGCTCGTAATCATAGGTCAAAAGCCCATCGTAAATCTTCGAGCCGATAAACTGCGGACCGCCCGCACTGGTATTGATCGCCACGAGCTGGGTCGGCTCGGGAAAATAAACAATCTTGAGCGTGCCGCCCGAAACCGGCTCTTCGGCAGCCGCAAAGGAACCGCCTGGAAGCGCGACGAAAGCGCCGGCGGCAAGTGCAATTTTGTGAAACTGGCGTCTGGAAATGGTCATGTCTGTCTCCGAAAAAATCCGATATGCGGGCGCGGCAACTCAGTGCAGCTGCGGGAACCCGTGGCGCTCGGCGAGGATTTGCAAAATGCGTTTGGTGTCCTGAATGAAATGCGTCTCGCCCGTGGCCGTAGCGTCGCTGGGCGCGTCGCCGGCGAAGATGAACAGCGGCAGCGACTGGTTTTCCTCTCCCACGGCGGCGATGACAGCCTCACGCGGGCGCTGGAAACCGACACGGCGGATATCGATACCTGCGGCAAGATCCGGAAAGGCGGCAAGCAGGCCTTCGATCTGGTTGCAATGCGGGCAGACGAAGCGGACACCGGGGTGTTTTGGGTCTTCAAAACCGGGGGCGATCAAAAAAAGCGTATCCTTGGCCATGGCATCCATCATGTGAGGGTGAGATTTCCAGCTCACAGTGCAGGTGGCCAGAGCGCGGGTCCAGAAAGCAATTCTTGCTTCGCGGCGAAGAAATGCTTTGCGCTAAATTATTGATGAAACTTATTTTTTCGAAATTTTCACGGGTGGTATCGCTGTTTCGCCCGACCTGTTTCATGCGCAAAGTTTTTCCCGGAAACGGGCGTGCGGCGCGAAGGTGCAAAAAGGGATGAAAGGCGGATTTCGGCAATAAAAAACCCGGCAGAATTGCCGGGTTAATGTTGATGATCGCAGACCCCTCCTCCGTCATGCCGGGCTTGACCCGGCATCCAGCCACGGCGCGTCTGCGCCGTGAAGAAAGTTTCTCGCGATCAAGGACTTGATCGCGCTGGACCCCGGATCGAGTCCGGGGTGACGGAGCTTGGATGCCCCTTTTGACAAACACTCACTCGCCTTTCCAGGCCGTCGCCAGATCGCCATAAGCAATGTCGATGGTCGTCACGAGCGATTTCAGGCTGGTATTGCGCAGAATGACGGTCGGCAAAGCGACGATAGAGAAATTCGGCAGGTCATCGCCGGTGATTTTCTGGATATCGTGGAACTGCTCCGCCCGTTTCGTTTCGTCCACTTCAATCGCGGCGGCACGGAAAAGATCATCCACCTCTGGATTATTGTAGTGAGCGGCATTGACATAGGGCGCGGGTTTCTTGATCCCGTCGGACCAATAGAGGCGCTGCACGCCCGCCGTCGGATCGAACAACCGGCTGATGCCGTTCACCGTCAGATCAAAACCGCGCTCCGTATAGACCCGCTTGATGAAAGTGGCGAGATCGCCTTCGACAATATCCACCTTCACGCCGAGTTTGCCGAAGGATGAGCGGAGATATTCGGAGGTTTTACGGAAGACGTCGGAAGGCAGGAAGGCCAGCCGCAGCGAAAAACGGGTGCCATCCGCACCCTTCGGGTAGCCGGCCGTGTCCAGCAATTCGTTCGCTTTGGCGAGATCGAAGGGATAGGTGAAAGGCTTCTCGTCATTATAGGCGGTGAAGACCGCCGGGATGTTTGAACCGGCAGGTTTCGCCGTCCCGAAGAAAATGGCATCGTTGATGAAGTTGCGATCAATCGCATGCGCCAGCGCATGCCGGACCTCCTTTTTCGCAAGGATCGGGTTCTCCAGATTGAACTCGAACACGGCGGCATTGTTGAGATAGGAGTCAGTATAGACCTCCACCGCGAGCTTCGGATTTTGCCGCAGACGCTCCAGATCGCTGTAGGACACATCGGCGGTATAATCGGCCTCGCCCGTCTCCACGGAAATGGTGGTGGAGGCCGAATCCGCGACGAAACGGGCCACGAAACCGTCAAGATAGGGAAGATCGGCCTGCCAGTAGTTCGGGTTCTTCTTCAGCTTCACATAGCTGCCGCGCTTCCATTCCTCGAAGACGAAGGGGCCGGTGCCGACTGGCGCGTTCCCATTCGGGCTTTCATTGTAATTTTCCGAAGCATAGGCATGGGCCGGCAGAATGGGTGTTTCGCCACCGGTCAGCGCCCGCAGGAGATAGGGCGCGGGCTTGGAAAGCACCACCACGGCCGTCAGCGGATCGGGCGTTTCGATATCGGCAACATTGGCGAAAGTGATGCGCCCGCGTGGACCGACCTTCTTGAAGGCCAGCAGGGAAAATTTGACGTCCTGCGATGTGAAATCCTTGCCGTCATGCCATTTGACGCCCTTGCGCAGCTTGAAAGTGTGGCGCAGCCCGTCGGCGGATGTTTCCCAGCTTTCAGCCAGAACCGGGTGCGGTTTGAACTCGCTGTCAAACCGCACCAGCCCTTCGAGGATTTTCGTGGAAATGGCGCGGGTGCGGGTATTGGAATCGGAAAGCGGCACCAGCGTCGTCGGCTCGCCAAGACCCGCAAGGGTGACGATGCCGCCCTTTTTCGGCGTTTCGGCCGCCAGAGCCGGCAGGGAGGGCAACAGCATGGCCCCGGTTAGCGCTGCACTCAAAAGCAATGTCTTACGTCTTGTAATATCCATGGATGTTTCCTCTTGCAGGCTTGTTTTTAAATGTTCACGCGGGTTTCAGCCGGGTTTCCACCAGCCGGGCAAACAGAGTGGCGCCGACGGGCAGAATGGCGTCGTCGACGATGAAACCGGGATTATGGGCGGGCACCGTGCCGGAATGGCCGAGGGTGAAAAACGCGCCGGGCGCGTGTTTCAGGAGATCGGCGAAATCCTCGCTACCCATGAAACGGCCGGGCTCGGTGGAAACGCGCTCGTCCCCCAGAACCTCACGCGCCACGCCGGCGACGATCCCCACAGATGCATCGTCATTGGTAAGAACCGAGAATATGTCGCGAATATCCACCTCGGCGGTGAGGCCGTGAGCCGCAGCAATGTGATCGGAAATCGTGCGGATGCGCTCCCTTATGGTTTCGCGCACGCTGTCGGAGAAGGCCCGAACCGTGCCGGCAATCGCTGCTGTTTCGGGAATGACGTTATAGGCCGATCCCGCCTCGATGCGGGTGATCGACAGGACGGCAGGATCGGTCGGCGGCACGTTACGGCTGACGATGGTTTGCAGTGCCTGGATCAGTTCACCCGTCGCCGGCACCGGATCACGCGAAACATCGGGGTGAGCGGCGTGGGCACCCCTGCCCTTCAGCCGGATATCGAAGAAATCCGCCCCCGCCAGAATGGTGCCGGGTGAAACCTTCAGATGATTGGGCGCGGCATGGGAGGAATTGTGCAGCCCGTAAATCTCATCGACGGGGAAGTCCTTGAACAGCCCGTCGGCGATCATGGCGCGCGCCCCGCCGAGACCTTCCTCGGCCGGCTGGAAAATAAACACCACCGTGCCGGCGAAATCGCGGGTTTCCGCCAGATAACGGGCGGTGCCGAGCAGGATGGTGGTGTGCACATCATGCCCACATCCGTGGAATTTGCCGGGATAGACCGACGCATAGGGCAGACCGGTTTCCTCCGGCATCGGCAGGGCATCCATGTCCGCCCGCAGCCCAATAGAGCGGTTGTCCGCATGGCGGCCGCGCAGCACGCCGACCACACCGGTCTTGCCATATCCGCGATGCACCTCAATGCCCCAGGAGGCGAGCTTTTCGGCGACGATGCCGGAGGTGCGGACCTCCTCGAAACCGATTTCCGGATGCTGGTGCAGATCGTGGCGGATGGAGACGAGTTCGGGAACATAGGTCCCGATCCGGTCTATGATTTTAGGTACGGGCGTTTTGACGGGATCGACGGCGATATTCACGGTATCTCCTCAGGGCAAAAAATATCGTTTTCGCAATCGGGCGATTGCGAAGTGTGGGTTTCGGAACTGGAAAATGCAGCGGGAGAGGCCTCAGAGCCTCAGGCCAGCCTCCTTTATCAAAGGCAGAATGCGCTCGGCGAAATAGTCGAGGTCCTCGCGGAAATCGTAGAAATTCAGCTGAACCCCATCGATCCCGGCCTTTTTCAGACCGACAAGCTGCTCGACCACCTGCTCCGGCGAACCGATGATCTCGATATTGCCGCCAAGATTGCGCCCCTGCTTGTGGCGCGCATCGCCGCGGCCGCGCCAGGCATGGGCGTCGCTGTCGTAATTATTGGTGGCGAAGGCGCGGGTGCCGGGCTGAGGTTTTCCGGCCTCGATGGCATCCGCATAGGCGATCGCCTCTTTCTCCGTATCGCGGCTGACGATGATCGGGTTGATGATCGTCTTCACCTGCCGGCCATAGGCCTTGGCGCGGTTCTTGATGGTCGCAACATGATCGGGAAGCGTTTCCAGCGCGCTGTCTATATGCGCGCCACCGGGCGAGGTGACGAAAACCAGATCGGAATGCCGGGCGGCGAAATCGATGCCTGCGGGCGAACCTGTCGCGGTCACCAGCGGCGGGCGTCCGAAAGCAGGCTTCGGCGTGATCCAGCCATTGTTGATCGCCCAGGGATTGAGCTTGCCTTCATAGGAAAAATTCTCGGTCTCACCCCAAAGGCGATGAAGAACATCGAACAATTCGCCGGCCATGTCGTAGCGCTTGTCGTGGTCGATACGCTGCCAGCCAAACATTTCATGCTCGATGGCGCGGTGGCCGGTGACGATGTTGATGCCCCAGCGTCCCTTGGCGATATGATCCAGCGTCGCGCCATATTTGGCCAGATGCAGCGGATGCAGCGGCCCATAAAGCACATGGATGGTGGAGATCAGCAGAATGTTCTTCGTGACCGCCGCCATGGCACCAAGCGCGATGAAACTGTCGAGCGAGGATTCGCCATCATAACCGCCCTTGGGCAGCCATTGCGTGCGGCTGAAGGCGATTTCGAAACCAAGCTCTTCCGCGCGCTTCACCAGTTCGACATTGTAATCGAAGGTCCAGCTGTTGCTGGTCGGCAGGCTGGAGAAATTGATGTCCTGCAAATTGAGGAACAGGCCCAGCATCAGCGGCTGCTTCACCGCCCGGCTGAGCGGGCTGTCTTCGAAATCGGCCGGGCTTTTCAAGTCGAGATCTTTCAGCT
Organism: Agrobacterium sp. 22-221-1; assembly: GCF_053522445.1. Lineage (NCBI taxonomy): Bacteria > Pseudomonadati > Pseudomonadota > Alphaproteobacteria > Hyphomicrobiales > Rhizobiaceae > Agrobacterium > Agrobacterium sp. 22-221-1. The sequence goes on from NZ_JBNWCL010000002.1 coordinate 491,869, forward strand.
CGGGACCTTCAGGCAGCGGAACAGTCAGCGCCATGTCTTTTCTCCCTCGGAATGATCCTGCGGGGTGGTTGCCAGCCGGACACGCAGATAGTCCTCCACGCTGCGGGGCGACCGGCCGGTAATCTGCTGGACGGTATTGTTGACGGACGCCGCAAGACCTTTGCGGATGAGTTGGCCGAATTCGCCGATCGCCTTCTGTTCAAACGCGCCTATATGTGGCGGCAAGGCCGGGGCGGTATTGTCCGAAATTCCCACGGGCCGATGCTGGATGCGCGCCGCGATGCGGGCGATTTCCAGCGCCGACAGGGCTTCGCCACCGGTCAGCACCAGGACGCCGGAAACAGGTGCGCTTGTGGTGAGCGCATGAACCGCGACATCGGCAATATCGTCCGCATCGATGAAGGAGACAGCCGCGTCGCCAAAGCGGGCGGGCACATCCTCCCCCTTGCGCAGCGCGGCGACAACGGGTTCCAGCGCAACCTGCATCCAGGCATTCGGCCGCAGCACGGTATACGCGATACCGCTTCCAGCCAGATGCGCTTCCACCTCGGCATGCGCCGCCCCCGAAATGGAATATCCGGCATTCTCAATGGTCCAGTCGGAGCCGGATATTTTCACGATCCGCGACGCACCGGCTGAGAGGGCGGCATCGATGACCGCATTCTGGTCCGCCACCAGCGTTTCACCAATGGGGGAAAGCAGAAAGACGGTCCCGATACCGCGCGAGGCCTCCTTCAGGCTGGCCGGGTCGGAGAAATTTCCCTCCGAGATATCGACCCTGTCGCCCCAGAGCTTGAGCGCATCCTCGCGCCTGCGGGTCAGCACCCGAACCTTCGCCTCTTTCTGCAAGAGACGGCTGACGACACGTCGGCCGAGCTTGCCGGTTGCGCCCGTTACAAGAATGGTGGCTGTCATGACGCCCTCACTTTCCCGCACTGCGTTGCGCAGCATCTTGCTCGAAAGAAAGGGCGCGTGGATCGGCCCAGTCCCGCACATCGAAATCTTCGGGGATAAATTTCCATTCCAGCAGGAAATCCTTGAAGTGGCTCAGCGCATCCAGCTCGTCCGGATCGAGATCGAGCCTCAGATTGCGGTGCACATCCGGGCCATTCGCAGCCAGAACCGCCTCCTCGCTGACGCCGATCTCACGAGCGATGAAACGCACGGCTTCCGCCGGATTGTCATTTGCCCATTGGGCAACCCGCTGTACGGTGGCGACGAGTTCCGCCACCAGATCGGGCCGCTCATCGGCAAAGGTGGCGTCCACCGTCAAGGGGCGCGGCGTGCCGTTGTTGATGCGGATTTTCGGATCGGGGTGGAAACCTGTCGACACCACGACCTGCGCACCGATCAGATTGGCGACGGTGACGCCTTCCGCGCCCTTGACGAAAAACGCATCGATCTGGCCCCGATGCAGCGCTGCAATCTCCTCGCCATAAGGAAACCGCCGGCGCAGACCATGGAACCTGTCGTCAGAGGGATCGAGCAACACCGGCTCTTTCGCCGTGAGATCGACAAGCTCGACATCCGCAACGGCGAGGCCCGAGACCGTCAGCGCCGAAACGATGCCCTTGAGCGATGTCGCACGCTGGAAATCGATGGTTTCATTCGGCCGTCTCGGCAGGCCGATGCGCCGTCCCTTCAGGTCGTCGCCCTTGCTTATTCCGCTTGCTGGCAAAGCGATGACGGCCTGAAACTCGTCGGTTCTCGTCAACCCCACCAGCCGTGTTTTCCGGCCGCCGGATCTCGCCCAGATCGGCGGAATATTGCCGCCCTGACGGAAGGACCAGTCCAGACGATGATCGAAATGGCTCTGGCGAATGGCCGGATCGGCCGCGTCGCGAATGGAGGAAACAGAGATGCCATGGGTGGAGAAACTGTCCTCGATCCAGCCCAGTTGCGCCGCGATGGAAAGCGGCGTGGGCGCCGGGCAGCGTGTGTACCACACGGTTACGGGTTGGGTTATCTGGCGAAGGGCGGCATCAGCCATGGCGTTCGTCCTCGAAATTGCGATCTGAACGGCACGCTACACGCCATAAAATATTTTCTATAGATAAAGTGTACTATTTCAAGCGCGATTGGGGAAATTCGTTTCCATCTTGTGAGTGCTTCGCCAAGACAACGGAATATCCTTTCGAGAATGGCAAGATTTCGGGTCGGATTCCCCAGCCCGCCTCACCCCTTTCTCGCAGTCGACCGCCGCTTGGGGGCTGCCACGGATGAAAGTTTTTCTTCTCCGAGCAGCAAGGATTTTTAACTCGCGACCGGACCCCCGGCTGTTACGCTTCCCGCAATTGCGCCGGTCATACGGGCCGGTAATCCAACAGACCTGAAAGAAACGTGGCAGCATGAGCAAGACCAAACGCCGGCTCAATCTCAATGTCGGCATCAACACCACCGGATACCTCGCCAATGCCTGGAAATACCGGAGCGGAGACCGGCACGACATCAACGACATAGGCTATTATCGCCGGCTGACGGAACTGGCCCATAAGGGCCGGTTCGACGCCGTTTTCCTTTCCGACCACCCGGCATTGCTGACCGACCCGGCAAGCCGCCCGTTTCATACCATCGACCCGCTCATTCTCTCGACATCGCTTGCCGCACAGGTGCCGGATATCGGCTTTGTGGCGACGGTGTCCTCCACCTATAACTCGCCCTATAATTTCGCCAGACGAACCCAATCCATCGATCTCGTTACCGGCGGCCGGCTGATCGTCAACATCGTCTCTTCCTTCAATCCCAATGTCGCCGCCAATTTCGGCAACGATCCGCTGCCACCGCGCAGCGAGAGATATGCCAAGGCCACCGAATTTCTCGACGTGGCGAAAAAACTCTGGTCGAGCTGGGATCCACGCCGCGAAGGCGAGGTGCCGGAAGAGCGTTTCTGGGATACGGCGACCGCCGAGACCATCGATCATGAGGGACAATATTTCCATGTGAAAGGCCCGCTCAACGTTCCGCGCGGGCCGCAGGGGCATCCCGTCATCGCACAGGCCGGCGCCTCCGAAGGCGGCATCGATCTGGCGGCACGCCATGGCGAGATCATCTATTGCAACATCCTGTCCCGCCCGGCGGGTCAGGCCTTCGGCAAAAAGGTTCGTGACCGCGCCATCTCCCTCGGCCGCGATCCCTCCGGCATCCGCATCGTTCCCGGCCTTGTCGTCATTCTCGGCGAGACCCGTGAGGAAGCGTTGCGCAAGCATGAACTCTTCAGCGGCACAGGCTCGGAAGACGGGCTTCTGGTGCGTTTCGCCAAAGAAAACGGCATTGATCCGCGCGACTTCAACCCGGATATAAAACTCGATGGCGAGCGCTTCATTCCCGACCAGAACCGGCAATGGGCCGTTGGCATGGGGCTTGGCCTTTCCGAACTGCTGACCCACGAAAAGCTCACCGCGCGTGAAGCCGTGCGCCGCTCCGAAGGGCACCACCGACTGCTGCTCGGCACGCCGGAAGAGGTGGCGGATGGCATCATCGACCTCTGGCAGGATGGCACGGTGGATGGTTACACCCTGCAGCCACCGCGCGCGCCCGATGATATTGCCGAATTCGTCGAAAAGGTCGTGCCGGTGTTGCAGGATCGCGGTGTTTACCCGCGCGAATACGAAGGCGCGACAATACGTGACCGCTATGGCCTGCCTTATCCAGATTGAACGGCAGATATGGCACTGTTGAAGGTGTCCTCCCGCTATTCCCGCTGGAGATGGGAATAGCGGGAGCGGGGCATTTTATTGGCCCGTCGCCACTTTCAAAACGGGCCGCCCGCCCGAAAGCTGCGGCAGGGTGGAGGCGAAATCCGTGACGATCTGGCGATAATCTTCCGGCTGGAATTCATAGGGCAGTTCGAGACGGAATTCCGAGACGAGCGGCAGAACGGGATCGCGCGACAGCTTCTCCAGAATCTCGTCCGTCGTCCCGACGATATCGGGCAGGAAAAGCGTGCGGCGCGCGCCATGCGGCGAGGTCGTGCGCTTGTCACGCTCGGCGGCGAATTCCTTGTAACGGCGGCGGGTCGCGGGGCTCGCGCTATCGGTCGGCAGGATCACTCGGCCAAGAGCGACACGCGGCTGGCGCTCATGCGCCCATTCCTGCCGGAAGCGGCTGACCAGCGCCGCCTGCGCGGTCAGAAAATCATCGGTATTTTCGCCACTGACGATATTGCCCGTCAGAAGATTGAAGCCCGCCTTTCCCGCCCAGCGCGCGGAATTCTGCGATCCGCCGCCATACCATAACCGATCCGTCAGCCCCTCGGCGACTGGCCGCAGGCGCGGCACCTGCGCACCGGCTGCATTGCCCGCTTCCGTCTCGCTGGACAGCGGTTCCGATCTCAAAGCCCTCGCCAGCCTTTCGGCGCGGGCGTGGCTGTAGTCCGCATCGGGAACCGTATCGACATAATCCGAAATGAGATGGGCGAAGGGCGGTGCGCCAACGGAAACCCCAACATTCAATCGCCCACGCGACAGGACATCCACGGTGGCCAGATCTTCCGCCAGCCTGAAAGGATTTTCGTAACCAAGCTGAATGACAGCGGTGCCGAGGCCGATCCGTTTCGTGCGCTGCGATGCCGCGGCGAGGAAAGTAGCCGCCGATGACACGCCCCTTTCCAGATGGCGTTGGCGAACCCAGGCACTGTGATAACCCAGCGCCTCTCCGGCTTCGAAAAGCTGCAGGGTTTCTTCCAGCCCCTCGGCAGGATCATCATCGTGATAATTGCCGGGAACCAGAAAGGCGAAGTGGGAGATATGGGAAAGGGGCATGGCTGTAAGGTCCGGAAATGAGTGTTGAAGCTCAGCAGCGCAGATGCAGCCATCCACGTTCCGGACAGCCGTTCAATGCGGCGCATACCCACGCAGAATGCATGATGACAGGCACGGCTGGCACGGCATGTTCGTTTATAGTCCCGGCCTTTGTTGAAAGATCATTGCGCGATTCAATAATCTACTAAAATTATGGATTACATCCCATTCGGCATAGGCCACGCTCATGCCTCCCTTCAGATTTTCTTCCGCCAAGACGCAAAATCCCCCTCAGGAGCCCGGTCTCACCGATGACCTGTGCAACACCGTGCGCAAATGGCCTTGATTTTCCGCATCAACATGTAATACAGATTATCATACATGTTGACAAATAACGAATACATGTATGACATTGCAGCAACCGCAAACGCTGCCATACCTGCATGAGGGAGGAATTATGATCATCACCGACGTCGAGGTCCGTGTTTTCCGCACGACGACCCGTCGGCACTCGGACAGTGCCGGTCACGCGCATCCGGGGCCGGCGCATCAGGTGGAACAGGCCATGCTAACCATCCGCACCGAAGACGGTCAGGAAGGCCACTCCTTCACCGCGCCGGAGATCGTTCGCCCGCATGTCATCGAAAAATTCGTCAAGAAAGTTCTGATCGGTGAAGACCATCGCGACCGCGAACGGCTATGGCAGGACCTTGCCCACTGGCAGCGTGGTTCGGCCGCGCAGCTGACCGACCGTACGCTGGCGGTGGTGGATTGCGCCCTGTGGGACCTTGCCGGCCGCTCGCTCAATCAACCTGTATACAAGTTAATCGGCAGCTATCGCGACAAGGTGCTCGCCTATGGCTCCATCATGTGCGGCGACGAGCTGGAGGGCGGGCTTGCGACGCCTGAAGACTACGGCCGCTTTGCCGAAACGCTGGTGAAGCGCGGCTACAAGGGCATCAAGCTGCACACCTGGATGCCGCCCGTCAGCTGGGCGCCGGATGTGAAGATGGATCTCAAGGCCTGCGCGGCCGTGCGCGAGGCGGTCGGCCCCGATATTCGCCTGATGATCGACGCCTTCCACTGGTATTCCCGCACCGATGCGCTGGCGCTTGGGCGTGGCCTCGAAAAACTCGGCTTCGACTGGATCGAAGAGCCGATGGATGAGCAGTCGCTATCCTCCTACAAATGGCTTTCCGACAATCTCGATATTCCGGTCGTCGGCCCCGAAAGTGCGGCCGGCAAGCACTGGCATCGCGCGGAATGGATCAAGGCCGGCGCCTGCGATATTCTGCGCACCGGCGTCAACGATGTCGGCGGCATCACCCCGGCGTTGAAGACCATGCATCTGGCAGAAGCCTTCGGCATGGAATGCGAGGTGCATGGCAACACGGCCATGAACCTGCATGTTGTCGCCGCCACCAAGAATTGCCGCTGGTATGAGCGCGGCCTGTTGCACCCCTTCCTCGAATATGATGACGGCCACGATTATCTAAAATCGCTGTCCGACCCGATGGACAGCGACGGCTTCGTCCATGTCCCTGATCGGCCGGGCCTTGGCGAGGACATCGATTTTACCTTCATCGACAACAACCGGGTGAGGTAACGGGCGATGAAAACGGTGCTCGCCTTCGGAGACAGCCTCACCTGGGGCGCGGACCCGGCAACGGGTCTGCGGCACCCCGCCGAATATCGCTGGCCGGAGGTGCTGGAGGCCGCGCTTTCCGGGAAAGCGAAGGTTCACCCGGAAGGGCTTGGCGGGCGCACCACTTGCTATGACGACCATGCAGGCCCCGCCTGCCGCAACGGCGCGCGGGCGCTGGAGATCGCGCTGTCCTGCCACATGCCGCTCGATCTGGTCATCATCATGCTCGGCACCAACGACATCAAGCCAGTGCATGGCGGGCGGGCGGAAGCTGCGGTTTCCGGCATGCGGCGGCTGGCGCAGATCGTCGAGACCTTCATCTACAAACCGCGCGAGGCCGTGCCGAAACTGCTGATCGTCTCCCCGCCGCCCTGCGTCGCAGGCCCGGGCGGCGAACCTGCCGGCGGGCGGGATATCGGGCAATCGCTCAGGCTTGCGCCGCTTTACCGCAAACTCACCGCCGAACTCGGACATGCCTTCTTCGATGCCGGGTCGGTGGCCAGCGCCTCACCGGTCGATGGCGTGCATCTGGATGCGCCGGCAACGGCGGCAATCGGCCGGGCGCTCGCAGCTCCGGTCAGAGAGATTCTTGGCTGATCCTGCGACGCCCGAGGAGGAACCGGGCGTGTGGATCGAAACGTGGAAAGGCCGTATGAACCGGCCGTATTGGGAGGAAAGATGAAACATTTTCTTGCAACCGCAGCGCTTGGCGCCCTGCTGATCGGCGCCATGCCGCTCAGCGCCTTTGCCGAAACGCCGAAGGACCAGCTCATCGTCGCCACGACCATGAGCAATATCCTCACCCTCGATCCCGCCGCCATTACCGGCCGCGAGACCGTGCAGGTTCTGAACAATGTCTATGACACGCTGGTCGTGCTTTCCCCGAAAGACCGCAGCGTTCAGCCACGCCTTGCCGAACGCTGGGAAATTGCCGAGGACCGGAAATCCATCCGTTTCCATCTGCGTGCCGATGCCAAATTCGCTTCCGGCAACGCCGTGACGGCCAAGGACGTGGCATGGAGCCTGAAACGCCTGCTCGCCCGCAATCTGGCGCAATCGTCTTTCCTCAAAACACGCGGCTTTAAGCTGGAAGAGGCCGACAAGCTGTTCATCGCCGAAAACGACCAGACCTTCGTGCTGAATATCCCGAAGCCCGACGACCCGAACCTGCTGCTCATGATCCTCGCACAGAACGGTCCCGGCTCGATCATCGACAGCAAGACGGCGCTTGAGAATGAAAAGGACGGCGATCTGGGCGGCGCATGGCTGACGCTGAATTCCGCCGGCTCCGGCCCCTTCAAGCTGACGCAGTGGAAATCCAACGAATATATCATCCTCACCCGCAACGACGATTATTGGGGTGAGAAGGCAAAGATGAAGCGCATCCTGATGCGTCATCTGCCGGAATCGCAATCGCAGCGGCTGATGCTGGAAAAAGGCGATATCGACGTTGCCTATTCCCTGCAGGCCCCGGATCTGAAATCGCTCGAGGCCGACAAGGCCGTCACCATCGAATCCACACCCGGCTCCGGTTTTTATTACCTCAGCGTTTCGATGAAGGATGAGAAATTCGCGAACAAGAAGGTACGCGAGGCCCTGCGTTACCTGATCGATTACGACGGTCTCGACAAGGCGGTCATGCCCTATTACGGCAAGCTGCATCAGCGCTCCCTCAGCACCGGCGTCATGGGCGCGCTGCCGGATCAGGGCTACAAGCTCGACATCGAAAAAGCCAAGGCGCTTCTGGCCGAGGCCGGTTATCCGAACGGTTTCAAGACCACGCTGCGCGTACTTTCGGAAGACCCCTTCATGAAGGCGGCGACGGCGATCCAGAACACGCTGGCCCAGGCCGGCATTCAGGCCGAACTGATCAGCGGCTCCGGTGACCAGATTTACGGCGCGATGCGCGAACGTAACTTCGAACTGCTGCTCGGCCGCGGCGGCGGCGGCCAGCAGCCGCACCCGGACAATAATCTGCGCTCCATCGCCTATAACCCCAACAATGCCGATGACGCCAAGCTCACCAATTACCAGAGCTGGCGCACCAGCTTCTTCGATGAGAAGCTGAACAAGATGATCGAGGCGGCGCTGGTGGAGCGCGACGTGGCGAAACAGACGAAGCTTTATGAGGAGCTGCAGGGCTATATGGACGAGATCGTCATGTCCATTCAGCCCTTCTCCGAAGTCATCGACACCGCCGCCTTCCGCAGTGACGTCAAGGGCATGATCGTCAGCCCCTGGCTTTCGCGGTTTGAAGAAGTGAGTAAGGAGCGGTAATTCGCCGACACAGCGGTTACTCAGGAAAAGGCGCGGCTTACCCCCGCGCCTTTTTGTTTGCTGCAAGACCCCGTAGAACTGCTCCGACGGGCAAAACATATCGCTTCCGTCATTCCGGGCTTGAGCCGGAATCCTGTGTATTGGATTTGTGCTATGTAGAGTGCGGGCGGAAGGCCGTCGGAATCCTGGTCGTTAGAGACCGCCTGCTGGCTTTTGGACCTCCGCC